>NZ_CP132311.1:3467500-3697500 GCF_030733845.1 Shinella zoogloeoides
TGGGAGGACGATATCGAGCTCGATCTCGTCCAGACGGTCGATCCGGAAGACCCGGTCAAATATTCGCGCCTCGTCGTGAAGAACACCGGCGAGACCGAACGCCGCCTCTCCGTCTGCGGCTATGTCGAATGGGTGCTGGGCAACAATCCCGCCAAGACCGCGCCCTTCGTGCTGACCAGCCAGGACGAGGAAAGCGGCGCGCTGTTCGCCACCAACCCCTACAGCCTGGATTTCGCCGGCCGAACCAGCTTCTTCGCCGTCGACGCGCCGCTCTCGGGCTTCACCGCCCGGCGCCGCGACTTCATCGGCCGCACCGGCGACATCGTGCAGCCGGCGGCGCTCGCCTCCGGCCAGCCGCTGCCCGGCAATTCTGACGGTATCGGCGACCCCTGCGCGGCGCTCGCCGTGGATATCGCGCTGAAGCCCGGCGAAAAGCGCGAACTTCTCTTCGTGCTCGGCGACACGGCCGATGCGGACAGCGCCCGCGCGCTCGCCGACAAGGCCCGCACCGCCGATTTCGACGCGGTCATGGCCTCCGTCCGCGCCTTCTGGGAAAGCTTTACCGGCACGTTGCAGGTCAAGACGCCCGATCCGGCGCTCGACCGCATGCTCAACGACTGGCTGCCCTACCAGGCTCTCGGCTGCCGCATCATGGCCCGCACCGCCTTCTACCAGGCAAGCGGCGCCTATGGATTCCGCGACCAGTTGCAGGATACGCTGGCCTTCATCCTGCATCGCCCGGAACTCGCCCGCTCGCAGATCCTCAACGCGGCTGCTCGCCAGTTCGTCGAGGGCGACGTGCAGCACTGGTGGCTGCCGGACACCGGCGCCGGCGTGCGCACCATGATCTCCGACGACGTCGTCTGGCTCGCCCATGCGGTGGAATACTATTGCCGCGTCACCGGCGACCGTGGCGTGCTCGACGAGAAGCTTGCCTTCATCGAGGGCCCGCCGCTCGCCGAAGGCCAGCATGACGCCTTCTTCAAACCGGGCCGCGCGGCGGAGGAAGCGCCGCTTTACGACCATTGCGCCCGCGCGCTCGATCTCGCGCTCCAGCGCACCGGGGAGAACGGCCTGCCGCTCATCCTCGGCGGCGACTGGAACGACGGCATGAACCGCGTCGGCGAGGCCGGCCGCGGCACCAGCGTCTGGCTCGGCTGGTTCCTCGCCGGCACCCTGCGCGGCTTTGGCGCCATCGCCCGCGAGCGCGGCGACCAAGCCCGCGCCGATCGATGGGAAAGCCATCTCGCCCGCCTGAAGGAAGCGCTGGAGACCGCCGGCTGGGACGGTAGCTACTACCGCCGCGGATACTATGACGACGGCACGCCGCTCGGTTCGGCGACAAGCGCCGAATGCCGGATCGATTCCATCGCGCAGAGCTGGAGCGTGCTCTCCGGCGAAGGCGACGCGGAGCGGTCCCGGCAGGCAATGGACGCGGTGATGGCGCAGCTGGTCGACAAGGAGAACGGCATCATCCGCCTGTTCACCCCGCCGCTCACCGAGACCCCGCAGGATCCCGGTTACATCAAGGCCTATCCGCCGGGCGTGCGCGAAAACGGCGGCCAGTATACCCATGCCGCGACCTGGGTCGTGATGGCGCTGGCGCGCCAGGGCCGGGGCGACGACGCCTTCGCCTGCCTCGACCTCCTCAATCCCGTCAAGCATGCGCTCGATCCGGACACTGCCGAGCGCTACCGCGTCGAACCCTATGTGGTGGCCGCCGACGTCTATGGCGAAGGCGAGCGCACGGGACGCGGCGGCTGGAGCTGGTATACGGGCTCGGCCGGCTGGCTCTACCGCGCGGCCGTCGAGGGCATCCTCGGCATCCGCAGGGAGGGCGGCCGCCTCTTCGTCGATCCGGTGCTGCCGGCGGCGTGGAACGGCTACAGCGCGACGCTGACCCTCGACGGCAGGAAACTGTCCGTCCGCGTCGACCGCGGCGATGACGGTGGATGGCAGGCGATCGTGAACGGCACTGTCATCAAATCTTCAAACGAGGGCTATTTGCTCTGATCCACGCCACGTGGATCAGAGCATCATGACAGAAAGACCTGGACCGGTAGGCGTCGTGCCGCGGGAACGCGACACGCGCCTCGACGTCTTCCGGGCCCTCGCCCTCCTGACGATCTTCGTCAACCACGTTCCGGGCCAGTACCTGGAGCACTTGACGCACAAGAACTTCGGTTTCTCCGATTCGGCCGAGGCCTTCGTGCTGATCTCCGGCATGTCCGTCGGCCTTGCCTACGGATCGCGCTTTGCCGTCGGCGAACGGCTCGCCGTGACGCTGCGCATCCTGCGCCGCGCGCTGACGCTTTACGTCGCGCACATCATGACCAGCATCATCACCTTCGCCATCTTCGCCAGCGGCGCGCTCTGGTTCGCCCGGCCGGACCTTCTCTCGGAGATCAACCTGCGCGCCGTCATCGACCGCACGGACGAGGGCATGGTCGGCATGGTCCTGCTCGGCCACCAGTTCGGCTACAACAACATCCTGTCCATGTATGCCGTGCTCTTCCTGATGCTGCCCTTCTTCCTCTGGCTCTACCGCCGGAGCCCGGGCCTGCTTCTGGCGGTGTCCGGCACGATTTGGCTCTGCGCCGGCATCTGGCGCATCGCCCCGTCGAATTTCCTCGACGACGGCTACTGGTTCCTCAATCCGCTCTCCTGGCAGTTCCTCTTCGTCATCGGCTTCGTCGGCGTTCTCAGGGCAAGGTCGAAAGGTTTTCCGCGCAACCTCTTCCTGACCGCGTTGGCGGCGGCCTACCTCGCCGTCTCGCTGCTGTGGGTCGTGCTGTCCTGGTGGAACATCGACTTCTCCTACGGCCTTCCGGCGGTGCTGACCGGCTTCGACAAGACGTTCCTCTCGACCACGCGCCTCGTGCATGTGCTGGCCGGCGCCTATCTGGTGGCGACGATCCCGGTCCTGTCGAGCTGGGCTGCGCTACCGCTTTCCCATCCGCTGGTGGCGATTGGCCGCCATTCGCTCGCCGTCTTCATCTTCGGCACGATCCTCGCCATGGTGGGGCAGGTGCTGATGTTCGTGACCGGCAAGAACCCGCTCCTCGGCACGCTCTACGCCCTCCTCGGCATCGTCCTGCATTTCGCCTATGCCCGCTATCTCGACTGGCAGGCGGCCGTTATCGGCCAGAACGCAAAACGGCAGGGCCTTCAGGCCCTGCCGGTCAAAAGTCGAGACACGCGAAAGCGCTGAGCGGTCAGGCGGCCGTGTGGCTCTTGCGCACGTCGTCGTCCGTCAGGATTCCGCTCGCCCTCAGGAGCGCGGCGAAGCGGCCGTTGCTGTGGCTGAGATCGTTGAACGTACCCATCTCGGCGATCTGGCCGTGATCCATGAACACGACGAGGTCGGCCTCGCGGACGGTCGACAGACGGTGCGCGATGATGAAGGTCGTGCGGTTGCGGCGCAGCGAATCGATCGCCGCCTTGACGCGCGCCTCCGTCTCCACATCGAGCGCGCTGGTCGCCTCGTCGAGCACGAGGATCGGCGCGTTCTTGAGGATGGCGCGGGCAATGGCGATGCGCTGGCGCTCGCCGCCCGAAAGGCGGTTGCCGCGCTCGCCGACATGCGTGTCGTAGCCGCTCTGGCGCGAGGTGATGAAGTCGTTCGCCGCCGCCGCTTCGGCGGCAGCAACGATTTCCGTGTCCGTCGCACCCTCGCGGCCGAGACGGATATTGTCCGAGATCGACCGGTTGAGCAGGCCCGCATCCTGGAACACGGTGGCGATCGAACGGCGCAGCGACTTGCGCGTCACCGTCGAGATATCGACGCCGTCGACGAGGATCTGGCCGGATTGAGGTTCATAGACACGCTGAAGCAGGTTGACCAGCGTCGTCTTGCCGGCGCCCGTAGGCCCGACGATGGCGACGGTCTGGCCGGCTTCCACCGTAAAGGAAACGTCGCGCACGCCCTGCGTGGCATTGGCGAAATCGAAGCTGACATTGCGGTATTCGATCTTGCCCTTGACCTCGCCGAGATCGCCGGCGCCCGCCGGCTCCTCGCGCTCCTTCACAGCATCTTCCAGCGTGAAGAAATCCTCCAGCTTGGCGCGGGCCTCGAAGATCTGCGTGGCGAAGGCCTTCATCTGGTCGAGACGGCCGATGAGCAGGCCGGCAAAGCCGATGAAGGCGATGACGTCGCCCACCCGAATCTCGCCGCGCTGCACCAGCACCGTGCCGATGACGAGGATCGTCATCATGGAGATGGTCGAGGCGATGCGGTTGAGCGCACTCGCCAGCGCCCACCAGTCGAGCACCGGGAACTGCGCATTGATCAGCCGCTCGGCGAAGCGCTTCAGCTCGCGCGTCTCCGCCTCGATGCGGTTGTAGCTGTGCACGACCGAGACGTTGCTGATCGAGTCCGACACATGCGAGAAGACGGTGTGGTAGTGGTTCTCGACCGAGGCCTGACCCTCGCGCGTGCGGTTCATCACGGCCTTGCCGATGATGACATAGAGCACGCCGAGCACGACCAGCACCAGCGACAGCCGGTAATCCATCGCAAACGCCGTCGGGATGAGCAGCACGAGCGCCACGGCGGTGGCAAGGTGCGTGCGCATGAATTCGAGCCAGAGGCCGAACAGCGTCTCGCAGGCGCGCAGCAAGGTGTGCAGCGCATTGGAAGTGCCGCGCTGGCTGTGCCAGGCGAGCGGCATGGAGATGATGCGGCCGAAGGCTTCCGTCAGCAGGCTCGCGCGGCGCCCATGGGCCAGCCGGTCCGCCTCGCGGGCGACGAGCACATAGGCGATGGTGTTGAACAGGCCGAAGCCCGCCCACATCAGCAGCATGGGCGTGACGTCGCCCTTGGTGGAAATAGCATCGATGATGCGACCGAACAGGATCGGTTCGGCAATGGTGATCACCGCAAGTACGATGTTGGCGGCAACCACGGACCCGACACGCACCTTGTAGGTGCCGAGATAGCTGAGGGCCCTAGCGTAGACCTGAAACAAAGACACGAAATGAGGCCTTTCCGGCAATACCGTTTTGTGCAGTGCAGCGAGTGCACCTTCAGTCCCTTCGCTGCCGTATTAATCAGCGGAAGCGGCAAAAGTTCTTCGTCGTCAAGCAAATTTCATGACGGCATTGAAATCTTGCGTGATTATGCAATTTCAAGTCTGCCATGCATGCAATGCAATTGATTTATGCCTCGTGATCCTGCCATTTGTCGGGCGGGGATATGAGTGGGGCGCTTTGGGTCGGTTGTCGGCCGGGTTCAGCTTTATCAGTCAGTTAAACAAAGCTAGTCAAGCGCGGGGCATATGAAGATCAACTTGCTGGTGCAGTTCCTTGCACTGATGGACGAGTTGCGGGACCGGGAGGAGACGACGGCCGAATTCGAGCGTCTCCTGGCACTCTACGGCTTCGATTATTACGGGCTGATCCAGGCGCCGAAGCCGGTGGAGAGCCCGTCGAGCCTGCTTCTTGCGGGCCGCTGGCCAAAGGGCTGGCCGGAAACCTACCTGCGCAAGCGCTATATGCAGGTGGACCCGACCGTGCGTTATCTCGGCCATGCGCAGGAGGGCTTTCGCTGGCGCGACACGCTCGGCGCGTTCCGCGCCAGCCCGCACCGCAAGCGCATGGAACGCATGATGGTGGATGCGCGCCAGAACGGGCTGGAAGACGGCTACATCTTTCCCGTCCATGGCCGGCGTGGCCTGATCGGCAGCCTCAGTCTCGGCGGCAAGCCGGTCGATCTGGACGGCGTCGAGATCGGCCTTTTCGACAGCCTCGCCCGCCGGCTTTACTGGAAACTGATCCAGTCCGCCGATCCGGAAGCGGCCGCACACTTTTCGGCCATCGTCGATGTCGAGCTGACGCGCCGGGAAATGGAGGCGCTGAGCCTGCTTGCGCAGGGCATGACCTCGCACGACATCGGCCGGATTCTCGGCATTTCCAGCCATACGGTCGACTGGTACATGAACGGCATCCAGGAAAAGCTCGGCGCCCGCAACCGGCACCATGCCGTCGCCATCGCCTTCCGCCTCGGCCTGGTCTCCTAAACCGCATCGGCGCAGGGACGGCATAACACCTTATTCCAAAACGGCTAAAATCGAGAACCGGATCGGTCGCGTCCGCCGGGATTGTTTCCAGCGGCGCAAATCTTTTGTTCCGTGACGACGACAAAATTGCACTTTGAAAATTACCCGCTAATAATTCTCTTCGCGGGTGCAGCATTTCCCGCTTCCAAGTCATTGAGGAGTTCGACTTGCCCATTTCCAAGATCCTTGTCGCCAACCGGTCCGAAATTGCCATCCGCGTGTTCCGCGCGGCCAATGAACTGGGGCTCAAAACGGTTGCGATATGGGCGGAAGAGGACAAACTGGCGCTGCACCGGTTCAAGGCGGACGAAAGCTACCAGATTGGCCGTGGCGCGCATCTTTCGCGCGATCTCGGGCCGATCGAGAGCTATCTCTCCATCGATGAAGTGATCCGCGTCGCAAAGCTTTCCGGCGCCGATGCGATCCATCCCGGCTACGGCCTCCTGTCGGAAAGCCCGGAATTCGTCGATGCCTGCGATGCCGCCGGCATCACCTTCATCGGCCCGCGGCCCGATACGATGCGCCAGCTCGGCAACAAGGTCGCCGCGCGCAACCTCGCCATCTCCGTCGGCGTGCCGGTGGTGCCCGCCACCGATCCCTTGCCGGACGACGAGAAGGAAATCCATTGCCTCGCCGCCGAGATCGGCTATCCCGTCATGCTGAAGGCCTCCTGGGGCGGCGGCGGCCGCGGCATGCGCGCCATCCGCGACCCGAAGGACCTGATCCGCGAGGTGACGGAAGCCAAGCGCGAGGCCAAGGCCGCCTTCGGCAAGGACGAGGTCTACCTCGAAAAGCTCGTCGAGCGCGCCCGCCACGTCGAAAGCCAGATCCTCGGCGACACCCACGGCAATGTCGTGCATCTCTTCGAGCGCGACTGCTCCATCCAGCGCCGCAACCAGAAGGTCGTCGAGCGCGCCCCTGCCCCCTATCTCAACGCCGCGCAGCGCCAGGAGCTTGCCGATTATTCGCTGAAGATCGCCCGCGCCACCAACTATATCGGCGCCGGCACGGTCGAATACCTGATGGATGCCGATACCGGGAAATTCTACTTCATCGAGGTCAATCCGCGCATCCAGGTCGAGCACACCGTCACGGAGGTCGTGACCGGCATCGACATCGTCAAGGCGCAGATCCATATCCTCGACGGCGAGGCGATCGGCACGCCGGAATCGGGCGTTCCCGCCCAGGCGGACATCCGCCTCAACGGCCACGCCCTGCAGTGCCGCATCACCACGGAAGACCCCGAACAGAACTTCATTCCGGACTATGGCCGCATCACCGGCTACCGTTCGGCCTCCGGCTTCGGCATCCGCCTCGATGGCGGCACGGCCTATCCCGGCGCGGTCATCACCCGCTTCTACGATCCGCTGCTCGTGAAAGTCACGGCCTGGGCGCCGAACCCGGTCGAGGCGATCACCCGCATGGACCGCGCGCTGCGCGAATTCCGCATCCGCGGCGTCGCCACCAACCTCACCTTCCTCGAGGCGATCATCGGCCACGAGGCCTTCCGCAACAACAGCTACACGACCCGCTTCATCGACACGACGCCCGAGCTCTTCCAGCAGGTCAAACGCCAGGACCGCGCGACGAAGCTGCTCACCTACCTCGCCGACGTCACCGTCAACGGCCACCCCGAGGCCAAAGGCCGTCCGCGGCCGTCGGCCGATGTCGCAAAGCCGGTCGTGCCGTTCGTCGGCGGCGATATTCCTGCCGGCACCAAGCAGAAGCTCGACGAACTCGGTCCGAAGAAGTTCGGCGAATGGCTGCGCGGCGAGGAACGGGTCCTGCTCACCGACACGACCATGCGCGACGGCCACCAGTCGCTGCTCGCCACCCGCATGCGCACCCATGACATCGCCCGCGTCGCCGGCACTTATGCGCGAGCGCTGCCGCAGCTCTTCTCGCTGGAATGTTGGGGCGGCGCGACCTTCGACGTCTCCATGCGCTTCCTGACGGAAGACCCGTGGGAGCGGCTTTCCCGCATCCGCGAGGATGCGCCGAACCTCCTGCTGCAGATGCTGCTGCGCGGCGCGAACGGCGTCGGCTACAAGAACTACCCTGACAATGTCGTGAAATATTTCGTCCGCCAGGCGGCCAAGGGCGGCATCGACGTCTTCCGCGTCTTCGACTGCCTCAACTGGGTCGACAACATGCGCGTCTCGATGGACGCGGTGGTGGAAGAGGGCAAGATCTGCGAAGCGGCGATCTGCTACACCGGCGACATCCTGAACTCGGCCCGCCCGAAATACGACCTCAAATATTACACCGCGCTTGCGAGCGACCTCGAAAAAGCCGGCGCGCACATGATCGCGCTGAAGGACATGGCGGGCCTCCTCAAGCCCGCCGCCGCCCGTGTGCTCTTCAAGGCGCTGCGCGAGGCGACGGACCTGCCGATCCACTTCCACACCCACGACACGTCGGGCATCGCGGCCGCGACCGTGCTCGCCGCCGTCGAATCCGGCGTCGACGTGGTGGATGCGGCGATGGACGCCCTCTCCGGCAACACCTCGCAGCCCTGCCTCGGCTCGATCGTCGAGGCACTGAAGGGCTCGGAGCGCGATCCCGGCCTCGACCCCGAATGGATCCGCCGCATCTCCTTCTACTGGGAGGCCGTGCGCTTCCAGTACGCCGCCTTCGAGAGCGACCTCAAGGGGCCGGCCTCGGAAGTGTACCTGCATGAAATGCCGGGCGGCCAGTTCACCAACCTCAAGGAACAGGCCCGCTCGCTCGGCCTCGAAACCAAGTGGCATCGCGTCGCCCAGGCCTATGCCGACGCCAACCAGATGTTCGGCGATATCGTCAAGGTGACGCCGTCCTCCAAGGTCGTCGGCGACATGGCGCTGATGATGGTCTCCCAGGACCTCACCGTCGCGGATGTCGAGAATCCGGCAAAGGACGTCTCCTTCCCGGACTCGGTCGTCTCCATGCTGAAGGGCGATCTCGGCCAGCCTCCGGGCGGCTGGCCGGCGGCCCTCCAGAAGAAGGCGCTGAAGGGCGAGGCGGCCTATACCGCCGTGCCCGGCTCGCTGCTGCCCCCGGCCGATCTCGATGCGGAGCGCAAGGCCATCGAGGACAAGCTGGAGCGCAAGGTCGACGACTTCGAGTTCGCCTCCTACCTGATGTATCCGAAGGTCTTCACCGACTATGCGCTCGCCGCCGACATGTACGGCCCGGTCAGCGTGCTGCCGACGCCCGCCTATTTCTACGGCCTGGCGCCGGGCGAGGAACTTCAGCCGGAACTCGAGAAGGGCGTCTCGCTCGTCATCCTGCACCAGGCGCAGAGCGAGCCGGATGCGCAGGGCATGGTCAAGGTGTTCTTCGAACTGAACGGCCAGCCGCGCCTCATCAAGGTACCGGACCGCAACCGCGCCGCCACCTCCGTCGCCCGTCGCAAGGCCGACAATGGCAATGCCGCCCATCTCGGCGCGCCGATGCCCGGCGTTATCTCGACGGTCTCGGTCTCGGCCGGCCAGCAGGTCAAGGCCGGCGACGTGCTGGTCTCCATCGAGGCGATGAAGATGGAGACGGCGCTGCATGCGGAGAAGGACGGCACGGTCTCCGAGGTGCTGGTGCGCGCCGGCGACCAGATCGACGCCAAGGACCTGCTCATCGTCTACGGCGCCTGACAGACGGGCGGCTTGAAAGCGGACAAAGGATATGGGATGGGACGCATCGTCCCATATCCGAAATGCGCAGGCTTTCCATGAGCTTCGTCATCCGCACCGCCGCACTCGGCGATATCGCCGCCTTCACCGAGATCTACCGCGAATCCGTCCTCAACGGCGTGGCGAGCTACGAGATCGACCCGCCGACCCTCGACGAGATGGAGGCGCGGTTCGCGGCGATCACCGAGAAGGGCTACCCCTATATCGTCGCCGTCGAACAGACCGGGCTCATCCTCGGCTATGCCTACGCCTCGGCCTTCCGCACGCGGCCAGCCTATCGCTGGCTCGTCGAGGATTCCGTCTATCTGGCGCCGGAAGCGCGCGGCAAGGGCGTCGGCAAGGCGCTGCTCGCCGAGCTGATCCGGCGCTGTACGGATCTCGGCTTCCGCCAGATGGTGGCCGTCATCGGCGGGGCGCACCCCGCCTCGATCGCGGTCCACAGCGCCGCCGGCTTCGAGCATTCGGGCCGCATGACGGCGACCGGCTTCAAGCACGGACGCTGGCTGGACACGGTCTTCATGCAGCGCGCGCTCGGCGAGGGCGCCGGCACGGAACCGTCGGGCGCGGACTATCCGGGAACGATGCGCTGAAATCGGAGCGGGAAATGCCTACGTCTCGATGAGGCGCAGCACCTTGTCGAACACTTTCAGCACCTGGCTCAGCTCGTGGCCGCGCTTCAGGATGGTGCCGTGCTGGTTGATGACGCTGTAGGCGCCTTGCTTGGCGGCCAGCTTGGGGTTCTTCTCGATGCGGTAGAGTGGCATTTCGCCCGAGCGCTTGAAGACCGAGAACACCGCCCTGTCGCGCAGATGGTCGATGGCATAGTCGCGCCATTCGCCTTCGCCGACCATACGGCCATAGACCCAGAGGATTGCATCGAGCTCCCGTCGATGGAAGGTCACCGGCAGCGGATCCTTGCTGCTGCGATATTCCGTGAGGTCGACCACGACGTTGGACGCCTGCAAATCCGGCTGATCGGTCATCGAATCTCCGCACCTTCCCTGTGACGGCACGGTGACAGTGTGCCTGACCGGCCCCGAAAAGCAAGGCGGATGGGGCAAAGTGCATGTTTTCGCAAAAATCCGTCTCGCCGCATTTCAGACAAACAGACGCCCAAATTAAAGGAGAGAGTTCGCCGGTCGCAGCTCGTACCGGGCCCGCTGCCTTGTGCGGGAAGCCGGCTCTGTACGCCAGCGTCTGTCGAAGCTGCCCTTTATTCCGTTGCCGGCAGCTTCGTCTCGGTCCGGTCCGTCTTTCTTCGAACCCTCAAGCCCCAGCCCCTCGAAGAAGCCGGACCGGACCTCCCCCGCAGGGGAACCTATCGCGAAGCCTTGTCGCCCGTCAGCACCGTCGCGCCCAGGATGGCGCCCGGCGTATCGGCGCTCTTCATGCGCTGGAGCAGCACGGCGCAGCCGCCGGCTTTCTTTTTCTTCTTCAGCATGTCGGCGGGAAGCACCAGGTTCGTTTCCTTACCCTCCCACATGCCGATGGTTTCCATGTCGGTCACCGCGTGCCAGTAGTTGACCGTCTTGCCGCGGTTCTCGCCCTTGTCGATGTTGATCGCGCGTTCGCGTTCGAAATAGGCGATGACGATGTTGGCCTTGCCTTCGCCCGGCCCGACGCGGATGCGCAGCTCATCGTTCTTCACCTCGACATCGACGGGCACGTCGAGCCCCTTGCCCTCGCCCGGCATGGAGGCGATGCGCCCGCGAATGCCGGAAATGTCGGCGCCGTTGACATGCTCGCGGCCGTTCAGCACGGCCTGAGGCGTATAGACGCCGTTGCGACCGAACATGCGGGCATAGGCATATTGCCGGTCGGTATTGTCCTTGGAGGCGAGCGTGTCCGCCCAGCCGAGATAGTTCCAGTAGTCGACGTGGTAGGAAAGCGCGACGACCTCGCCCTCGCGCGCCAGCGTCTCGAGCGCCTTGTCGGCCGGCGGGCAGGACGAACAGCCCTGGCTGGTGAAGAGTTCGACGACACCCTTGGGCTTTACGGCTTCCTCAGCGTGGGCGGCGCTGGCTCCGAGCGTCAGCAGGATCGCCAGACATTCCGGAATATACGGTCTCGGCATGATCATTTCCAATGGAACGCCGGCAGAACGGCCAGCCTTTGAGCCGTCATACGCGCTTGCCGCTTCAACAGGAAGTCACGATGGAGTGAAACTGTCGGTTGGATTCCAGCGGCTGAAAACAGAAATGCCGGGGCTTTTGGCCCCGGCACGTCGCAGTTTAGGTCGCGTTCGATCAGGCGGCGAGGTCGCGCAGAACGGTCTGCAGGATGCCGCCGTTGTTCATGTAGGTGACTTCGTCGAGCGTATCGATGCGGCAGAGGAGCGGAACCTCCTTCACCGTGCCATCGGAATAGGTGATCTTCGCGATCTTCTTCTCGCGCGGCTTGATGTCGCCTTCCAGCCCGTCGATCGTGACGATCTCGTCGCCCTTGAGGTCGAGCGAGGCCCAGGTCGTGCCGTCCTCGAAGACGAAGGGCACGACGCCCATGCCGACGAGGTTGGAGCGGTGGATGCGCTCGAAGGACTGCGCCACCACGGCCTTGACGCCGAGCAGATTCGTGCCCTTGGCCGCCCAGTCGCGCGAGGAGCCGTTGCCGTATTCGACGCCGGCGAAGATGACGAGCGGAACGCCCTCGGCCTTGTACTTCATGGCCGCGTCGTAGATCGACATCTCTTCCTTGGACGGATAGTGGATGGTGTAGCCGCCTTCCTTGCCGTTCGGGCCGAGCATGTGGTTGCGGATGCGGATATTGGCGAAGGTGCCGCGCATCATGACTTCATGGTTGCCGCGGCGCGTGCCGTACTGGTTGAAGTCCGCAACGGCGACGCCGTTATGCGTGAGATACGCACCGGCCGGGGAAGCCGCCTTGATCGAGCCGGCCGGGGAAATGTGGTCGGTGGTGATCTTGTCGCCGAAGAGACCGAGGACGCGGGCGCCTTCGATGTTCTTGAGGCCCGAGCCGGTCTTGCCCATTCCGACGAAATAGGGCGGATTCTGCACATAGGTCGACTGGTCGTCCCAGGCATAGGTCTGACCGTCGGGCACCTGCACGGCCTGCCAGTTCTCGTCACCCTTGAACACGTCGGCATATTTCGCGGCATAGAGCGCGCGGGTGACGTATTTCAGGATGAATTCCTGGATCTCCTGCGAGGACGGCCAGATGTCCTTGAGGTAGACGGGGTTGCCGTCCCGGTCGTCGCCGATCGGCTCCTTCGTGAGGTCCTTCTGGACGGAACCGGCGAGCGCATAGGCGACGACGAGCGGCGGCGAGGCGAGGTAGTTCGCCTGCACGTCCGGCGAGATGCGGCCTTCGAAGTTGCGGTTGCCCGAGAGCACGCCCGCGGCGATCAGGCCCTTGTCGTTGATCGTCTTGGAGATCGGACCCGGCAGCGGGCCGGAATTGCCGATGCAGGTCGTGCAGCCGAAGCCGACGAGGTTGAAGCCGAGCTTGTCGAGATCGGCCTGGAGGCCGGACTTGGCAAGGTATTCGCCAACCACCTGCGATCCGGGCGCCAGCGAGGTCTTCACCCACGGCTTGGTCTTCAGGCCCTTGGCGACCGCATTGCGGGCAAGAAGGCCCGCGGCGATGAGCACCGACGGGTTGGACGTGTTGGTGCAGGAGGTGATGGCGGCGATGGCGACGTCGCCGTGGCCGAGGTCGTAGTCGGTGCCTTCGACCGGGTAGCGGTTCTCGAGCTGGCCCGGCTTCTTGTAGTCGGCATCCATCGATGCGGCGAAGCCCGACGCGATGTTCTCCAGCGCGATGCGGCCTTCCGGGCGCTTCGGGCCGGCCATGGCCGGAACCACGTCGCCGAGGTCGAGTTCGAGCGTGTCGGTGAAGACGAGGTCGGAGCCGTCGCCGTCACGCCACATGCCCTGCGCCTTGGAATAGGCTTCGACCAGCGCGATGCGCTGCTCTTCGCGGCCCGACATGGTGAGGTAGTTGACGGTTTCGCTGTCGACCGGGAAGAAGCCGCAGGTCGCGCCGTATTCCGGGCCCATATTGCCGATCGTCGCACGGTCGGCGAGCGTCATGTTGTCGAGGCCGGGGCCGAAGAATTCGACGAATTTGGAGACCACGCCCTTCTTGCGCAGCATCTGCACGACCATCAGCACGAGGTCGGTCGCCGTGACGCCTTCCTTGAGCTTGCCGGTCAGCTTGAAGCCGATGACCTCGGGCAGCAGCATTGAGACCGGCTGGCCAAGCATGGCGGCTTCCGCCTCGATGCCGCCAACGCCCCAGCCGAGAACGCCGAGGCCGTTGATCATGGTCGTGTGGCTGTCCGTGCCCACGCAGGTATCCGGGTAGGCGATGATCTCGCCGTCTTCTTCCTTGGTCCAGACCGTCTGGCCCAGATACTCCAGATTGACCTGATGACAGATGCCGGTGCCGGGCGGGACCACGCGGAAGTTCTGGAACGCCTGCTGGCCCCACTTGAGGAAGCGGTAACGCTCGCCGTTGCGCTGGTATTCCAGCTCCACGTTGCGGGCGAAGGCGGTCGGCGTGCCGAATTCGTCGACGATGACCGAGTGGTCGATGACGAGGTCGACGGGGACGAGCGGGTTGATCTTCTCCGGGTCGCCGCCGAGCGAGACCATCGCGTCGCGCATGGCCGCAAGGTCGACAACGGCGGGAACGCCGGTGAAGTCCTGCATCAGCACGCGCGCCGGGCGATAGGCGATCTCGTTTTCGACCGTGCCCTTGTTCGTCAGCCAGTCGACGACGGAGAGGATCTGCTCCTTGGTGACCGAGCGGCCGTCCTCGAAGCGCAGCAGGTTCTCTAGAAGCACCTTCATCGAGTAGGGCAGCTTCGAGACGCCCGCAAGGCCGTTCGCCTCAGCCTTGGGCAGGCTGTAATACACATAGTCGGTGCCGCCCACCGTAAGGGTCGAACGACAATTGAAACTGTCTAGGGATTTGGACACTTTATACCCCGTCTCGTCTGGCGCCAGAAAGCTGACGTACGAACGCCCGAGCGCTTGTGAAGCGCGTATGGGATGCGGGTGCGGCCATTTCCGCTGTCCGTACGCGGAAATCATTCCCGTGTTCGGCGCTTGGATGAAATTCACGCCGACCGCTGGCGTGTTGCGGGCGTTATAGATAATTTCCAGAAAACGTTCCAGAGCGCTTATAGGCAAAACGGGACAATTTTTTTGCGTTGCGACCAAGGTCGTAAAGGGAAAGTGAACAGTCATGCGGCTCGTCGCCGAGGGATTGAGCGCCAAGCGCGGCGAAGACCTGATTTTCCAAGATATTTCCTTTGAAATCGCCCGCGGCGAAGCACTTGTCGTCAAGGGTCCGAACGGTTCCGGCAAGTCGACGCTGCTCAGGGTCGTGGCGGGGCTGCTGCCGGCTGAAGCGGGGTCGGCGAAACTCCTTGCTGCAGCGCACCCGGTCGAGCGCGTCGGTGAGGCGGCGCACTATCTCGGGCACCGCAACGCGATGAAGCGGGAACTGACCGTCGCGGAGAATCTCGGCTTCTGGAAATCTTTCTTCGGCGACTTTGCTGGTGGCGCGGGCATGTCTGTCACCGAGGCGGTCGAGGCGGTCGGCCTCGGCGGCATCGCCCACCTTCCCTTCGGCTACCTCTCGGCCGGCCAGCAACGCCGCATGGCCATGGCGAAGCTGCTCGTTTCCTGGCGCCCGGTCTGGATCCTCGACGAGCCGACGGCCGCGCTCGACGCCGCCGCCGAAACGATGTTCGCCGGCTTGGTTACGGCTCACCTTGCCCGCGGCGGAATCGCGCTTGCCGCAACGCACCAGCCGCTGGGGCTGGAGGGGGTGAAGGAACTCAGGATGACCGGATTTGCGGGTGCGATGGAGGATGTGTGGTGATAGGCGTGCACGCGGTTACCCCGCTCTGCCCTGCCGGGCATCTCCCCCTCAAGGGGGGAGATTGGCAGGACTCAAGCCGATCGCCCGGTTTTCAGCGCCGGTTTTTGGGGAAACGCCGCAACGATTCGATCTCCCCCCTTGAGGGGGAGATGCCCGGCAGGGCAGAGGGGGGGGAGCACCCGCAAACCCCAAAGGCCCCAGCATGATCGCCCTCCTCGCCCGCGACCTCAAGCTCTCCGTGCGCGCCGGCGGCGGCGCCTTGGTCGGCGTGCTGTTCTTCATGACGGTCGTCGCCGTCATCCCCTTCGGCGTCGGCCCCGACCTCAACCTCCTCTCCCGCATCGGCCCGGCGATCCTTTGGATCGGCGCGCTGCTGGCCGCCCTGCTCGGCCTCGACCGGCTGTTCCAGGCCGAGCGCGAGGACGGCTCGCTCGATCTCCTGCTGATGCAGGAGACGCCGCTGGTGCTGACGGTCTTCATCAAGTGCCTCGCGCACTGGATCGCGACCGGCCTGCCGCTGGTCGTCGCCTCGCCGCTGCTCGGCCTCTTCATGAACATGGACGAGACGGCGATCGGTGCGACGACGCTGACGCTGCTTGCCGGCACGCCCGCCATCACCTTCATCGGCGCGGCGGGCGCGGCGGTCGCGGTAGCTTTGCCGCGCGGCGGCCTGCTCGTCTCCATCCTCGTGCTGCCGCTCGCCATTCCCGTGCTGATCTTCGGGGTGAGCGCCGTCTATGCGGCGATCCAGGACCCGGCGCCCTTCCTGCCGTCCTTCCTCATTCTCGTCGCGCTCAACCTCGCCTTCGCGGTCATCGGTCCCGTTGCGGCCGCCGCGGCACTTCGTCTTTCGAGCGACTGACGCTAATGTGATTGCCGCAGATCAATTGAAGATAGGGTGCTGACGCGTTAAAGAACCATCCGACACGTTGAAGGGCCCCCATGAGCGAACCGAGCCTTGCCATCCGCAAATTCAGCGACCTCGCCAACCCGACGCGGTTCCTGGCGCTGGTCGCCACCGTCTGGCCCTGGCTTGCCGGGCTGACGCTCTGTCTCTTCGCGGTCGGGCTCTACCTTTCCTTCGCCACGCTCGGCGATTACCAGCAGGGCGAGACGGTCCGCATCATGTATGTACATGTGCCCGCCGCCTGGCTCTCCATGATGTGCTACACGGTCATGGCGCTGTCGGCGCTCGGCACGCTCGTCTGGCGCCATCCGCTCGCCGACGTCTCGGCCAAGGCGGCCGCGCCCATCGGCGCCTGCTTCACGCTCGTCGCCCTCATCACCGGCTCGCTCTGGGGCAAGCCGATGTGGGGTACCTGGTGGGTGTGGGATGCGCGGCTGACCTCGGTCTTCGTGCTGTTCCTAATGTATCTCGGCCTGATCGCGCTCGGCCGGGCAATGGACGACCCGACGCGTGCCGCCAAGGTCAGCGCCGTGCTGATCCTCGTCGGCTTCGTCAACATCCCGATCATCAAATTCTCCGTCGAATGGTGGAACACGCTGCACCAGCCGGCCAGCGTCATCCGCATGGACGGCCCGACCATCGATCCGGAATTCCTCTGGCCGCTCGTCGTGATGGCACTCGCCTTCACCCTGCTGTTCTTCACCCTGCATATCCTGGCCATGCGCAACGAGATCCTGCGCCGCCGCATCGCGGTGTTGCGCCGTCATGCGGCCCGCTCGGCCGGACGCACGGGAGGCGCCGCATGAGCCACACCTTCTACGTCATGGCTTCCTACATCGCCGCCTTCGCCGTCACGGTCGGCCTCGTGCTCTGGGTCTGGCTCGACCATCGCAGCCGCCATCGCGAGCTGGAGCAGCTCGAAGCCGCCGGCATCCGCCGCCGGTCCGCCCGCACCGAGGACGCAGGATGAGCGAGAGCGAAGGCGATGCCGAAGGCGCCGGCACCCGCACGCGCCTGATCCTCGCCGCGCTGCCGCTGGCGATCTTCCTCGGCCTCGCGCTGATCTTCTGGACGCAGCTCAATTCCGGCCGCAACATCTCGGAAATCCCCTCCGCCCTGATCGGCACCAAGGCGCCCTGGCGTGATCTGGAACCGCTCGCCGGCGCGACGAAGGACGGCGCGCCGGTGCCGGCCCTCACCGCCGAACCCGGCAAAGGTAAGCTGACGCTCGTCAATTTCTGGGCCTCCTGGTGCGTGCCCTGCCGGCAGGAGCATCCGGTGATTATGGCGCTGTCGAAGGATCCGCGCCTCACCGTCGTCGGCGTCAACTACAAGGACGGCAGCGAGAACGCCCTGCGCTTCCTCGGCGAGCTCGGCAACCCCTTCTCCGCCATCGGCCTCGACCCGGTCGGCAAGATGGCCATCGACTGGGGCGTCTACGGCATCCCGGAATCCTACCTCGTCGGCCCCGACGGCACGATACTCTACAAGAAGGTCGGCCCCTTCGACGACAGGAGTTTGAAGGAAGGCCTCTATCCGGCGATCGAGAAGGCGCTGGGCGCACAGGCCCCGGCGGGATAATCCTCCTCCCCTAACCCTCCTCCGTCATCCCGGCCTTGAGCCGGAATCCAGCCACCGCGCGTCCGCGCGGTGAGAGAACACTTTGGGTCCGTTGAAGGAATCTTCCGCGCTCACGGACGTGAGCGCGCTGGATGCCGGCTCAAGGCCGGCATGACGGAGGAGAGGGAGGCGGCAAATTACGGCGGTCACACCTGCCGAACTGGCTTGGAAGCCTAGTTTACGGCGTCGTGCCCTCTTCCGGCGGCTCGGCAGAGTGCCGCATGATCAGCGGCATCTGCGAGAGCGTGAAGAGGATGGTGATCGGCATCGTGCCCCAAACCTTGAAGGCCACCCAGAAGTCCGTCGAGAAATTGCGCCAGACCACTTCGTTCATCACGGCGAGCACGACGAAGAACAGGCCCCAGCGCAGCGTCAGCTTGCGCCAGCCCTCGTCCGTCAGCTTGAAGGCGGCGTGGAAGACGTAGCCGAGCAGGGATTTTCCGAACAGCAGGCCGCCGAGCAGGATCGCGCCGAACAGCGTGTTGACGATGGTCGGCTTCATCTTGATGAACGTGTCGTTCTGCAGCCAGAGCGTCAGCGCGCCGAAGACGAAGACGACGATGCCGGAGATCAGCGGCATCATCGGCAGCGTGCGCGTCAGCACCCAGGAGACGACGAGCGCAAGCGCGGTAGCGGCCATGAAGAGACCGGTCGCGATGAAGATCGGCCCGCCCATCTCGGCAAGCACGGGAAAGTGCGACGCCAGCCATTCGCCGCGGGAATTGGCGAAGAAGAACACGACGAGCGGGCCCAGTTCCAGCACCATCTTGAGGAGCGGGCTGACCTTCTCCTCCGCCTTGGCCGGGGCGTCCAGCGTTGCCTTGCTCATGCGTGAACTCCTGCGATCGCTTGCGCGAAATCCTTGGCCTCGAAGGGTTCGAGATCGTCGATCCCTTCGCCGACACCGATGAAATAGACCGGCAGCTTGTGCTTGGCGGCGATGCCCACAAGGATGCCGCCCCGGGCCGTACCGTCCAATTTTGTCATGATCAGGCCCGTGACGCCCGCGACGTTGCGGAAAATCTCGACCTGGTTCATCGCGTTCTGCCCGGTGGTGGCGTCGAGCGTCTGGAGCACGGTATGCGGCGCGTCGGGATCGAGCTTGCCGAGCACGCGCACGATCTTTTCCAGCTCCGCCATCAGCTCCGTCTTGTTCTGCAGCCGGCCGGCGGTGTCGACGATCAGGACGTCGCTCTTCTTCAGCTTGGCCTGCTCGTAGGCCTCGTAGGCAAGGCCGGCCGCATCGGCGCCGAGCTTGGAGGAGACAATGTCGGAGCCGGTGCGCTCGGCCCAGATCTTCAACTGCTCGATGGCGGCCGCGCGGAACGTGTCGCCGGCAGCCAGCATCACCTTGAGGCCGGCACCCGAGAGCTTGGCCGCGAGCTTGCCGATCGTCGTCGTCTTGCCGGTGCCGTTGACGCCGACGACGAGGATGACATGCGGCTTGTGGCTGAGGTCGAGTTCCAGCGGCTTGGCGACCGGCGAAAGCACCTTGGTGATCTCGCTCGCCATGATGCGCGAGACGTCGGCACCGGTCACGTCCTTGCCGTAGCGCTCGGAGGCCAGCGTGTCGGTGATGCGCAGCGCAGTTTCGACGCCGAGGTCAGCCTGGATCAGCAAGTCCTCGAGATCCTGCAGCGTGTCGTCGTCCAGCTTGCGCTTGGTGAAGAGGCTGGTGATCTGCCCGGTGAGCTGCGAGGAGGTGCGCGAAAGCCCCTCGCGCAGGCGCTGGAACCAGGTGCGCTTCGGCTGCGCCGCCGGCGCGGCTTCCTCCACGGGCGCGCGCTCGGCGCTCGCAAAGCCCTTCGGCAGAACAGGCGCTTCGGCAGGCGGCTCGGCGCGGATCGCCTCCTCAAGAACGGGATCGTCGACTTCGGCAGGCGCAGCCTCTTCCGGCATGGTTGCCTCGACCGGGGCGACTTCCTCCGGCGCGACCTCTTCTACTGCCGCAGCGGACTCTTCCTCGATGGTCTCATCCATCGGCTCCGGCCGGGATTCAGACCCTTCCGGCATCGCCGCCTCGGCCGGGACGATCTCCTCCTCCGGCGCGACGATATCTTCTACCGCCGCAACCGGCTCTTCCTCGGCAACCTCTTCCACCGGCTCCGGCTCGGCCATGATCTCGTCGCCGGCAGGACCGCCCGCGGTTTCCATCTCCACCGGCGCGACGGGGTCTTCTACGACCGGCACGGCAGGCGCGTGCGGCAGCGGATAGATTTCGGGCTCGACATCCTCAGAGATGTGATAGTCGGCCTCCGGATTGGCGGCTTCCGCCTCCTCCAGCAGCGCGTCGCGCTCCTCGACGACGGTTTCGGCCTGCGGGGTTTCGGCCGTGGTCTCAAGCGCCGGTTCGGCTACCTTCGGCTCGACGGCAGGATCCTGCGCCTCCGGCTTCGGTTCGGCGGCGGTGTCTTTTCCGAAGGTGAAGATCTTCTTGATGAAGCCGAGGGCCATGAAAGGTATCCGCTAGTTGCGTGAGGTGGCGGTGGCAGGAGCGATCGCTGGCCGCATCGTCAGGTGTTTTCCATTGTGTCCGGTGATCGTCACCGGCACAAGCTCGCGAGGTTTCAGGCCCGCAGCATCGACGAGCGTGAAGTTTTCCGTGTGGGCAAGGCCGTTGTTCTCGACGAGGATCATTTCCTGCCTCCCGATCATCCCAGCGAGATGGGCCGCGTGAAGCCGTTTTCCAGTCTCGCGCAGACGGCCAGCGCGCTCTTTTACCAGCGCGCGGTCGAGCTGCGGCATGCGCGCGGCCGGCGTGCCGGGGCGCGGGCTGTACGGGAAGACGTGGAGATGGGCGATGCCGCAGGCTTCCGCGTGCCGTACCGCATTGGCGAACATGGCCTCCGTCTCCGTCGGGAAGCCGGCGATCATGTCCGCGCCGAAGCTGACATCGGGCCGAAGGTCGCGCACCCGCGCGCAGAAGGCCAGCGCCTCGCCGCTCGAATGGCGCCGCTTCATGCGCTTGAGGATCAGGTCGTCGCCGTGCTGGAGCGAAAGGTGCAGGTGCGGCATGAAGCGCGGCTCATCGGCGATCAGGTCCCACAGATGCGCGTCCGCCTCGATGCTGTCGATCGAGGAGAGGCGCAGCCGGCGGATTTCCGGTACCTGCTTCAGCAGCGTCTTGGCGAGGAGGCCGAGGCTCGGCCCGCCCGGCAGGTCGCCGCCATAGCTGGTCGCGTCGACCCCCGTCAGCACGATCTCCACATAGCCGCTCTCGACCAGTTTTCGCGCCTGGTCGACCACGGCGCCCATCGGCACCGAGCGGGAATTGCCCCGGCCATAGGGGATGATGCAGAAGGTGCAGCGATGGTCGCAACCGTTCTGCACCTGCACGAAGGCGCGCACATGGCCGTCGATCAGCCGCACCATCTGCGGCGCGGTCTCCCGCACGCTCATGATGTCGTTGACACGGAGCTTTTCTTCCGCCGAGACGCCGAAATCCGGCAGGGCGCGGTAGGAGGCGCGTTTCAGCTTCTCCTCGTTGCCGAGCACGGCATCGACCTCCGGCATGCCGGCGAAGGTCGCGCTTTCCGTCTGCGCGGCGCAGCCGGTGACGATGATGCGGGCGTGCGGATTGTCGCGCCGCGCGCGGCGGATCGCCTGGCGGGCCTGGCGCACCGCCTCGCCCGTCACCGCGCAGGTGTTCACCAGCACGGCATTGTTGAGCCCCGCCTTCTCGGCCTCGGCGCGCATCACTTCCGATTCGTAGGTGTTGAGCCGACAGCCGAAGGTTATGACCGAAACGCCGCTCAAAGGGCGGCCGCCCCGGCTTCGTCGCGCCGGAAGGCGCCGGTCGCCGGATCGAGCGTGCCCGACCATTCCCATTCGGCAGGCCCCGTCATCACCACATGGTCGTCGTCGCGCCATTCGATGGTCAGCGTGCCGCGGTTCGGGCTGCTGGCGACGGTGACGGCGACCTTGCGGTCGGTGCGGCCGGTGCGCGCGCCTGAAACGCCGGCCGCGCAGGCGGCCGAGCCGCAGGCGAGCGTCAGGCCCGCGCCGCGCTCCCAGGTGCGCGTCGTCATGGCGGAGGGCGAGGTCACCTGCGCCAGCGTGATATTGGCCTTTTCGGGGAACATCGGATGGTTTTCGAGCAGCGGGCCGAACCGGTCGAGATCGAAGCTCATCGGATCGCGGTCGACCCAGAAGACCGCATGCGGATTGCCCATAGACATCGCGGCGGGCGAATGCAGCACGGGCGCGTCGATCGGCCCGATCTGCAGTTCGATGCGGCTGGTGTCGAAGAACTCTTCGGCCAGCGGAATGCGGTTCCACTCGAAGACCGGCCGGCCCATGTCGACGGAGATCGCACCGTCGGCATGCTCCGTCGCATTGAGGATGCCGGCGACCGTCTGCAAGGTGAAGACCTTGCGGCCGGTCTCCGCGGCGAGCGCCTGCACGACGCAGCGCGTGCCGTTGCCGCAGGCCTGCGCCTTCGTGCCGTCGCAGTTGAGGATGTCGATGAAGGCATCCGTGCCGTCCGCCTTCGGATCGTGGATCGCCATGATCTGGTCGAAGCGGGTGGCGGGATCGGCATTGAGTGCAATGGCCGCCTGCGGCATCACCGCATCGCCGCGGCCACGCATGTCCACGACCAGGATCATGTTTCCCAGCCCGTTCATGCGGGCGAATTGCGCTTCTGCGGCCATGTCGGATATTCCGGCAGGGACCCGTCGTCGGATCCTGCATTTGGAGTCTTCGATTACTCGCGCGTATATGGCGCAAGCGGGTTGAAAATACCAGATGCAACCCTTGGAGTCTTCGAATCCTTGGCGCGTCGGCCATTGCAGGACTCCGATCCTTGACTTTCCGGGCTCGATGCTGTTTAAGCCGCGCATCTGCGACAAGTGCGAATGCTTGAAGCCGCCGACCGGGACATAGCATGGATCCCGGAGGTCAACACCCGACAGCGCGACGCGCCCTCGGGTGCTTTTTGGCTTTGCGTCTTGTTTTTGTCGCCGATTGCACCGACGTTTCCGTGCGATGCGGAAACAAGAAGGAAGACGTGATGTTTGAAACACTCCAGGACCGCCTTGGCTCCATTCTGAATGGGCTGACAGGCCGTGGCGCGCTTTCCGAGGCGGATGTCTCGGCGGCGCTGCGCGAGGTCCGCCGTGCGCTGCTCGAAGCGGACGTGGCGCTGGAAGTGGTGCGCTCCTTCACCGATGCGGTGCGCGCAAAGGCCGTCGGCGCGGAAATCCTGAAGTCGATCAAGCCCGGCCAGATGGTCGTCAAGCTGGTGCATGACGAGCTCGTCGCCATGCTCGGCTCCGAGGGCGTCGCGATCGACCTCAACGCCGCCGCCCCCGTCGTCATCATGATGGTCGGCCTGCAGGGCTCCGGCAAGACCACCACCTCCGGCAAGATCGCCAACCGGCTGAAGACGCGCGACAAGAAGAAGGTCCTGATGGCCTCGCTCGACACGCGCCGTCCGGCCGCGCAGGAGCAGCTGCGCCAGCTCGGCGTGCAGGCCGGCATCGACACGCTGCCGATCATCGCCGGCCAGTCGCCGACCGATATCGCCGCCCGCGCCGTGCAGGCCGCGAAGCTCGGCGGCCATGACGTCGTCATCCTCGACACCGCCGGCCGCACCCATATCGACGAGCCGCTGATGATCGAGATGGCGGAGATCAAGCGGAAGTCCAGTCCGCACGAGATCCTGCTCGTCGCCGATGCGCTGACCGGCCAGGACGCCGTCAACCTCGCCCGCAACTTCGACGACCGCGTCGGCATCACCGGCCTCGTGCTCACCCGCATGGACGGCGACGGCCGCGGCGGCGCGGCCCTTTCCATGCGCGCCGTCACCGGCAAGCCGATCAAGCTCATCGGCGTCGGCGAGAAGATGGGCGAGCTGGAGGAATTCCACCCCCGCCGCGTCGCCGACCGCATTCTCGGCATGGGCGATATCGTCTCGCTCGTCGAGAAGGCGGCGGAGAACATCGACGCCGAGAAGGCGGCCGCCATGGCCGCCAAGATGGCCAAGGGCAAGTTCGACCTCGACGACCTTGCCGACCAGTTGCGCCAGATGCAGAAGATGGGCGGCATGGGCGGCATCATGGGCCTGATGCCCGGCATGGCCGGCATGAAGGACAAGATGTCCGCCGCCGGCCTCGACGACAGGCTCTTCGGCCGCCAGATCGCCATCATCTCCTCGATGACCAGGGCCGAGCGCGCCAACCCTGACATCCTCAAGCATTCCCGCAAGAAGCGCATCGCCGCCGGCTCCGGCACCGATGCCGCCGACATCAACAAGCTTCTGAAGATGCACCGCCAGATGGCGGACATGATGAAGATGATGGGCGGCAAGAAGGGCGGCATGATGAAGCAGATGATGGGCGGCCTTGCCGGCAAGATGGGTCTTGGCGGCGGCATGGGCGGCATGCCGGACCTGTCGAAGATGGACCCCAAGCAGCTCGAAGCGCTCGCCAAGCAGGCGGATGCCGCCGGCATCAAGCCGGGCAGCCTGCCGGGCCTCGGCGGCAGCGGCGGCCTTGCCGGTCTTGGCGGCGGGCGCCTGCCCGGCCTCGGCGGCCTGCCGGGCCTTCCCGGCCTGCCGAAGAAGAAGTGAGGATTTGAGGCATGACGATCGATCCGAAGGTCAAGCATCAACTGGGGGAATACCGGCAGTCGATCGACAATATCGACGCTGCCCTCGTGCATATGCTCGCCGAGCGCTTCCGCTGCACCAAGGCGGTGGGCGTGCTGAAGGCGACGCATGAACTGCCGCCGGCCGATCCGGCGCGCGAGGAATACCAGATCGAGCGCCTTCGCCGCCTGGCGAAGGATGCCAATCTGGATCCGGATTTCGCGGAGAAGTTCCTGAACTTCATCATCCGCGAGGTGATCCGGCACCATGAAGCCATTGCTGCCGAACATGGCGGCGCAAACCAGAATACCGCTTGAACGAGCGGTCCCTAGATCTCAAGGAGAAATGACATGGCACTGAAAATTCGTCTCGCCCGCGGTGGCTCCAAGAAGCGCCCGTACTACCAGATCGTCGTTGCCGACGCCCGTTCGCCGCGCGACGGCCGCTTCCTGGAAAAGCTCGGTTCCTGGAACCCGATGCTCGGCAAGGACGACGCCAACCGCGTGCAGATCGACGCCGACCGCGCCAAGGAATGGCTCGCCAAGGGCGCCCAGCCGACCGACCGCGTCACCCGCTTCCTCGATGAGGCCGGCGTCCTGAAGCGCGACGCCCGCAACAACCCGGAAAAGGCGAAGCCGGGCAAGAAGGCGCTGGAACGCGCCGCCGAGAAGAAGCAGAAGGAAGAAGACGCCGCTGCTGCCGCCGCTGGCGAATAATCGACTGCGACACCATCTTGAAGCGGGCGGCGTGTTTCATGCCGCCCGTTTTTGTTTTATCCGACACAATTCCGGACGCAGGCCGCTGCACGCTTTTGCTGGAATTGCTCTAGGAGCCTTGGCGCGGACGTCGTAAGAGGCTTCATCGAACGCACGGAACCGAGCCATGCTGAAACTGGAAAACCCCGTCCTCATGGGCAGCGTCGGCGCAGCGCAGGGCCTGCGCGGCGAGGTCCGCGTGAAGTCCTACACCATCGACCCGACGGCGATCGGCGACTACGGACATCTCCACACCGAGGACGGCCGGTCCTTCGAGGTGCTGGAGATCCGCGAGGCGAAGAACGTCGTCGTCGTGCGCTTCCGCGGCATCAACGACCGCAACGCCGCCGAGGCGCTGAACGGCCTCGACCTCTATATCGAGCGCGACAACCTGCCGGACGAGGAGCTGGACGAGGACGAGTTCTTCTATGCCGACCTCGAAGGGCTGGAGGCGGTCGACACGGCCGGGCGCAGCCACGGCAAGGTGACCGGCATCTTCGATTTCGGCGCGGGCGATCTCCTGGAACTCAAGGGGCCGGGCAAGCGGCCCGTGCTAATCCCCTTCTCCGAGGCCGCCGTGCTGGAGATCGACCTCGAAGGCGGGCGCCTGCTGATCGACGCGGTCGCCGCCGGCCTGGAGGAAGAGGAGAAGGACGGCCCCGGCAGCCGGCGCCGCCGTCCGCCGCAGGGCGAGGGGGAATGACGTGGCTTTCCGCGCCACCATCCTGACGCTCTACCCGGAGATGTTTCCGGGCTTTCTCGGCCAGTCCCTCTCCGGCAAGGCGCTGGCGCGCGGCGACTGGTCGCTGGATTGCGTGCAGATCCGCGATTTCACCACCGACCGCCACCGCACCGTCGACGACACGCCGGCCGGCGGCGGCGCCGGCATGGTGCTGAAGCCCGACGTGCTGGCGCGCGCCATCGACCACGCCTCCGACGGCGACACCCGCCCGCGCCTGCTGATGAGCCCGCGCGGCAAGCCGCTGACGCAGCAGCGCGTGCGCGAGCTTGCGGCCGGTGACGGCGCCATCGTCGTCTGCGGCCGCTTCGAGGGCGTCGACCAGCGCGTCATCGACGGCCGACAGCTCGAAGAGGTCTCGATCGGCGACTACATCCTCTCCGGCGGCGAGCCGGCGGCGATGATCCTCATCGACGCCATCGTGCGCATCCTGCCCGGCGTGATGGGCAATGCTTTGTCCGGCGAGCACGAGAGCTTCGAGGGCGGGCTCCTGGAGCATCCGCACTATACGCGCCCGCAGGTCTGGGAAGGCCTGGAGATCCCCGGCGTGCTCACCTCCGGCCACCACGCCGCCATCGAGACATGGCGCCGGGAGGAAGCCGAAAAGCTGACGCGCGAGCGCCGGCCGGACCTCCTCGCCGCTCAGCCCGTCAGGAAATAATAGGCCGTCAGCGCAAGGCCGACCGCGACCACGAGGCCGCGGATCACCGGCTGCGGCACGCGCCGTGCCGCCCAGACGCCGGAATATCCGCCGAGCGCCGCCGCCGGTACCATGACGGCGGCCTGCGGCCAGCCGACCACATTTCCGCTGGCGAAGACGACGATTGCCATGCCGGCGATCACCACGGCGAGGAAGTTCTTCAGCGCATTCAGGCGGTGGTAGTCGCCGCCCTTGGTGAGGCCGAGCACGGCAAGGGTCATGATGCCCATGCCAGCGCCGAAAAAGCCGCCATAGATCGAGGTGACGAACTGGCCGGCAAGGCCGAGCGGCGTGATCGGCTTTTCCGGGCTCAACGTCTTGGGTTTTAGGTAGGGCCCGGCGGCGAAGATCGCGGTGGCGGCGAGCAACAGCCAGGGCACCAGCGCGCGGAAGGACGGGTTGGAGAGCGAAAGCAGGAGCAGCGCGCCGGCAAGCCCGCCGACCAGCGAGAGCACGCCGAGCAGCGCCGCCTCCTTCCAGTCCGCCCGGATCTCCTTCGCATAGGCGAGCGAGGACGTCACGTAGCCGGGAAACTGCGTGATCGAGGAGGTGGCGTTGGCGACGATCGGCGGCAGGCCGGTCAGCGTCATCGCGCCGAAGGTGAGGAAGGTGCCGCCGCCGGCAATGGCATTCACCACGCCGGAAAGAAAACCGGCAACGACCAGCAGAACGGTATCAGCAAACGTCATGATATCCCCATGGGCCGCCCCGCAAAGCGGCGGCCTTCTCCTCTCAAGGGTGATATCGTGGTGCCGGAGGTCCGGCAAGGCCCGAAAAACCGCCATTCCCGTGCCGATTCTTTTGCGCTCGGGGATGACAAGCGGGTTCGATTGGTGTATTGGCCCGCACGGATTTGGGATTATCCCGCCGACCTGCAATCAAAGAATGGCGAATCCGCTCCGCCCGGCAACGGGCTAACCTTTCAAGGCATGCCCCTGCAAGGTGACCGTAGAGCGCTCTGGCTGTTTCAGAATAACCAGAAGGTTAGACCGATGAACATCATCCAGCAGCTCGAAGCCGAACAGGCCGCGAAGATCGAAGCCAAGCGCACCCTCCCGGAATTCGCCCCGGGCGACACCGTGCGCGTCAACGTCCGCGTGACGGAAGGTTCGCGTACCCGCGTACAGGCTTATGAAGGCGTCTGCATCGCCCGCTCGGGTGGCGGCATCAACGAGAGCTTCACCGTCCGCAAGATCTCCTACGGCGAAGGCGTCGAGCGCGTATTCCCGGTTTACTCGCCGCTCGTCGAAGGCGTCGAAGTCGTCCGCCGCGGTAAGGTCCGCCGCGCCAAGCTCTACTACCTGCGCGATCGTCGCGGCAAGTCGGCTCGTATCGTCGAGAACACCGGCACGCGCGCCCGCAAGCTGAACGACGCCGAGCGTCAGGCCATTGCCGACGAGAAGGCACGCCTCGAGGCCGAGAAGGTCGCAGCAGCCCAGGCACTCGCCGCTGAAAAGGCCGCAGCAGAAGCCGCCGAAAAGGCAGCCGCCGCAGAAGCCGAAGCCGCGAAGGCTGCAGAAGCCGCCGCCGAATAATCGGCAGCGCATTCACTTGATCGAAGCCGTCGGCCATGGCCGGCGGCTTTTTTGTTTTACGGAAAAGCGATTGCGCGCAAGCCGCATGCTTGCTTGCCTGCCTGAACCTGTGACAGTGTTCCGCCGCCACAATTCAGGAGCATATTTCATGTTTTCCCGCCGCGCCGTTCTTGCAGGCCTTGCCGCCGCCGCCCTCATGCCCGTCGTCGCCTTCGCTTCGGACCTTCCCGACCTCGGCGGCAAGGCCGTCGTCGTCGTCACGGAAAACGCCTACCCGCCGCTGCAATTCGTCGATCCCAAGTCGGGCGAGCAGATCGGCTGGGAATACGACGCGATGAACGAGATCGCCAAGCGCCTGAATTTCAAGGTGGAGTACCAGAACGCCAGCTGGGACGCGATGATCCAGGCCGTCTCCGACAACCAGTACAACATCGGCATGACCGGCATCACCATCAAGGACGACCGCAAGGAGAAGGTCGATTTCTCCGACCCCTACATGCGCTCGCAGCAGTTCATGCTGGTGCGCGGCGATGAAAGCCGCTTCACCGACGCCAAGAGCTTCGCCGCCCTCGAGGACGGCCTGATCGCCGCCCAGCCGGGCACCTCGCCCTTCTACACCGCAGTCTACGAGATTCTCGACGGCAACGAGCAGAACCCGCGCATCAAGCTGTTCGAGACCTTCGGCGCGACCGTGCAGGCGCTGCAGGCCGGCGACGTCGACCTGGTGCTCACCGACAGCGTGGCGGCCAAGGGCTATGTCGACGGCTCGAACGGCAAGCTCAAGGTGGTCGGCGGGCCGCTCGGCACGGAGGATTTCGGCTTCATCTTCCCGAAGGGCTCCGAGCTCGTCGCGCCGGTCAACGCCGCCATCGCCGCGCTGAAGGCCGACGGGACGCTCGACGCGCTCAACAAGAAGTGGTTCCTCGACTACAAGATGGATCAGTAGCGGGCGGCCATGGCTCTCGCTTCCCCGGGCGCGGGCAAGGACGACTACCCCTGGTGGCTGGTCGCGCTTACCGCCATCGCGCTGGCGCTTGCCGGCGTGATCGTCGCCAACGATATCTACGCGCAGGTGTTCAGCGTCGTGCTGAAGGGGCTCTGGGTCACGATCTTCGTGACCCTGGTCGCCTTCCTGCTCGCCACGCTGCTCGGCCTCGGCGTGGCGCTGATGGCGCTTTCCGAAAGCAAGGTGCTGCGCCAGATCGCCCGTTTCTACACGGAGGTCATCCGTGGTGTGCCGATCCTCGTCCTCTTGTTCTACATCGCCTTCGTCGGCGCGCCGGCGCTGGTGGCGGCGATCAATTTCGTGATCGGCCCGCTCGTTGCGGCCGGCACCGTGGACCCCATGCAGGTGCGCGATCTCTCGCTCATGTGGCGGGCGATCATCGCGCTGATGATCGGCTATTCCGCCTTCATCGCCGAGGTTTTCCGCGCCGGCATCCAGTCGGTGGACAAGGGGCAGATCGAGGCGGCCAAGGCGCTCGGCCTTTCGCGCTTCCAGCGCTTCCGCCTCGTCGTCTTTCCGCAGGCCGTGCGCGTCATCCTGCCGCCGCTCGGCAACGATTTCGTGGCGATGGTGAAGGATTCATCGCTCGTCTCCGTGCTCGGCGTCGCCGACGTCACGCAGATGGGCAAGGTCTACGCTTCGGGCTCGTTCCGCTTCTTCGAGACCTATTCCATCGTCGCCTATGTCTACCTGATGCTGACCATCGGCCTGTCGCTCGGCCTCAGGGCGTTGGAGAAGCGGCTGCGCCGCGGCACGACTGCCTGATTCTTGGCGATTGCCGAAGCCGCGAAAAATCGTTATATGCGGGCCATGGAATCCAAGTTCGGATGCACGGAAAAGCATGTCGTCGTGCTGCAGGATCACAAGCGCCTGCCGGCACGCTTCTTTGCGCGTGTCTTCGGGGCGCTCATCAGCCGTCTAGGCTGATCGTTTCCGACCCCGCAAGCCCGCATGCTTGCCGATTTCCTGTACCCCTCAACATGCCAAGCGGATGAAGAGCCATGAGCGCACCCCGGACCCTCTACGACAAGATTTTCGACGACCACATCGTCAGCCGCCAGGAAGACGGTACCTGTCTTCTCTACATCGACCGTCACCTCGTCCATGAAGTGACGTCGCCCCAGGCTTTCGAGGGCCTGCGCATGGCCGGCCGCAAGGTCCGCGCGCCGGAAAAGACGCTCGCCGTCGTCGACCACAACGTTCCCACCTCGCCGGATCGCCACCAGGGCATCAAGAACGAGGAAAGCCGCATCCAGGTCGAGGCGCTCGCCAACAATGCCGCGGAATTCGGCGTCGAATACTATTCCGAAAAGGACGTGCGCCAGGGCATCGTGCACATCGTCGGCCCGGAGCAGGGCTTCACCCTGCCCGGCATGACCATCGTGTGCGGTGACAGCCACACCTCCACGCACGGCGCCTTCGGCGCGCTGGCGCACGGCATCGGCACGTCGGAAGTCGAGCACGTCCTCGCCACCCAGACGCTGATCCAGAAGAAGGCGAAGAACATGCTGGTGCGCGTCGACGGGAAGCTTCCCGAAGGCGTCACCGCCAAGGACATCATCCTCGCCATCATCGGCGAGATCGGCACGGCCGGCGGCACCGGCCACGTCATCGAGTTCGCCGGCGAGGCGATCCGCTCGCTGTCGATGGAAGGCCGCATGACGATCTGCAACATGACGATCGAAGGCGGCGCCCGCGCCGGCCTCATCGCGCCCGACGAGACGACCTTCGAATACATCAAGGACAAGCCGCGCGCCCCCAAGGGCAAGGCGCTGGAAATGGCGCTCGACTACTGGAAGACGCTCTACACGGAAGAAGGCGCGCATTTCGACCGCGTCGTCGTGCTCGACGCCGCCAACCTGCCGCCGATCGTCTCCTGGGGCTCCTCGCCGGAGGACGTCGTCTCCGTCGAAGGCATCGTGCCGAACCCTGACGATATCGAGGACGAGACCAAGCGCTCCTCCAAGTGGCGCGCGCTCGATTATATGGGCCTGAAGCCGGGCACGAAGATCACCGACATCGCCATCGACCGCGTCTTCATCGGCTCGTGCACCAACGGCCGCATCGAGGACCTGCGCGCCGTCGCCGCCGTCGTGGAAGGCAGGAAGGTCGCTTCCACCGTCAACGCCATGATCGTTCCGGGCTCCGGCCTCGTGAAGGAACAGGCGGAGAAGGAAGGCCTCGACGCCATCTTCAAGGAAGCGGGCTTCGACTGGCGCGAGCCGGGCTGCTCCATGTGCCTTGCGATGAACGACGACCGCCTGAAGCCGGGCGAGCGCTGCGCTTCCACTTCGAACCGCAATTTCGAGGGCCGCCAGGGCTTCAAGGGCCGCACGCATCTCGTGTCGCCGGCAATGGCCGCCGCCGCGGCGATTGCCGGCCATTTCGTCGATATCCGCGACTGGCAGTGATCGCGGCCGGCGTGCCGAAAGGATGGAAGGCCGGGGGCAAGCTCCCGGCCTTTTCGTTTTAAGGGAGGTCCCCATGAAACAGCTTCTGCTGCTGCGCCACGCCAAATCCGCCTGGCCTGACGGCGTCGAGGACCACGACCGCCCGCTCGCCCACCGTGGCCGCCGCGATGCCCCGCGCATGGGGGCCTATATGGCAAAAGCGGGCCTTCAGCCGGATTTCGCGCTGGTCTCCTCCGCCCGTCGCACGCAGGAAAGCTGGGCGCTCGTCGCCCCTGCCCTCGCGGGGCCATGCCCTTCGCGCACCGTGCCCTCGATCTATGAGGCCGCACCTTCGGCCATTCTCGCGGCGATCCGGCAAGCGCCGCAGGACAGCGAAAGGCTTCTCGTCATCGGGCACAATCCGGGCTTCGAGGACCTGGCCGCGCTGCTTGCGCCGGCTGGAGATGCGGATTCGATTAGCCGGCTAAGGACAAAATATCCGACGGCGGGTCTCGCCGTGATCGCCCTCGATATCACGCTCTGGAGCGAGGCTGCGCCGGGCAAGGGCCGGCTTGAGGCCTTCGTCACGCCGAAGACCCTGCCATGAAAAAGGGTGGCCGAAGCCACCCTCTCTAGATTGCGCCCGCAAGAGATGCGCTCAGAACGACGCCGTCATCGGGTCGGGCCCGATGCGCCTGCCGTCCTTTTCGAGGCTGGCGAACGTCTTCATGTCCTCGTCGTCCAGCTTGAAATCGAAGACCTTGAAATTCTCCTCGATGCGCGACGGCGTGACGGACTTCGGGATGACGACCAGCCCGTTGTCGATATGCCAGCGGGTGATGACCTGCGCCGGCGTGCGGCCATGTTTCGCGGCGACCCCGGCGACGACGGGATTGTCCAGCAGCGTGCCCTGGCCGAGCGGGCTCCAGGACTGGGTGACGATCCGGTGCATGTCGTGATAGGTGCGCGCCTCGGTCTGCGGGAAATCCGGATGCAGCTCGATCTGGTTGATTACAGGCGTGATGCCGGTCTCGTCGATCAGCCGCTGCAGGTGCTCGGGATAGAAGTTGGACACGCCGATCGAGCGGGCGCGGCCTTCCTTCTGCAGCTGGATGAAGGCCTTCCAGGTATCGACGAATTGGCCACGCTTCGGCGCGGGCCAGTGGATGAGGTAGAGATCGACATAGTCCGTGCCGAGCCGCCGGAGACTGGTGTCGAAGGCCTTCAGCGTCGGCTCGTATCCCTGGTCGGAATTCCAGAGCTTGGTGGTGAGGAAGATTTCGCCGCGGCTGACGCCGGAGGCGCGGATGCCCTCGCCGACGCCCTGCTCGTTCTCGTAGATCGCGGCCGTATCGATATGGCGATAACCGCCGGACAGCGCCGCCTTGACGGCCGTCACCGCCGTGTCGTTCGGGGTCTGCCAGACGCCGAGCCCCACCTGGGGAATGCTGTTGCCGTCATGAAAGGTGATTGTCGGTTGATCGCTCATCAGAAAAGCTCCCGTGAAAAGAAGGGCGTGCTTGAGCCCGGACGGGCTTCCCGTGCGCCTTGCAGCCCGGCGACGGTCGAGGCTGATATAGGTTTCGAACCGCGCCGTTTCAGCCCGCGCTTCCACAAAATCTCAAAGGACGCGCACGACCGTTCCGCGCCGCATATGGGCAAGAATGCGCAGCATGTCGCGCCGCGCCACCGCGATGCAGCCGGCCGTCGGCTCGTAGCCGGGACGGATGAGGTGGAAGAAGATCGCCGAGCCGGCATGACGACGGCGTGCGGTGACGTTCCAGTCGAGCACGAGGCAGATGTCGTAGAGCGCGTCCTCGCGCTGTATCTCCTCATGGCTCGGCCCGAAGGGTGCGCGCACGAGCCTGTTGTAGCAAGGATGTTTCGGCTCGTCGCACCACAGCATGGAGGGCCGGATGCGCCGGAGCGGCAGGGCCGTCTTCGGCATGGTCACGCGGTCGCCGCGCAGGAAGCCGGAAAGAAGCGGCATGGCGGCGATCGGTGTTGCGCCGTCTCCTTCGCGCTTGCGGCTGGTGCGTCCCGCGCGGCCGATGGCCGCCGGGATGCGCAGCGGCCCGACCTGCACGATGGCGCGGGTCTTCCTGCCCGGCGCAGGGCGCACGAGGATCGTCTTCACGCAATGTTCAGGAGATGTGATCCGCTTCATGTCCGTCCGCCATATTCGCGCCATGCGGCAACTTGATCGGCTAAGCCACAGGCGGGCTTGCCAAAAGCGCCAGTTCCCTTACTTTCCAGAGGAATGCCGAGAGGTAAAGCATGACATCCCGCACCATCCTTCTTGTCGATGACGACAATGACCTCCGCGAGACGCTCGTCGAGCAGCTTTCGCTCTACGAGGAATTCGTAACGCTCGAGGAAACCACGGCCGGCAAGGGCATCCAGACGGCGCGCGCGGGCCAGATCGACCTTCTCATCATGGATGTCGGCCTGCCGGACATGGACGGCCGCGAGGCGGTGAAGCTGCTGCGCAAGGGCGGCTTCAAAGCGCCGATCATCATGCTGACCGGGCACGACACCGATTCGGACACGATCCTCGGGCTCGAAGCCGGCGCCAACGACTATGTGACGAAGCCGTTCCGCTTCGCCGTGCTGCTCGCGCGCATCCGCGCCCAGCTTCGCCAGCACGAGAGCAGCGAGGACGCCACCTTCACCGTCGGCCCCTATTCCTTCAAGCCGGGCCAGAAGCTGCTCACCATGGAAAACGGCCAGAAGATCCGCCTGACCGAGAAGGAGGCGGCGATCATCCGCTACCTCTACCGTGCCGATCAGAAGGTGGTGACGCGCGACGTTCTGCTGGAAGAGGTCTGGGGCTACAATTCGGGCGTGACGACCCACACGCTGGAGACCCACGTCTATCGCCTGCGCCAGAAGATCGAGCGGGACCCTTCCAATGCGGAGATTCTCGTGACAGAGAACGGCGGCTACAAGATCGTACCTTAACGTTCACGAGAATTGCAGGAGACCGCCCGCCGTGGCCCTCAGCGACGACATCGCCCTTCTTTCCCAGGTGCCGCTCTTTGCCGGTCTTGCCGACGACAAGTTGCGCCTGATGGCCTTCGGCGCCGAGCGGCGCCGGCTGGTCGAGGGGCAGACGCTGTTTCGCGAGGGCACCTCGGCCGATTGCGGCTTCGTCATCGCCTATGGCGCCTTCGCCCTGACCTCGACGCTGCGCGACGGCACGACGCGCGACGAGGGCACGGCCGGCGCTGGCACGCTGCTTTCGGAACTGGCGATGATCTCCGCCGTCGAGCGCAAATACACGGCGGTCGCGGTGGAGGACAGCGAGGTCATCCGCATCAACCGCCCGCTCTTCCGCCGCATGCTGGAAGAGTATCCCGACGTCGCGGTTCTCGTCGATGCGCGCATCCGCGAGAACCTCGGCGCGATGATCAGCCAGATGCGCGGCCTTGCCGGCCGCTTCGCCTGACCAGCCTTACCTGACCAGTCTTAGAAGTCGAACTCGGCAATTACCGGCACATGGTCGGACGGCCGTTCCCAGCCGCGCGCCTCGCGGATCACCGCGATGTTGGAAAGATGCGGCTCGAGGTCGGCGGAGGACCAGATATGGTCAAGGCGCCGGCCCTTGTTGGCGGCCACCCAGTCGGCCGAGCGGTAGCTCCACCATGTATAGAGCTTTTCGTGCGCCGGCACCTTGCTACGCATCAAATCGACCCAGGCGCCCTTGGTCATCACGTCGATCAGCCCTTCCGTCTCGATCGGCGTATGGCTGACGATCTTCAAGAGCTGCTTGTGCGACCAGACGTCATGTTCCAGCGGCGCGATGTTGAGGTCGCCGACGAGGATGGAGGAAATGCCGGCCTCGGCTTCGGCATGCAGCAGCTTCATCTCCTCGATGAAATCGAGCTTGTGGCCGAATTTCGCGTTGATCGTGCGGTCCGGCTCGTCGCCGCCGGCCGGCACATAGAAATTGTGCAGGCGGATCGACTTGTTCCGGTGATGGAAGAGTACCGAGACGTGGCGCGCATCGCCGACGCCGCAATAGTCGCGCCGCTCGACGATCTCGGTCAGCGGCAGGCGGGAGATGGTGGCGACGCCGTGATAGCCCTTCTGGCCGTGCATGACGATGTGCTCGTAGCCGAGCGCCTTCAGCGGCTTGGAGGGGAAGAGGTCGTTCGGGCACTTGGTTTCCTGCAGGCACAGGATATCGGGCGAGAAGGTCTTCAGGAAATGCTCGACGAGCGGCATGCGCAGCCGCACGGAGTTGATGTTCCACGTCGCGATCGAAAGTGCCATGCCTGCCCCCGGAAAGTTTCCGGGGGGTCTTAGCGCATGTGTTCCGAAACGGAAACGCCTTTCGTGCCGTCGGCCGTCACTTCGAGCCGCGGTTGCGGATTTCCTCGTAGGGGATCGAGAAGACCTTGTCGTCGAGCGACACGCCCGTCTTGACGTTGAAGATCATGACGGAGGTGTCCTTGCCCTGCGCGTCGGTGATCGTCCACTGGCGCAGATCGTAGGTCTTCGGGTCGAACATCATGGTGATGGTCGAATCGCCGAACATGCTCTTGTCGCCAAGCACGATCGTAGTGAGGTCAGCCTCTTCCTTCACGTTGCGCACCATCTTAGTCGAAAGATCGATCTGGTTGCCGAGCAGGAGGTTCAGCGGCGTCTTGGAGAGCGGATAGATGTCCCAGGTCTTGAGCTTGCGGTTGCCGATGACGACCGACTTGCCGTCGGCGATCACGCGCATCGGCGAGGGATCCTCGTAGTTGAAGCGGATCTTGCCGGGCCGGTTGATGTAGAACTTGCCGCCGGCCTGCTCGCCGCGCGGGCCGAACTGCACGAACTCGCCCATCATGGTCTTCACCGAGGCGAAGTGGTCGGCGATCTTCTGGGCAGTGGCACTCGCCTGGGCAGAGGCGTCGGTCGGCGAGAGCGCCGAAAGGCCGGCCGCCAGGGTGAAAGCCAGAAGGCAGGTGAAGCCGCGGCGGGTGAGCGTTCCGGTCGCGCGGGCGTTTTCGGATCGGATCATGTCAGTCTCCTTCATGCGTTTGTCATGCGGGCCAAACGCGGCGCCATAATGGCATCGGCCCCAGACGCGAGACGTGTCGGTCGAAACGCCGCAGAAGGCGCGGCGTTCCGGGTCATCGTCCCGAAATTTCGTCTTCCGTCGGCACGAGGATCTCGCGCTTTCCGGCGTGGTTGGCGGGGCCGATCAGGCCTTCCTTTTCCATGCGTTCGATCAGCGAGGCGGCGCGGTTGTAGCCGATGCCGAGGCGGCGCTGGATGTAGGAGGTGGATGCCTTGCCGTCACGCAGCACCACGGCCACCGCCTGGTCGTAGGGATCGTCGGAATCGTCGAGATTGGCCGTGCCGGCCGGGCCGCCGCCGCCCTCGCCGTCCTCGTCGTCGTCCTCGGTGATCGCCTCGAGATATTGCGGCGAGCCTTGCGTCTTGAGGTGCGCGACCACGGCCTCGACCTCGCCGTCCGAGACGAACGGCCCGTGCACGCGCTGGATGCGCCCGCCGCCGGCCATGTAGAGCATGTCGCCCATGCCGAGAAGCTGTTCGGCGCCCTGCTCGCCAAGGATCGTGCGGCTGTCGATCTTCGACGTGACCTGGAAGGAGATGCGCGTCGGGAAGTTGGCCTTGATCGTGCCGGTGATGACGTCGACCGAAGGGCGCTGCGTCGCCATGATGACGTGGATGCCCGCCGCGCGCGCCATCTGCGCAAGCCGCTGCACGGCGCCCTCGATGTCCTTGCCGGCGACCATCATCAGGTCGGCCATCTCGTCGATGATCACGACGATATAGGGCATCGGCTGCAGGTCGAATTCTTCCGTCTCATAGATCGCCTCGCCCGTCTGGCGGTCGAAGCCGGTCTGCACGGTGCGGGCGATGGTCTCGCCCTTGGCGAGCGCCTGCTCGACGCGGCTGTTGAAGCCGTCGATATTGCGCACGCCGATCTTCGACATCTTCTTGTAGCGCTCCTCCATCTCGCGCACCGTCCATTTGAGGGCGACGACGGCCTTCTTCGGATCGGTGACGACGGGGGAGAGGAGGTGCGGGATGCCGTCATAGACGGAGAGTTCCAGCATCTTCGGGTCGATCATGATCAGGCGGCACTGCTCCGGCTTCAGGCGGTAGAGCAGCGACAGGATCATGGTGTTGATGGCGACGGACTTGCCCGAGCCAGTGGTGCCGGCGACGAGCAGGTGCGGCATCTTGGCGATGTCGGAAATCACCGGCTCGCCGCCGATCGTCTTGCCGAGCGCCATGGCGAGGCGGGCCTTCGAGGTCTCGAAGTCGCGGCTGGCGATGAGCTCGCGCAGATAGACGGTCTCGCGGCTCTGGTTGGGCAGCTCGATGCCGATGGCGTTGCGGCCGGGCACGACGGCGACGCGGGCGGCGATGGCGCTCATCGAGCGGGCGATGTCATCGGCAAGGCCGATGACGCGGGACGACTTGATGCCGGGCGCCGGCTCCAGCTCGTAGAGCGTGACGACCGGGCCGGGGCGCACATGGATGATCTCGCCCTTGACGCCGAAGTCCTCCAGCACGCCTTCCAGCATGCGGGCATTCTGCTCGAGCGCGTCGGCCGACAGCGTCGTGTCCCGTACCTTGCCCTTCGGCTCGGCGAGAAGATGGATGGGCGGCAACTGGAAACCGTCCGGCCCGACGAAGGAGGTCTGCGCCTCCCGCTCGACGCGCTGGCCGGGCTTCGGCCGTGCGGCCGGGGGCACGACGCGGGCTCCGGCGGCAGGCAGCGGCTGGCGAGCCGGGGCGCGGCGCGGCGCCCAGTCCGCGGCGATGTCGTCCGCGTCGTCATCCGGCAGGATGCCGCTCGGACGGGCCATCGGCTCGCCGTCCATGTCGAAGGGAACGTCGTCGTCGTCGAGCGCGATCGGCGGCACGGAGACCGCGCGGCGGCCCTCCATCGACGGCTCGACGCGCTCGGCCGAGCGCGTGGCGGCGCGGGCGCGCACCGGCTCGTTCAGCGTGCCGAACTCGTCCTCGTTGAAGTCGTAGGGCTGCTCGATGCCGCGCGCCCTGCGGCGCTGGCCGGTGAGGCCGAAGATGCGGCGCACGCGTGCCTGGCCGGTATACCACGCATGGGTCATGGCGCCGGCAAGCACGGTGAGCGGGCCTTCGCGCTCCTCGTCCTCGTCGTCCTCCTCGGCGGCCGCGCGGGCGCGGCTTGCCGCCGGCACCGGCGCATAGTCCTCCTCGTCGTCGATCGCCACGGTGCCGATCAGGCCGGCGGCGAAGACCATCAGCCAGGCGGCCGGCACGGCAAGGATGCAGCCGACGACGGTGGCGAACATGCCGGTCGGGTAGGCGCCGGTGAAGAGCGCCGGAAAGCGCAGGATCATGTCGCCGAAGACGCCGCCGAGCCCCGTCGGCAGCGGCCAGGTGACGGGGCCGGGAATGCAGGCGAGCGCGGCGGAGGCGAGGATCGCGCCGCCGAGCCAGGCGGCCGCGCGCTGCGGTACGCGGTTGAACCGCCGGCCGCTGATCATCGCGATGCCCCAGGCGACCACCGGCAGCAGCGCGATCACGCTGGCAAGGCCGAGGAACTGCATGAAGAGGTCGGCGAAGACGGCGCCGGTATAGCCGAGGATGTTCTTCGGCTCGCCGCCGGAAGCGTAGGAGAGGCTGGGGTCGGAGACATTCCAGGTGGAGAGCGCCGCCACGGCGAGCGCAAGGCTGACGAAGATGCAGAGCCCGGCGAGGATCTGCAGCTGCCGCCAGACGAATGCCGACAGAACGAAGCGGTCGTGACGGTTTTCCAGTCCTGCCGAAATGCTTCTGCTCATGATTACAGCCTACCGTCCACTCAAGGAAAATCGCGACGTCCCGCCCGATTCGCGGAATGTGCCTGACTGTGAACCCTACGAAGGAAGCCTTAATGGCATGTTAACCATGCGGGGGCCGCGCCATAGTTTCTGCGCGGTGGACGAAAAGGGCCCGAACCGAAGTCCGGGCCAAGGGCGGCATGGCGTGCCATGACCGCGACGGGATGCCGGCGACGGCCGGTCCGGCCGCCGCGCGCCGATCAGGAATGATAGGCCGCTTCGCCGTGGGACGAGAGGTCGAGGCCCTCGCGCTCGGCTTCGACGGAGACCCGCAGCCCGACGACGAGGTCGACGACCTTGTAGAGGATCGCCGAGACGACGCCGCACCAGACAATCGTGATGGCGACGGCGGTGAGCTGCGTCATGAACTGCGAGGCGATGGAGAAGTCCTCCCCGCCCGTGCCGCCGAGCGACGGGGCGGTGAGGATGCCGGTGCCGAGCGCGCCGATGAGGCCGCCGACACCATGGACGCCGAAGACGTCGGCCGTGTCGTCATAGCCGAACTTGTTCTTCACGACGGCGACGAAGAAGTAGCAGACCGGCGAGACGATGAGGCCGAGCACGATGGCGCCGAACGGGCCGACCGAGCCGGCGGCCGGGGTGACGGCGACGAGGCCGGCGATCATGCCCGAGGCGGCGCCGAGCAGCGAGGCCTTGCCGCGGGTGAAGGTCTCGACGACCGACCAGGCGAGGATCGCGGCCGCCGTCGCGACGAAGGTGTTGACGGTGGCGAGGACCGCGCCGCCGGACGCTTCGAGGTTGGAGCCGGCATTGAAGCCGAACCAGCCGAACCACAGCATGGCGGCACCGACGAGGGTGAGCGTCATGGAGTGGGGCGCCATCATGTCCTTGCCGAAGCCGGTGCGCTTGCCGACCATGATCGCACCGATGAGGCCGGCGACGCCGGCATTGATGTGCACGACGGTGCCGCCTGCAAAATCGAGCGCGCCCATGTTGAAGATCAGGCCGTTGGCGTCCCACACCATGTGGGCGATCGGGAAATAGACGAAGGTCGCCCAGAGGACCGTGAAGATGAGCACTGCCGAGAATTTGACGCGTTCGGCGAAGGCACCGACGATGAGCGCGGGTGTCAGCGCCGCGAAGGTCATCTGGAACAGCATGAAGATGTATTCCGGGATGACGACGCCGTCGGTGAAAGTCGCGGCCGTGCTATCGACGGTCACGCCGGACAGGAACATCTTGGCGAAGCCGCCGAAATAGGGGCTCGTGGAGCCGCCGAAGGCGAACGAATAGCCGTAGGTGACCCAGACGATCATCATCATGGCGCCGATGACGGTGCACTGCATGAGGACCGACAGCATGTTCTTGGTGCGCACCAGGCCGCCGTAGAAGAGGGCGAGGCCGGGGATCAGCATGAAGAAGACGAGGAGTGTGGCGAGAAACATGAAGGCGGTGTCCGCCTTGTCCGGCACGGGCGCGGCGGCGGCCGCCTCCGTGGCGGCCGGTGCGGTTTCCTGCGCGAAGGCGACGACCGGCGCGAGCAGGGCCGTCGAGGCCGCGGCCAGGCGGGAGAGGCTATTGGTAAGCGTGAATGAAGACATGTTGAAAAGGCTCCCTGATAGGCCGTTTGCTTAGAGCGCTTCGGAATCGGTTTCGCCGGTGCGGATGCGCACGGCATGGTCGATGGCGTAGACGAAGATCTTGCCGTCGCCGATCTGGCCGGTCTTGGCGGCCGCAGCGATCGCCTCGACCGCGGTATCGACGATGTCGCCCGACACGGCGATCTCGATCTTCAGTTTCGGCAGGAAGCTGACGGCATATTCGGTGCCGCGGTAGATTTCCGTATGCCCCTTCTGGCGACCGTAACCCTTCACCTCGGTCACGGTCAGGCCCTGGATGCCGACGGCGGTGAGGGCCTCGCGCACCTCATCGAGTTTGAACGGCTTGATAATGGCCATTACGATTTTCATCTGGTTTCCCATCCTTCGTGCTTGTCCCCAGCCGGGGCCATCTCTCTGGCCGTTGGCAACGTCCTGTTCACAACGACTGAGAGCTACACATTCAAGGGGCGTGCCAGATTCGAACGACTTGTCTAAGGCGTTGAAATCAAACCGACAAAAATGAAAGTCATGCTGCGGCGCAAAAAATCGTCACCGCAGATGAACAAAAATTAGGCGTCAATAGTATTATGAATAAAATTTAGTCAGTTGCCTTTTTCCGAATCAGCCCTTCCTGGGCGACGGAGGCAATGAGCGTTCCCGAACGGGTGAAAATCGCGCCGCGCGTCATGCCGCGCCCGCCGAAGGCGGAGGGGCTGTCCTGGCTGTAGAGCAACCAGTCGTCGAGCACGGGCGGGCGATGGAACCACATGGCATGATCAAGGCTCGCCACTTGCAGCGAGCGGTCGAGCACGGAGGTCCCGTGCGCGAAGAGCGAGGTGTCGAGCAGCGTCATGTCCGAGAGATAGGCAAGCACCGCCGCCTGCAGGTGGCGCTCGGCCGGCACCGGCCCGGTGGTGCGCACCCAGATGTTCTGGTGCGGCTCCAGCTTCTCCGTCGAAAGGTAATGCGTCAGCGAGACGGGACGCAGCTCGATCGGCCGCGGACGCTCCCAATAGGCGCGTATATGCGACGGGGCGGCGGCCATGAACTGTTCCTTCAGCTCCGCCTCCCCGAGCAGCTTTTCCGGCGGCGGCACGTCCGGCATCGGCGACTGGTGGTCGAAGCCGTCCTCGTCGTCCTGGAAAGATACGGTCATGAAGTAGATCGGCTTGCCGTGCTGGATGGCGACGACCCGGCGCGTGGCGAAGGACCCGCCGTCGCGGATGTTCTCCACGTCGTAGAGGATCGGCACGGACGGATCGCCCGGCCGCACGAAATAGGCGTGCAGCGAATGCACGTAGCGGCCCTCCTCCTCCACCGTGCGCGTCGCCGCGACCAGCGCCTGGCCGATCACCTGCCCGCCGAACACCCGCTGCCAGCCGACCTGCGGGCTCTTGCCGCGAAACAGCCGCGTCTCCAGCCGTTCGAGGTCGAGCGTCTCCAGGAGGATGTCCATGGCGGGGTTCTTGGCATTCTGGCGCGACATTTGGACGTGGCTCCCGAGCTGGGCCGAGGTAGGAAAGCGGTTCCTCCTCCTCTATATAGGGGGAAGGAAGACCTCAAGCGGTCAGGAGAATACGATGTCGCAAGCCACCAAGCACGATGGGCCCATGCTGGACGTTCTTGTCGCCGGCGGCGGCTATGTCGGCCTGTCGCTGGCCGTTGCCGTCAAGAAGGCGGCGCCGCATCTCGCCGTCGAGGTGGTGGATGGCGCGCCGGGCCATTGGCAGAAGGACGAGCGCGCCTCGGCGATCGTCGCCGCCGCCCGCAACCTGTTCGACGTGCTCGGCGTCTGGGACGAGATCGCCCCCGAGGCGGAGCCGATCCGCCGCATGGTCATCACCGATTCGCGCACGGCCGATCCCGTCCGCCCCGTCTTCCTCACCTTCGAGGGCGCCGGCTCCGGTGACGACGGCCAGCCCTTCGCCCATATGGTGCCGAACCGCGCCATGACCGGCAGCCTGCTGTGCCAGGCCGAAATCCTCGGCATTCCCGTCCGCTGGTCCACGTCGGCGGACGGCTTTACGACGGGCCAGCATGCGACGGCCGTGCGCCTTTCCGACGGCACGGAGCGCCGGACCCGCCTCCTCGTCGCCTGCGACGGCGTGCGCTCCAGGCTGCGCGACATGGCCGGCATCAAGACCGTGCATTTCGACTACGGCCAGTCCGGCATCGTCACCACCGTGGAGCACGAGCGCCCGCACGAGGGCACGGCGGAAGAGCATTTCCTGCCCGCCGGCCCCTTCGCCACGCTGCCGCTCACCGGCAGCCGCTCCTCGCTGGTCTGGACAGAGCGCAACGAGGACGCCCGCCGCCTCGTCGAGAGCGACGATCTGGTCTTCGAAGAGGAGCTGGAGCGCCGCTTCGGCCACAAGCTGGGAACGCTGAAGGTCGTCGGCGGCCGCCGCGCCTTCCCGCTCGGCCTGACGCTTGCCCGCGCCTTCGTCGCCCCGCGCTTTGCGCTCGCCGGCGATGCAGCGCACGGCATCCACCCGATTTCCGGCCAGGGCCTCAATCTCGGCTTCAAGGATGTGGCGGCGCTCGCCGAGACCATCGTCGAAGCCGACCGCCTCGGCCTCGATATCGGCGCGATGTCGGTGCTGGAGCGCTACGAGACCTGGCGGCGCTTCGACACGGTGCGCATGGGCATCACCACGGACGTGCTGAACCGCCTGTTCTCCAACGACGTGACGCCGCTGCGCGTGCTGCGCGACGTCGGCCTCGGCGTCGTCGACCGCCTGCCGGGCCTCAAATCCTTCTTCATCCGCCAGGCGGAAGGCACGGACGGCGCCGGCCACCCCCGCATGCTGGTGGGACAGCGGATTTGACCAAGGACCGTCATTCGGCCGTGCCCGCCGCTTACGCCCTTGCCCCTTCCATCCACTGTTGTCATCCTCGGCCTTGAACCGAGGATCCGGGCCACAAGCGAGGCCGTGCCGTGAGGGTGGATGGTCGGGTCAAACTCCACCATGACGAACAAGAGGTTGCCGTGTCTTCACAGGCGATCCGCACCTCAATCCTTGATCTCGCGCGCCTCGGAAATCAGCATGATCGGGATACCGTCGCGGATCGGATAGGCGAGCCTCGCCTTTTCCGAAACGAGTTCGCCAGCCTTCGCGTCATAGGTCAGCCGCCCCTTGGTCAGCGGGCAGACGAGAAGCTCGAGCAGCTTGGGATCGACCCGGCTGGTGATGGCGTCCATCGCTTTCGTCCTACTGCAGCATCGTGTCGACGTCGCCATAGCTTCGCGCCAGCACGATCTCGGTGATGGCGATCAGCGTTTCGGCGCGGGTCTTGAGATCGGGCGCCTCCAGCAGCGCCTGCTTTTCCGCCGGCCCGTAGGGCGACATCATGGCCATGGAGTTGACCAGCGTCGTGTTGCTGGCGCGCTCCACGCTCTCCCAGTCCGCCTCCAGCTTGTTGGCGTCGAGATAGGCCTTGAAGGCGGCGAGCAGCGCCTCGCGGTCGACGCTCCGCTCGTCGTCGCTTGCCGTGAGGTCCGCGATGAAGGGAGCGATGCGGAAGTTGCGGTAGGATTTCCCGCTTCTCACTTCTTCCAGCAGCCGGTAGCGGCACACGCCGGTCAGCGAGACGATGTAGCGTCCGTCTCCGGTCTCGGCGAAGGAGGTGATGCGGCCGATGCAGCCGACCTGGCAGAGCGCGGGCGTGTCCGTCGCCGGCTCCTCCGCCCGCTCGTTGCCGAACACCGGCTGCACCATGCCGACCAGCCGGTGCGTGGTGAGCGCATCGTCGATGAGGGAAAGATAACGCGGCTCGAAGATGTTCAGCGGCAGCTGCCCGCTGGGCAGGAGCAGGGCGCCCGTCAGCGGAAACACGGGGATCGCCTCCGGCAGGTCTTCCCGCTTCAGATAACGTGCATTTCCCACATGCATGGCATTGCCTTCCCATTCCGCGGCGCCGCGAAACGTTTCCCGCTCTTCGTCGGCACCTTCCCCGAATGTGGGGTAGGCGCGCGGTTTCTCAAGGGAGGCCGCGGCCCCGCCCGGAAAAAAGCCTCAGGAGAACAGGATCGACGACAGCTTGCGGCGGGCGGCGATCGTCGCCGGATCCTTGGGGCCCCAGACCTCGAAGAACTGCAGCAGCTCGCGGCGCGCGCCGTCGTCCTCAAAGGCGCGGTCGCGCTTCATGATGAGGAGCAGGTGATCGGCCGCCGCCTGGCGGTCGCCCTCGACATTGCGGATCTTCGCGAGCTTCAGCCGCGCGGCATGGTCGTCGGGATCCTGCGCCAGCGTGTGTTCCAGCGCCGCGGGATCGCCGAGCTTGCGCGCCTCTTCGATCTGGTCGAGCTTCTTGACGATAGCCGCGACGGCGGGATCGGCAGCGACCTCCGGCGAGACGCCCGCGAGGAGCTGACGCGCGTTCTCCGGTTGCCCGGCCGCGATCATGCAATCGGCGATGCCGGCCAGCGCCGCCGGGTTTTCCGGATCGGCCTGAAGCAGCGCGCCGTAGAGATCGGCCGCGCCGGCAAGGTCGCCCGCCTCGAACAGGCTTTTCGCCTCGGCAAGCAGCGCCTCCATCTCGGCCTTCTCGTCGGCGCCCGCCGGGCCGGCGATCTTGTCGATGAAGGCACGGATCTGGCTCTCGGGCACCGCGCCCATGAAACCGTCCACCGGCCGGCCGCCGACGAAGGCGACGACGGCAGGAATCGACTGGATGCCGAGCTGGCCGGGAATGGAGGGATGGTCGTCGATGTTCAGCTTGACGAGCTTCACCCGGCCGGCACTCTCGCCCACGACCTTCTCGATGAGCGGCTGGAGCTGCTTGCAGGGGCCGCACCAGGGCGCCCAGAAATCGACGAGGACGGGCTGCTGGCGCGAAGCCTCCAGCACGTCACGCGTGAAATTCGCCGTCGTCGTGTCCTTGATCAGGTCATCCGCCGGTGCCGCGCCGCCATAGCTCGCCGAAACGTTCATCTGCCCGCCATAGGACGATGCATAGGGGTTGTCGCCTGCACTCATGGGTCTCTCCTGTGGCGCAATGCGCCTTCACTGTCGCGTCTGGCCAGAAATCGTATGTCAGGCCGTGACTTTCAAGACAAGCGGCTCATGTCCCGTCGCCTCGATGAAGCGCAGCAGGTCCTTCGAGCCGATCGAGGTCGTCGCGTCGTTGCGCAGCGGATGGCAGTTGATCGTGTCGAACGCCATCAGGTCCGCGTCGACGATGATCTTCACCTTGCCCGCGCTGTCGTTGATGACGCCGAAGGCCGTCACGGCGCCCGGAATGACGCCGAGATATTCCATCAGCTTCTCCGGCCTGCCGAAGGAGACGCGGCTTGCGGCGCCGATCACCGTATGCACCGTCTTCAGGTCGACCGAGGCATGCTCCTCGACGGTCATCAGGAAGTAGTTGTCCTTCTTGTCCTTCACGAAAAGGTTCTTCGTGTGGCCGCCCGGGATCTCGTCGCGCAGCGCCACCGATTCGGCGACGGTGAAGACCGGCGCATGTTCCTTCGTGCTGTGGGCAATGCCGAGTCCATCTAGAAACTGGAAGAGATCCTTGTCCGTCTTCGGCTGCGCATCGCTCATTCTGGTCTTCCTGGCGTCAATTGCATTTCACCGCTGATAGGACGTCGGCCGCCCGCGCGCAACCGCCCCGAAATCCGGCGCTTCGAAAGCCGCCATGATTTTTTCTGCCAAATCCGACATTTCCCTGTTGCATTTGAAAAAGGCTTGGGCCATATACCGCCCGTCGCCGCAACGCAGCGACCTTCGGCCACGCACTACCCCCGGCCGTCGACGATGAGCGGGTGTAGCTCAGGGGTAGAGCACAACCTTGCCAAGGTTGGGGTCGGGCGTTCGAATCGCCTCACCCGCTCCATTCTTCCAAGACGTCGCAAGCCTCGGTTCGCCGGGGCTTTTGTGCGTTTTGGCGCGGTTGAAATCGTGCCCGCTTAAACGGCTCACAGACGCATGCGCCGAATCTTTTGACCACCACGACCGACACCAACGATATCCAAAGGCGGGTCGCTTCTCGGCGCAATTCCCGGGTCGGCGATCAGCGCAAATCAACAGGCCGAGACGTTCTGGCGAGAGGGCAATGCGGGCGGTGTATCCAGCATCAGGCAGGCCGCATTGTCATCAGTGTTCTTTCAGGCGATTGACCCGCGTCTGAAATGTCGCAAGACCGCGGCGGGGTTTCGCGAGCTTCGACGGAGCTTCGAGACCTGGCGTGGAATGCCGCTTTTCGTAGCCCGGATTGAGCGCGGGATCCTCGAACGTATCCGTGCTGTGAATCCGCCGCAAGTTGTCCTTCTCGCGCTCGAAACGCCGCTTGCGCTCGCCGACGAGGTCGGAGCCGCGGGAGGCGGATTCGTGGTGGAAGAGGCAGGCGAACGGCGTCCAGACGATGCGGAATCCGGCCTTGTGGGCCCTGACGCAATAGTCGACGTCGTTATAGGCGACCGCAAAATTCTCCTCGTCCCAAGCACCAACCGCGCGGGCGCAATCGCCGGAGATCAGCATCGCCGCGCCGGTGACGCATGTCATGGAATTGCGCAGGTGCAGGCGGCTCATCGGACCGCCGTAGCTCGCCGGCTTGTTCAGGTACCAATGGCCGGCAAGGCCGCCAAAGCCGACGATGACGCCGGCATGCTGGATCTTCTTGTTGGGATAGAGAAGCTTTGCGCCGACGATGCCTGTCGCGGCGAATTTCAGGCAGGACACCATTTCCTTGAGCCAGCCGGCGTCGGTAATCTCTATGTCGTTGTTGAGCACGAGGAAGTGCTCGCCCGTCGCCCGCTCAATGCCGCGATTGACCGCACGAGCGAAGTTGAACGGCTCCTCATGGATCAGCGCCGAAAAGCCGGCATGGGCTTCTCCGTACTGCCGGTAAAGATCGAGGACGCGGTCGTCGCTGGTGCCGTTGTCGATGACGACGACTTCGAGGTTGGGATAGTCGGTTTCCTCCAGCAGGCCCTTGAGAACCGTACTGACGAGATCGTAGCTGTCCCGGCTGGGTAGAATGACCGAAATCTTCGGCCAGCCGGGCTCTCCCGGATCGGCAAATTCGACCCGGTGCAGCGTATTGGTCAAGGCAGGTTGCACCATGACGGCTTCACCTTCGCGTGCAAAACGCTCAACGAGCGCGTCACGCGCCGCCGTGGTCGCCTTGTCGATAAAGCGGCGCGAATAGGTCTGCCCGGTCCGGCGCCAGCAATAGGCGAGGTAGGGAATGTGTAGGACGCGATGTTCGGGGACGCCCTCCAGATAGCGCAGCAGCAGGTCGTAGTCCTGCGACCCATCGAACCCTGTCCGCAGATAGCCGATCTCGCGCAGCCGGTCGTGCCGGTAGATGGAGAAATGGTTGATATAGTTCACGCCCGCCAGCAAGACAGGATCGTAGGCCGGCTTCAGCATCAGGGCGTCTGGCGCCAGACGCTCGTTGACCACCAGTTCGTCCGTATAGAGGAACGCGGCATCGGGATGATCGACGATCGCCTCGGCAATGACTTTCAGCGCATGGGGCGCGATGACGTCGTCGTGGTCGAGCAGGGTGATCCAGGTGCCCGAGGCTTCCGCCAGACCGGCATTCGTCGCGTTTGCGATGCCGCCATTGACGGCATTGCGGACGATCCTGACATGCTTGCGGTTCGCGGACGACTTGTACCAGCGCAGGGTCTCGGCAGAGGTCGAAGCGTCATCGCTGAGGATCAGTTCCACGCCTTCGATCTCCTGCACCTCGAAGGACTTGACGAGATCGTCGAGATATTGCTTCGGGGCATTGTAGACGGGGACGACAATGCTGAGCCAGGGAGAATCTTCCGATCCGGGGCGAATTGCCGGCAATTCCGCCGCGAGCGCGCGCTGCATGCGGACGAATTTCGATAGCTCGAACTTCTTGCTGCGCAGGCGCAACGGCGGCAACCCGACGCGAAAGCGAGGCAGGCGCCCGATATCCCACAGCTTCGCATCTGCCATATCGCTCTCGCGGCGCGACCGGACCGCCCGTTGTGCACTCTCCTTGTCCGCAAAGGCTTGAACCGAAAAAGTGAACTCGCCGGGACCGCTGGCCGGATCGACCCGTAAGGAGCGGATCAGGCCCGACCGTCCGACATCGGCAACCAGGATGAAGCCGAGACCGGGTTCGTGCGCTATGGCATCCTTTTCCCGGTAGCCGCCACCGCGGTTGACATAGACCTTCGGCTCGATCGCCTCGCCGTCAACCGACTTGAGAAAGGCGACGAGAACGGGATCGCGCAGGGAGCCGAACCGGAGGTCGAAGAACGGATCATCACCACTGCTGCACCAAAGATCGCCGTCCGCCGACGGCAGCGATTCCAGGTCATTGCTGACGACGATTTTCAATGCCATGCCGGCTTACCCTTCCTTCATCTTCATCCGCAGCAACCGCTCGAGGAGAAGACCGGCGCAAAGGGATATCGCGCCATAGCTGATGAGGTAGGTTTTATCGAGCCATTTGTCGCTATAGCCAGGGTAATAGGCAAGGCGCATCCATTCCACAGCATGGAAGACGGGGTTCCAGGACAGGGCGTAAGCGACGGGCTCGGGAAGCGACGCGGTAACGAACAGCGTGCCGGATGCTATATAGACGACGATCATCATCAGCGCGAACACTGTTGCGAATAACGGCACGAACATGACAATCACACCAGCCAGGAACCCAGTGCCGATCGCCAGCAACAGGGTTGCCAGATAGGCGTAAACCGCCTCGAAAGGATCGGCTGGAAGCGGGTTGTCTCCGGCGGCCAATAGAATGACGAACATGAAAAACAGTGTGAGCGCCGCCGCGATGATTTCCAGAAAGGCGCGCGCCATGAGGATATCGACCACCGTGACGACCGGAAAGGACAGCATGGCACGGTTCATCACCAGTGATATGGACATGAAGCGCGCAACATAGCTATAGGCCAGCGTCGGAATCAGGCCGGTCGCGATGAAGATATTCAAACTGTCGCCGTAAGCGGCCTTACGACCGGCGACGGTATAGATTCCGATCAGGATGAGCATGTGCGCCAGAGGCCAGAGAGATACCACGAGAAAGCCGAGGCCGTGGTTGAAAAAACGGCTCCTCATATCCCGGAGGATCACGGCGGTCATGACGTGCTTCTTCTCGACGAGCGCGTCGACGACAGTCATCCGGTAGGCAGGTTTGCCGGCTGTCATGTCAGGATCTCATCCTTTGAATTGTCCGAGGTCATTGGAAGACGGGCCGTCGTGTTCGTCAGAAGCATCCTGACGGCGTTCACAGTCGCACCCCTTGTGCGTCGCCGCAGATCACCGTCCTCGGCGAGCCGACAAATCGTCCCGACCCACGTTCGAATATCGTTCTCGATCAGAATTTCGTCGGGGTCGGCGTCACGTTCATAGGCCGGGCACAGGGAAAAAACAGCGGCGGCGCCCATTCTCGCGACATCGCAACGCTTCGTGCTTGATCTGACGTCATTCACCTTGCTCCGCAGTAGAGGGACGAGCAGTATATCGGTACGCTGGCGCGCAGTTTCAGCAAGATATAAGTTCCAATCCCGCTTCGGGCTGAGCGTGAATCGCCCCGCCGGCAACCCGGCTTCGGTCCACAATCGTGCAGGCCGGCCTTCGGCCACGACCTCGAAATGCAGCTTGCCGCACCGTTCCAGAGCCTCGCGGACGATTGGCACGAGAAACGCATGCTCGCCGTCGTGGCTGCCGGTAGCGTGAAATGCCATGACAAGGCGGTCCTCATCGGCGTGGTCCGGCGCGAGCGGCGTGAACGCTTCCGCCGGTGGGAAGGGCGGCAACACGACCTTGGCGCTCGATCCACTTGCGGAAAGGGCTGAGGCAAGCGCCGGCGTCGAGACCCAGACCTCCGTCAAAATCCGGTTGAGTATGGGCAAGGGCGCAATACCGATAGCCGCAAGGTAGAGCTTGTAGAGACCGCTTCCCTGCTTCGCCGTGACGGTCGCCGCGACATCGTCGTCGATGAGTAGGCTGGCTGCAGCCAGCCGTTTGCGATTGCGGTAAAGCCAGAGCAGTTGCAAAGGCCGGACATAGCGGCAAAGGATGACGGCAAGTCCGTCCGGATCGATATCGTCGAGCCGCGCTGTGAGGCTGCGCACGTCAACCTTCAATGCAGAGCGCGCGAGCCTCTCTTCCAGATAGTAGGTGAACGTTGGATTGCGGTCATTGGTCAGCACGAGCAGCCGCGTCACCTGCCGCCCTGCATCTGCCAACCGGTTGCGCGCAAACGGCTTCGGCAGCAATAAGTAAACCAGATCACGCAATTTCAAAGCCGTATCCTTCTGAGGCTCAATGCGCGAGCCGGCTACGCGCCAGGAAGAGCAGGCTCAGCAGGATCGCCCAGGTGATCAGGCTTGCAAGCAACGTCACGCCGATCCACAGCCCGCGCCGCGGATAGAGCGCTTCGTCCGGAACGCGCGGCGCGAGAAAGCTGTCGAGGTAGAGCAGTTGCTGGCGGCTGATGAAGCGGACCTGCTCCATCGTCCGGACGCTGGAAGCGAACTGCTGCTCGGCGAGGGTTTGCGCCAGTTCGAGCTGCGACAGATCCTGCGACACGTCGGCAAGGTTACGATCCTTGCCGGTTCCGGCGAGCTGGCCGTTGAGCTCGGCGATCTGGCGTTCCTTGCTGCTGATTTCCCGTTGCAGGACACGCATTTGCGGCGAGTTCGCGGAAACGACCGCGATCTGCGCGTCATACTGCTGCTGCAGTTTCAGCCGCTCGGTTTCGATGGTGGTGATGAGCGTGGAGATGATCTGGGAACTGCTGCCAACATCGAGGACGCCCTCGCGATTGCGCGCCGTCGCCACTGTCTCGCGCGCCGCGGCAAGCTGCTGCTTCGCATTGTCGAGATTGGCCTCGGCCGTCGCGATCACGTCCTTCCATATGCGGTCGTTGACCTGGTTGACGACGACCTCTGAAGCCTTCACGATCTCTTGGACCAGCATCGCCGCGTCCTCCGCCGTGAAGGCCCGCACCTTGAGCCCGACGATACCGCTGGAAGGGCTGACGGAGGTGGTCACCATCGATTCCCAATATTCCAGCAGCTCCTCGGAGGTGGCATCTGCGGGCAGGCGCGCCCAGGCATCGGTCGTCTCGCTGCCGAAAATCCGCTTCAGGTCGACGTTGCGCTGGCGCAGCACGTCCAGCATTTCACGGCTCTTGATGAAGTTCAGGACGATCTGCGTGTCCTGGACGATCTTCGCGGCAGGAATGCCTGTCACCTTGGCAAGCTGGTCCTTGCCGAGCGCAGGCGTCGAGGAGCGGACCGTGAAACGCGTTTCGGATTCGTACTGATCGGAGGCGAAGTAGCCGTAATAGGCTATTGAAATCAAGCTCGGCAGGGCGAGCGTGAAAAGAGTCAACAACACGACTGCGGTGGTAAAAAGCCGATCGGTCAAGCGCGGGCGAAGGCCCACCGCCTTGTAAAGACTGCTGCGCGACGACGTGGAAAACCGCAGCTTGCGCGCGGATGAAGCAAGCCGTTCGGAAACCTTGCGGCTAGCCTCGAGGCCAACCAGAGAGCCGCCGCTGCTGTCTTCATGATGCTGTGCCAAAGTTTCCATCCACGCTTTGCAGCTTGAGGCGGCCGGCCGGCGGTCCCGTACCGTTGCCATACTTCCAATGTCACCGGTTCAGTCGATAATAGGCCTCAATGGCCTGCTCCACATCTTCATAGTACATCATGCGGCCATCCACGAGCAAAAAGCCCTTCTCGCAGTAGGCCTTGATCGTATCCATACCGTGAGAAATCATTATAATGTCGGCGCTCTTACGCCTGCTATCGAAGGCATCCTTGCAACGCTGCTGAAAACGGGCATCGCCGACCGCCGTTACCTCGTCGACGAGATAGCACTCGAACTCGACCGCCATGGAAAGGCCGAAAGCGAGGCGCGCGGCCATACCGGAGGAATAGGTGCGCACGGGGGCGTTGATATAGTCCCCGAGTTCGGCGAATTCCTCGACGAAGCGGGATACGCGCCGGACATCCTCCCCGTAGGCTCTCGCAACGAAGTTCAGGTTTTCCTTGCCTGTCATCTCATTGTTGAAGCCGCCGGAGAAGCCGAGCGGCCAGGAGACCCTGACATCCTTTGTGATACGGCCTGAATTCGGGAGGATCGTTCCTGCGATCATGCGCATCGTGGTTGATTTGCCGGCGCCGTTGACCCCGAGGATGCCGTAGGAATAGCCGCGCTGGAACTCGATATTGGCCCGATCGAGGATGATCTTCTTGTGGCTCTTCGTCTTGAAATGCTTCGAGACATTGCTGAAACGGATCATGTCGGGACCTATAGCCGGTGATCCTCGACCGACGCCCAGACAAGCGCCAGCGTGGCCCAGGTGACCAGGAAGCCGAGGAAGATCAAAACCGGTGAGAGCAGGCGCTTCGGATAAAGGGCCTCCTCCGGCAGCGCCGGACGCACGAAGACCGTGAGGTAGAGGGCCTGCCGCACCGCCGCGGCAAAAGCCTGATCGTAGTTGCGCCGTGCCGCCTCGTAGAGTTTTTCGGCGACCAGCCGGTCCGTCTCCACCGCCGAGAAGCCGGTGATCATGCTGGCCAGCGACGCATCGGCGTCACCCGTCAATTGCGCCCCCATCTTGTCGATTTGATCGTCGAGGCTTTGCTGGGTGAGGAGCAGCTGCCGGTAGCGGGGCGAATCCGTCTTGTTCGCCTGGCGCGCCACGAAGAGCTGGCTTTCGATCTCGAGCTTGCTGGCCAGGAGGCCGGTCATCAACACGCCCTTCTGCTTCGCCTGCTCTTCCGGGCTCAGCAGGCCGGATTTCTGCTGGAATTGTTTGAGCTTGGCGAGTGCCTCCTGATAGAGGCGATCGGTTCTTTCGACTTCCTTGCGGAAGCTCGCCATCATGTCTTCCCGGGCGCGGACCGTCAGCTCGTTCACCAGCTTCTCGCTCTCGTCGAGGATGGCCTGGGCGAGCTTGACCGAATCGTCCGGCTGAAAAGTCTGAACCTTCAGCGTGACGATGCCCGACGGGCCATCGATATAGGCCGAGACATGCTTCACCCAATACTTGAGGAAGGCTTCCGCCGAATTGCCCTCATCGAACCTGGCCAGGAAATCCGCGTCTGGATGCTGGAAGATGGCGCGATAGTCGATCTTGCCGTCCAGCCGCTTCAGGATTTCCGACGAATGGATGAAACTCGTGACGACGAACGCGTCCTGGGTGGCGGACTGCATGTTCATGATACCCGCGTCGACTTTCTCTTCCGACCCGTCTTCTGCCATGGAGCGCACAGCAAAACGCGCCTCGGCCGTATACTGGTCCGATGCAATGAAGGCGAAATAGACCAGGGCGGCCACGAACGGAACGATGACCATCAGCAGGAAGGACAGGAACATCCACGGCGGGCCGTCCCCCGCCTTCGTTTGCACGTCCTCGGCAGGCTCATGCTCGATCTCGGATTCGCCGCGCCGCAAGAGATGCCGCTTGCCGGCGTCGTACAGACGCATCCACCCGCCCCGGCGGTTGTCCTCGCGGATTTCACCGTAGAGAATTTCCGCGTCTGCGGGCGTCTCGATGGTTTTCGTCTCGATCGTGTTCGTCATTGTTGCGGCGCACCCCTTGGCGCTGCGCGGGGCGCAAAGGCTTGGCGCACGTAATGATCGAAGATCAGGTCTTCTTCCAGCATCAGTTCGGCGATCGGCATCTCGCGCAACCGCTCAGCAAGCTCTTCGAGAACCGAGTGTCGTGGTATGATCGGAATGTCCATGGGTGGCAGCGACAACAATTCCCCGACAGCTTCCTGGAAATGCGCATGATAGCCGCCGTGGCCGACGACCACGAAGCGCGACAGGGTGCTAATCGCCGGCGCCACGTCCCGCCGCGTTACCCGTTGCTCCGGATAGGTGCAGACGAACTGGCGCGTGATGGGCGATATCAGCACGCTTTTCACCTTGTCAGGCGCCTTTTTTAAGGCACGCTTGATCGCTTTCTCGTCTTCGAGGTTGATCTCAGCAAAATGCTCTGCTGCCGGCGTCAGGATAAGCCGGTCGCGATCCCCGAGAAATGTCACCGGCCCCTTCGCGAGGCGCTTCAGGATGAAGAGCCGGCATGCCATTTCATAGTATGGATCCGGTATGTCGGCGATGACCTTGAAGCCCTTGTCGAGGAAGTCCTCGTAATTGCGCAACAGCAGCCGTCCGCTGATATAGACCGACGTTTCCGCGTTGAGATGGAAGGCCTGCAAGGTCGTCTCGTGCCCGAAACGCTCGACCGCCGAGATCGCATACTGGAATTGCCGACCGCAATAGGCGTCGAATTTCAGCATCGGCACGATGTTCAGTTCCAGGCGAAGGAGCTTGAGCGGCACCGGCTTGTCCACCGGCGGCCGGCGATAGATGAGCAAGCCCGTCTTGGCGTCCTGAATGACCAGCCGGCGTTGTGAGGCTAGGTCCGGCATCCGGCTCTCGTCGATCCGAAAGCCCACCATGCCGGTCGCGTGACGTCTAGATTCCACGACAGCCGGACGCGGCTGCTCGCACGGAAACACGATAGCCGTTCCATCGTCGCGGGTAACGAGGATGCTTGCTTCCTCGGAAAAGCCATCGGGGATCAGATACCCTTCGATGACGGATTCATGATCATGTTCGACGTTAAACAGCAACCGACTGAGTCCGTTAAAGCATTCCCCAAATCCGGGAGAGCCAGTTTTTACTCATTTTCTGGCGAAAACGGAGAAACAGGGTCCGCCCGCATGGTCGTTTTCGAGCGCTTGAACCACAATCTCGTTATAGCCAAGCCGTTCGAGAAAAGACAGGATTTCGTTTTTTTCAAGCCAGAAATGACGGTCTTTCATACCGCCGCAGAACGATGCGTCCTGGTCCGCATGCTGGTAGCTCCGCTCATGGTAGCGGAGGTCCATGCCCGCCACTGACCGGACTTCGACGCGGCCGCTGAAAGGATACCGGCGGACATCGGAAGGCGGCATGGCGGCTTCATCGTAAAAATGCGTCCAGATGAACAAGGCCCTTGCCCGGCTTGAAAGCAGGCGAAGGAACTCGGCCGGGTCAGGCATGTGATAGAGAACCCCTGATGCAAGGGCGAAGTCGTATTGCTTGTCGGTCTTCTCCAGCCATTTCTGTATGTCGCCGAGATAGAAAGACGCCCTGTCGATCTTCAGGATCTCCTTGGTGACGAGACAACGCAGAAAGCAGGATTGATTGGCCTCTATCGCGTCGATATTGGCAGGGCGGTGCTGATTGAGAATATGCGTATGCATTCCCTCCAGCGGGCCGATCTCCAGAATCTGTTGGCCTTCTATCGAACCGTAAGCGCGCAAGGCTTCCATGACGCGGGTATCGTGGAAAAGCGGGATGGTGCCGGCCTTCAACCCGAGTTCGACGGGGAACGAGGAACTCCAGCCTTCGAGCGCGTCAATCGCGTTTTGATGAGCGGGAAGCCGCATTTCATATTGCATGAACGTTTCGGCGCTGCTTTCCGCTGTGCGTCGAGCAAGGAAGGCTCTTTTAACAGAGGAAATTGCTTCAAACAGAACAGTCTTTTTTCCTCTGGAACCGACATTCATTTCCGCATCATCCATTCATGTTTTCGAGGTATTACGCCGAAAGATCAAATGCATCAACGCTGAGTAGATCGGCATTTCGTGATTTTCGTGGTTCCGAGAAATTCTTTAGATCGAAAGTTCCGCCTGTTCGACAGCTTGCCAGATCGCAAAACATTCTACACAGCGACGCAAAGGCATCACCAGATGCCAGTTGGGCCGTCGGTCTTTTTCATAAGAATGTGCCCTAAAATTGGGTGGAAACTACAATAAAAGCAGTTTGGTTTCCATAGAAGCACGGCTGAAACAAATGTTGTAAAATCAACAGCTTGTTGATTTTCGTGCGATTTTTGTCCGCTACTTGCGGCGTAAAAACAGAATCGGCCGGCGCAGCAGCGCCCGCATCTCGCCGGGACAAGGAACAGTGGTGTAGCGGGCCGGATTGCGCTCGGACGGACTACCGTCGACGAAATGAGGCCGGCATCGCTGTCATGAGCGAGGGCAAGCCAGGCCGGCTCGCCGCATGGGAAACCGGAGCGCAGTCAGGCTTTGCCTGATCGCGCTCCGGCATATCGGGATGGATCATGCCGCCCGGCGCTGCGGCGCGGCGTGGCCGCGGCCCGTGTCGATATGGAATTGCGAGAGCGCCGTCTGGAGCTGGGCGGCCTCGGCGGCGAGGACCTGGCTGGCGGCGGTGGTTTCTTCCACCATCGCGGCGTTCTGCTGGGTCATCTGGTCCATCTGGTTGACGGCGGTGTTGATCTCGCCGAGCGCGGCGGACTGTTCCTGGGCGGCCCGGGTGATCGAGACGACGTGGTCGTTGACGCGGTTCACCAGGTTCTTGATCTCCGAGAGCACGTCGCCGGTCGAGAGTACCAGCGAGACGCCGCCCTTCACCTCCCCGGCCGAGGCATTGATCAAGGTCTTGATCTCCTTGGCGGCGTTGGCCGAGCGCTGGGCAAGCTCGCGCACTTCCTGGGCGACGACGGCAAAGCCGCGGCCCGCCTCGCCCGCCCGCGCCGCCTCGACGCCGGCATTGAGCGCCAAGAGATTGGTCTGGAAGGCGATCTCGTCGATGACGGAGATGATCTGGCTGATCTTCTGCGAGGACTGCTCGATGCGGCCCATGGCGTCGATCGCGCTCTGCACGATCTCACCGGATTTTTCCGCGCTCTCCTTCGTCTCACGCACGATTTCCGAGGCCTCGATGGCGCGGGACGTGGAGGTCTTCACCGTGGTGGTGATCTCTTCCAACGCGGCGGCGGTTTCCTCCAGCGAGGCGGCCTGCTGCTCGGTGCGGTGAGCGAGTTGGTCGGCGGCGGCGGAAAGCTCGCGGGAATTGCCGGTGATCGTGCCGGCGGTAGAGAGGATGCCGGTCATCGTGCTGCGCAGCGTCAGCATCGCGCCGTTGACGTTGGCCTGGAGCTCGGCGAAATCGCCCTGGAAGTGCCCGGCCATCTCCTGCGTGAGGTCGGCGTGGGAAAGCGAGGCGATCACGCGGCGCACCTCGCTGACGCCCCGGTCGACATTCTCGACGAGGTCGTTGACGCCGGTGACGAAGCGGCTGAGGTCCTCGTCCTCGTAGGCCTTGGTGATGCGGCGGGAGAAATCGCCCGCCGCGGCGGCCGCGACGATGGTGCTGATGTTCGACTGCAGGTCCTTGCTCTGCGCCTGGAGGGCGGCTTCCTGCGCCTCCATCTCGCGCATCTGCATCTCGTTGGCGCGGAAGACGTCGAGCGTGCGCGCCATGGCGCCGATCTCGTCCTTGCGATCGGTGCAGGGAATGGCGTCGTCGAGCTTGCCGCCGGCAAGGTTCGACATCACGCCGGTGAGCTGCTGGATCGGACGCACGATGCCGTTGCGGGCAAAGACCATAGCGAGCAGCATGCCCGCGACGATGCAGACGAAGGCCGTGGCCAGCAGCAGGACCTGCGTCGTCGTCGAGCGGGAGATCGCCACGGCGCGCGATGCTGAGAGCGTGTCGGCCGAATAGGTCGAATATTCCTTGATCGCGGCGGTCACGGCCTTCTGGCCGGCGAGCGCCTTGTCGAGCGCGGCAAGGAGCGCGGCGCGGTCCTGTCCCTTGTCGGAGCCCGCAACGGCGACCATGGCGCGGATGTCCTCGAAATAGGGCGTCAGCGCGGCCCGGATCGCTTCGAGCTGCTTCTGCTCGGTCGCATCCGCCGTCGAGGCGATCTTGGGCAGGCGGTCCAGCATTTCCGCAGCGCGCTTTTCCGTCTCGGCGGAAAAATCGGCCGCCTTTTCCGGCGCCATGGCGAGCTGGTAGGTCATGCGGCTGATCGCGATGACATCGACGCGCAGGTCCATGGCCTCGCGCGCCACTTCCTCACGCGCACCTGTGTCCTGAAGAGCGGCGCCGAGCGAGGTGAGGCCTCGGCTGCCGACGGCGGCGATGGTGCCGGCGGCAATGCCCATCAACAGCACGAGAAGGCCGATTTTCCGGGAAATGGAGAGATCCGAGAGTTTCATGGACAGGTCCCTAGAGGGCGACCGGCGCTGTCCTGGCGCGTTCAATCCCACACAACCCGGGATCATTCCGGGTCCATATGGATCGCTTGTCCGCTACAAAAGTTTCGATTTTCTTGCGTTTGCGCAACTCGAACCGGAAGGCGGCGCTTCAGGCCTTGCGGAAGACGTAGTCGGTTTCCTGCCGCAGCGTCTCGCCGGGCCGCAGCACCGCCGAGGGGAAACCGGCATGGTTGACGGCATCCGGCCAGACCTGTGTTTCCAGGCAGAAGCCGGCGAACGGGCCGTAGCGGCGACCGCCGAGCCCGGCAACGGGCACGTTCACATAGGCCCCGGTATAAAGCTGGACGCCCGGCTCGGTGGTCAGCACGTCCAAAGAGACACCCGAAAGCGGGCTGCGCACCTCGCCCACCAGCCGCTTGGCCCGCCGCTCGGTCGACAGGCAGAAATTATGGTCGAAGGCGACACCCCCGGCCTCCGTCTGCCGGCGCAGGGAGGTCCAGCCGGTGAGGTCAAAGGGCGCGCCGGCGACCGGGCGGATGTCGCCGGTCGGGATCAGCGCCTCGTCGACCGGCAGGTAATGATCGGCCACTAGGCGGATCTCGTGGTCGAGGGCGTCGGGACCGCCGTCGAGGTTGAAATAGCTGTGCTGGCAGAGGTTGACGGGGGTCGGCGCATCGGTCGTTGCCGTATAGACGACCGAAAGCACGCCGTCGCCGGACAGGCGGTAGGTGCAGGTGATGACGCAATTGCCGGGATAGCCGGCACGGCCGGCCGGGTCGGTCAGCGTCAGCGTGACGAAGTCGGCCCCCTGGTCCGCGACGCGCCAGTTCCGCTGACCGATGCCGTCGCTGCCGCCGTGCAGATGCGTGACGCCGCGCTCGTTGCGCTCGAGCTGGTAGGCGGTGCCGTCGAGGGTGAACCGGCCGCCGGCGATGCGGTTGGCGCAGCGCCCCGGCGTCGCGCCGAAATAGGGAGAGTGGTCGAGATAGGACGGAAGATCCTCGAAACCGAGCACGAGCGGGGCGTCATGGCCTTCTAGCCGCAGGTCCTGGATGACCGTGCCCCAGGTCAGCACATGGGCCGTCAGCCCGCCGCCGGCGATCGCGATGCGCTCGACGGCCTCGCCGGAGGGAAGGTGCCCGAAGATTTCATTGCCTGCACCCACGCCCGCGTCTCCTGCACCATTCCCGTCGTGAGCCGCAACCTGCTGCGATTCCCGCCCATCCGCAACCTGAAAAATCATACTTTTTAGGAAACCGCGTCAGAGGTTCTTCTGGTAGACGATGAAGGGCGTCTTCTCCGCGATGCGGTCGTAGAGCGTCCGGGCGGTGGCGTTGAACTCCTGCGTCATCCAGTAGACCTCCGGCGCACCGGCTTCCTTCGCCTTGGCATAAACGCCCTCGATCAGCGCCCGGCCGATGCCGGTGCCGCGCACGTCGGGGTCGGCATAGAGATCCTGCAGGTAGCAGATGCTGTTTATCGTCCAGCAGGAGCGGTGGAAGAGATAGTGCGCAAGGCCGACGGGCTTGCCGTCGAGCGTGGCGAGGAGACCGCGATATTCGCCCTCGGTCGCTTCGCCCGCCAGCCGGGCGAAGGTGCTCGCAAAGATCTCTTCCGGCAGGACCGTCTCGTAGAAGGCGAGATAGGCCGTCCACAGGCGCCGCCACTCGCCTTCATCATCCTTGTGCAGGGGGCGAACGACGACACGGCTCATGATCAGGCTCCCGTTCCGATTTTTTCGAGGTCATAGGGCGTGGTCTGGTAGATCTCGTTGATCCAGTTGCCGAAGAGCAGATGCGCATGGCCGCGCCAGCGGTTCTGCGGCGGCAGCGAGGGATCGTTGTGCGGGAAATAGTTCTTCGGCAGCTTGATCGGCACGCCGGCCGAGACGTCGCGGAAATATTCATCGGCGAGCGACGTCGAATCGTATTCCACATGGTTGAAGATATAGAGCCGGCTTCTGGACTTGTCCTGCACCAGGCAGACCCCCGTTTCATCCGATTCCAGCAGTATATCAAGCTCCGGCACGGCGCGGATATCCTCCGTGCGGATTTCCGTCCAGCGCGAGACGGGAACCTCGAAATTGTCGGAGAAACCGTTGAGGAAGACGGAGGAGGGCTTGCGGTTGTGGTGGCGATAGACGCCGAACGCCTTTTCCTCCAGCGTGTGCTTCGGCACGCCGTGGAAATGGTAGATCGCCGCCATGGCGCCCCAGCAGACATTCAGCGTCGAATGCACGTTGGTCTCGGTCCAGTCGAGGATCTGCTTCATCTCGTCCCAATAGGTGACGTCCTCGTAGTCGAGGGTTTCCACCGGCGCGCCGGTGATGATGAAGCCGTCGAACTTGCGGTGCCGCACCTCTTCCCAGGTGTCGTAGAAGGCCAGCAGATGCTCTGCCGACGTGTTCTTGGCGCGGTGGCCGCCGACGCGCACCAGCGACAGCTCGACCTGCAGCGGCGATGCGCCGACGAGGCGCGCCATCTGTACTTCCGTCTTGATCTTGTTCGGCATGAGATTGAGCAGCCCGATCTGCAGCGGGCGGATATCCTGCCGGATCGCCACCGTCTCGGTCATCACCCGCACGCCCTCGTGAACGAGGGTTTCGAAGGCGGGGAGCGTATCGGGAATCTTGATGGGCATGTCACACTCGATCGAAAACAAAAACCGGCCGCAACGACGTCGCAACCGGTCCACGTAAGGTTTTCCTCGCGCGGCCCTTTAGCGACTTGTTTAACGTGGCTGCAAGCCGGCCGGCCAAATCACCACGAGCAGTCTAAATAGCGTTCCTGCGAGCGCGAATCAATCCACCCCGAAAGCGACAGGACCCGGATGCGGCGGGCATCCGGGTCCTGCTGTTTTTGCGAAGCGGCGCGGCTCAGTAGTAGTTGTAGTGCTTCTTCTTGAAGAAGATCTTCACGCCGTAATGGCCGCCATAGTGCTTCTTGAAATGCTTTTTGTAGCCGTAGTGCTTGTAAACGTGGCTCTTGTGGCCATAGCCGTAGGACTTGTGGCCGTAGCCGTAGTGGCCGGCCTGGGAAGGAGCGGCGAAGGAAACGGCGGCGACGACGGCAACGACGGCGGAAATGATGAACTTGCGCATGGGACTCTCCTGATCTCTTTCGGTTGCAGGATGAGTTCCTCTCATCCAGTGACCCGACTTTCCCATGATGCCGCGGCCGGCGCTGTTCCGGGGGGAACAGGCCCCTTCAGCCCTCCAGTTCCTCCCGCAGCATTTCCAGCTCCAGCCATTCCTCTTCCATCTTCGTCAGGCTGTCGCGCAGCTTCTCCATTTCGGCGGCGAGCCTGTTGAAGGTCGCGGGGTCCTTGGTGAAGAGGGCGGGATCGGCCATCTTCGCCTCGCGGGCGGCGATCTCCTTCTCCGCCTTGTCCATCTCCTTCGGCAGGTTTTCGAGCGCAAACTTCTGCTTGAAGGAGAGCTTTGCCTTGCCCTTGCCTTCCGCGGGCGCAGCGGCGGCGGGGCCGGCCGTCTTCGCCTTTTCGGCCTTCTCCGCCTTGCGCTTTTCCTCGATGGCGCCGCGGCGCTGGGCCATCATGTCGGTATAGCCGCCGGCATATTCGATCCAGCGGCCATCCGGGTTTTCCGGATCGGCCGGCGCGATGGTCGAGGTGACGGTACGGTCGAGGAAGTCGCGGTCGTGGCTGACGAGCAGGACGGTGCCGGCAAAGCCTGCGACGATCTCCTGGAGGAGATCCAGCGTCTCGATGTCGAGGTCGTTGGTCGGCTCGTCGAGGATCAGCAGGTTCGTCGGGCGCGACAGGATACGCGCCAGCATCAGCCGGGCGCGCTCGCCGCCCGAGAGGTTGCGGATCGGCGTGCGGGCCTGCTCCGGCTGGAAGAGGAATTCCTTCATGTAGCCGGTGACGTGGCGCTGCTCGCCGTTGACGAGCAGCGTCTCGCCGCGCCCGTCGGTGAGGTAGTGGGCGAGCGTGTCGTCGAGGTTCAGGTCCTCGCGGCGCTGGTCGAGCGTGGCGATTTCCAGATTGGTGCCGAGCTTCACCGTGCCGCTGTCGGGCTCGAGCTGGCCGGTCAGCATCTTCAGGAGCGTCGTCTTGCCGGCGCCGTTCGGGCCGACGAGGCCGATGCAGTCGCCGCGATGCACGCGGATCGAGAACGGCGCGACGATGGTGCGCTCGCCGTAGCTCTTGACGATCTTCTCCGCCTCGATGACCAGCTTGCCGGATTCCTGCGCGTCGGAAGCGCTGGCCTGCACCGAGCCCTGCGGCCCCTTGTGGCCGCGATAGCGCGCGCGCAGGTCGTGCAGCGCGCCCAGACGGCGCATGTTGCGCTTGCGCCGGGCCGTCACGCCGTAACGCAGCCAGTGCTCCTCGCGCTCGATGGCCTTGCCGAGCTTGTGCTGCTCCAGTTCCTCGGCTTCCAGCACTTCGTCGCGCCAGGCTTCGAAATGGGCAAAGCCCCGGTTGAGGCGGCGCGACTGGCCGCGATCGAGCCAGACGGTGGCGTTGGAGACCTTTTCGAGGAAGCGGCGGTCGTGCGAGATGACGACGAGGGCCGAACGGGTCGATTGCAGCTCGCCTTCCAGCCATTCGATGGTGGGAAGGTCGAGATGGTTGGTGGGCTCGTCGAGCAGCAGGATATCCGGCTCCGGCGCCATGACGCGGGCGAGCGCCGCCCGGCGCGCCTCGCCGCCCGAGAGCGACTTGGGATCTTCCGCGCCAGAAAGGCCGAGATGTTCCAGCAGGTAGGTGACGCGGTAGGGATCGTCGGACGGGCCGAGACCGGCCTCCGCATAGGCGGCGACCGTGTCGTAGCCGTCGAAATCCGGCGCCTGGTGCAGGTATCGGACGGTGGCGGACGGATGGCGGAAGACCTCGCCGGACTGCGCCTCGGCAAGGCCGGCGGCGATCTTCATCAGCGTCGACTTGCCCGAGCCGTTGCGGCCGACGAGACAGATACGGTCGCCGGGCTCGACCTGCAGGCTGGCGCCGGCGAGGAGCGGCGTGCCGCCGAAGCTCAAGAAGATGTCGTCGAGTTTGAGGATGGGCGGTGCCAAGGGTCAGGCTCCTGAAAGGTCATAGGGCCGGGCGATGAGGATCGCGCGGCCGGAAGCGAGCGAAAGGCGGATCGGGCCTTCCGCGACATTGGAGATGGTGCGCGAGGCGCCGAAGGGCAACGGGAAATCGGCGAGTGGATAGCGCACGTTGCCGATGAAGAGTCCCGAAAGCGCGGTGAAGCCGAGCACGGAGAACAGGCTGTTTGCCGGCAGGTCGATCTCGCGCGTGCCCGGCAGCAGCGGCCAGGCCTCCTCCTCGCCGGAGGTGAGCTTTACCTGAAGGCCCTGCTCCTCCAGCGAAACGGCATGGAGGAGGTGCATGAGCGCATGGTCGCTGCGCTCGCCGCCGAGCGCGCCGGCCAGCAGAATCCTTCGCGCGCCGCGCTCGATGGCGACGGAGACGGCGATGGCGCCATCCGTCTCGTTCTTGGCGGCGGGATAAGGCTGGCGCTCGACGTCGGGCCAGGCATCGAGCAGCGCGGGCGGCGTGGAATCGAAGTCGCCGACCCAGATCTCCGGCGTAAGGCCAAGGGCGGCCGCATGCCGCATGCCGCCATCGGCCGCCACGACGCGCGCACCGGCAATGTCCGCCGCAAGGCGCGGCGTTGCGGTGAGCGCGCCCCCAAGGAGGACGACGAAGTCTTCATCTGTCGGTGCCGGCATGGTCATGGCTGATGCCCTTAGCGCATGTTTCCGGGAAAGGGAAAGATTTTGCGGCCGGCACGCCAAAGGCAGCGGCAACAGCTTCATCCACGCGGCGGGTTTCGCCCGTAGGTTTGGGAGAGAGCATCGGTGCGCTACGAGATGGGATAATTTCAGGTATGGGTTGGCCGGAACGAAAAGGCCGGCGTCACCGCCGGCCTCTTGTGGATCAACCCATGCGCTCGGAGGCGTAGGAGCCCGGCGACGGCGGGAAGACGATGGTCTTGTTGCCGTTCATGAAGACGCGGTGGTGGATATGGGCGTGCACGGCGCGGGCGAGCACCTGGCTCTCCACGTCGCGGCCGATGGAGACATAATCCTCGGCCGACTGCGCATGGGTGATGCGCGCGACGTCCTGCTCGATGATCGGACCCTCGTCGAGATCCTCGGTGACGTAGTGCGCCGTCGCGCCGATCAGCTTCACGCCGCGCTCGAAGGCCTGCTTGTAGGGGTTGGCGCCCTTGAAGGACGGCAGGAAGGAATGGTGGATGTTGATGATGCGGCCCGACATCTTCTTGCAGACGGCATCCGACAGGACCTGCATGTAGCGGGCGAGAACGATGAGTTCGGCGCCGGACTGCTCGACCACTTCCATCAGGCGCGCTTCGGCCTGCGGCTTGTTCTCCTTCGTCACCTTGATGTGGTGGAAGGGGATGTCGTGGTTGACGATGACCTTCTGGTAGTCGAAGTGGTTGGAGACGACGCCGACGATATCGATCGGCAGCGCGCCGATCTTCCAGCGGTAGAGCAGGTCGTTGAGGCAATGGCCGAAGCGCGAGACCATGAGCAGCACCTTCATGCGCTCGTCGCTGTCGTTGAAGCGGTATGTCATGCCGAAGGGCTTGGCGACGGGTGCGAAGCCCGACCTGATGTCGTCTTCCGACACGCCTTCCTGGGACAGGAACGTCAGGCGCATGAAGAACAGGCCCGTTTCGAGATCGTCGAACTGGGACGAATCGGAGATGTAACACCCCTTCTCGGCGAGGTAGCCGGTGATCGCAGCGACGATGCCGCGGGTCGATTGGCAGGATACGGTCAGGACGTGGCTTTTCATCGGTTTCAATCTCGCGTTCGGCCGAGGCTGCGGGCAAGCGTCGGCGATCCCCTTTTCATGCGGCCGCGCTTGCGGCTCGGCGCATATTTCAGGCTGCTTGCGGCTGCGCAAGTCCCTGCAATGGCGAGAAGCTACGCCGCCTCTTGCAAGGAATCCCTCCGGTTCGCGACATCCAATGCGTCGAAAATGCCAACGGGCCCGTCCGGAGGCGATCCGGACCGTCGATGAGGCCGGCGCGTGATCCCGCCTGAAGGGTGCGGCCTGTCGATTCTGTCAGCGATGCAAGCCCGCCCGCGGCAGGCCGAAAATCCGGCTGGACACTATTATGGACACATGTTCTACAAAGCGGACAAACGTGACGGGAGCACGCATGCATCTTTCCATGTGGACCTATCCCTGGGACATCCAGGACCAGGGGCTTGAGACGCTTTCCGCCGACCTTGCCGGCCGCGCGGGGCTCAACACGGTCAGCATGGCGACCTCCTACCATGCCGGCCGCTTCCTGCAGCCGCGCAGCCCGGCGCAGAAGGCCTATTTCCCGGAAGACGGCACGGTTTATTTCCGGCCGGACGAGACGCTTTGGCAGGGCAAGGCGATCCGCCCGCTGATGGCGCAGAGCGTCGCCGAGCGCGGCGACATGCTGGCGGCGCTGACCGGGGCGCGCGCGGCGACCGGCCTCAAGGTTTCCTGCTGGACGGTGTGCCTGCACAATACCCGCCTCGGCATGCTGCATCCCGGTGACGTCACCCGCAACGCCTTCGGCAATGCCAACCATTACAGCCTCTGCCCCTCCAGCCCGGCGGCGCGCGACTATGTCGTGACCCTCGTTCAGGACATCACGCGCAATCACCGGCCCGACATGCTGGAGCTGGAAAGCCCCGGCTTCATGGGCTTCGCGCATGGATACCACCACGAGAAGGACGGTGTCGGCCTCAACGAGGAGGACGATTTCCTGCTCTCGCTGTGCTTCTGCGGCCATTGCGCCGCGCGGGCGGGCAAGGCCGGCGTGCCGGTGGAGGGCGCAAGGCGCACAGTCGCCCGCTTCATCGCCGAATTCTGCGAACGGGCCGTGCCGGAAAGGCGGTTTCCCGACTTTCCGCAGGCCGGCATCGACGCCTTCCGCGACCACCACGACCTTCACGCCTACCTTGCCTGGCGCAGCGAGCCGGTGACGAGCCTGATCGGCGCGATCAGGGCCGCCGCCGACCCGGCGACGCGCATCGTGCTGATCGACCACAAGGACGCCTGGCTTGGCGGCGTCGATCTCTCCGCGGCCGGCAGGCTCTGCGACGGGGCGATCCTCTGCTGCTATGACATGACGCCCGAGGCGATTGCCGACGTCGTGCGCCTGGGCCGGGCGATGCTCGGCCCGGAAAAATTCCTCGGGCTTGGCCTCCGCGTCTTCTACCCGGAGGTCGACGGCCCGACGATCCTCGCCGCGCGCGTGAAGAGCGCGGCCGATGCCGGCGTCGACGGCGTGAATTTCTACAACTACGGGCTCATTCCGGCAAAGCGCCTCGACTGGGTGGGCGAGGCGGTCTCGGGGATCGGCCGGCGATATTGACAGACGGCGCGGCCGGCGTGAGAAGCTTGGCCGACGACAGGCAGGGACAACGCCAATGGATGCTATTGCCGACGAAGCCGGTGGGAAGCGCGCCCGCGGGCTCGACCGCGCCTTCGAGATCCTCGATTTCCTGCGCCAGAAGCGGCAGGCGCTGAAGCCGAACGAGATCGCCGCGCAGATCGGCGCGCCGCGCTCCTCCGTCTACGAGCTGGTGAACCTCCTGCTGCGCAACGGCATCCTGGAGTTTTCCGGCGGCGACGGCCGCGTCTATCTCGGCCGCAAGCTCTATTTCCTCGGTGCGGCCTACGAGCACCATTTCGACTTCACCCGCGAATGCGAGGCGGCGCTGGAACGACTGGCGGACGAGACGCGCGAGACGGCGCAGTTCTGCATGCTCGACGGCAACAAATATACCGTCGTGCGCATGCGCGAGGGCGCCCGGCCCTTCCGCATCTCGACGGATATCGGCCAGTCCGTGCCGATCCCGTGGACGGCCTCCGGCCGCCTGCTCGTCACGCATATGAGCGACGCGGAAATCCTGGACTTCATCCCGAAGGAGGATTTCCGCCTGCCGGACGGCGAATGGCTGGACCCGCAGGCGTTCCTCGCCGAGGTGCGGCAGGCCGAGGCCGACGGCTTCTTTACCTTCAACAGCATCGTCGACAGTTTCACCCATTGCTTCGCCGTGCCCGTCATGGACGAGGGCCAGGCGGCCGCGACGCTCTGCCTCGTCACGCCCAAGGCCGACGGGCTGGCCAATCGTGACCGCTATATCGATTGCCTGAAAGCGGCCGCGTCCGGCCTCAGCCATGCGCCGAAGCGAGGCTGAGCCAGTCCGTCAGGCCTGATCGCATAGCCAGCTATGGATGCCTTCGGCGGCGGCGCGGCCGGTGGCGAAGCAGGCGGTGAGCAGGTAGCCGCCGGTCGGCGCCTCCCAGTCCAGCATCTCGCCGGCGACGAAGGTGCCGGGCAGGGCCTTCAGCATGTAGGTGTCGTCGATCGCATCGAAGCGCACACCGCCGGCCGCGGAAATCGCCTCGGTGATCGGCCTTGGGCGGACGGGACGGAGCGGCAGGTTTTTGATCGCTGCAGCCAACGCCTCCGGAGCGAGGCTTGCCACATCGGGCACGCATTCGCGCAGCAGCGCCGCCTTGGCCCCGTCGAGCCCCGCCGCCTTGCGCAGGCGGGTGGAAAGGCTGGCCTTGCCGCCCTGCCGGGCAAGATCGCCGGCGAGCCGTTCGGCGGTCCGCCCCGGCGCGAGGTCGAGCAGGAGGGTCGCTGCACCGTTTTCCGCCAGCGCATCGCGCAGCGCCGCCGCATGGGCATAGATCAGGCTGCCCTCGATGCCGGTTTTCGATATGACGAACTCGCCGGGGATTTCGCCGGCGGCGGACCGGGCGGTGACGCCCTTGACCGGCGCGCCGGCGAATTTGTCGGTGAAGAAGGCCGACCAGTCCATGTCGAAGCCGCAGTTCGCCGGGCGAAAGGGGGTGATGCCGACGCCCCTACCCACCAGTCCGTCAACCCAGGCCGCATCCGAGCCCAGCCGCGGCCAACTCGCCCCGCCGAGCGCGAGCAGAACCGCATCGAAGGTCATCGTCGCCTCGCCCTCCGGCGTTTCGACCAGAAGGCCATCAGGCGCAAACCCCGTCCAGCGGTGGCGAACGCGAATCTCCACGCCCTGCCCTTCCAGCCGCGCCCGCCAGGCGCGCAGCAGGGGCGAGGCCTTCATGACGGTCGGGAAGACCCGGCCGGACGTGCCGACGAAGGTTTGCGTGCCGAGGCCGAGCGCCCAGGCGCGCAGGTCCTCCGGCGTGAAAGCATCGAGCGCGGCGCGCAGCCGATCGTTCGCCGCGCCGAAACGGCTGGAGAAGCGCGCATAGGGCTCGGAATGGGTGAGATTAAGGCCCGACTTGCCGGCGAGCAGGAATTTTCGGCCGATGGTCGGCATCGCCTCCAGCACCGTGACGGCATGGCCGCGCGCCGACAGCGCCTCCGCCGCCATCAGCCCGGCCGGCCCGCCGCCGACGATCCCGATCCGCCTTGTCATCCGCTTCCGCCTTGAAAACCCTTTCCGTCCTCATAAATCGTCTGCGACGGCTTCGCCAGCCGGTGTAAGGTCGCCGGAGAATTCAAGGAGACGGACATGGACATCAAGCGCAACGGCACCAGCCCCTCGACGCCGGGCCCGGCGGACTATTTCACCGGAAAGGTCCGCCTGGACACGCCCTTCAAGGCCGAGGCCCCGGGGCGGACGGGCGGCGCCATCGTCACCTTCGAGCCCGGCGCGCGCACCGCCTGGCACACCCATCCGCTCGGCCAGACCGTCATCGTGACCGCCGGCCTCGGCTGGGCTCAGCGCGAGGGCGGGCCGAGGGAGGAAATCCGCCCCGGCGACGTCGTCTGGTTCCCGCCCGGTGAAAAACACTGGCACGGAGCCACCGACAGCACGGCCATGACCCATGTGGCGATCGCCGAATCGGAGAACGGTTCACCAGTGACCTGGCTGGAACAGGTCTCCGACGACCAGTATCTCGCAAAGAAAGGCTGAGCGTCAGCCGGGCACGCCCGGCGCCTCATGGCCGGTCTGGGCGACATATTCGGTATAGCCGCCCGGATATTGATGCACGTCGTCGCCGTTGATTTCGAGCACGCGGTTCGACAGCGCGCCGAGGAAGTGGCGGTCGTGTGAGACGAAAAGCATGGTGCCCTCGTAATCGGCGAGCGCCTTGATCAGCATTTCCTTGGTGTCGAGGTCGAGATGGTTCGTCGGTTCGTCGAGGATCAGGAAATTCGGCGGATCGAACAGCATGGCCGCCATGACGAGCCGCGCCTTCTCGCCGCCCGAGAGAACCCGGCACTTCTTCTCGACATCGTCGCCGGAAAAGCCGAAGCAGCCGGCGAGCGTGCGCAGCGGCCCCTGCCCCGCGCGCGGGAACTCCTGCTCCAGCCATTCGAAGACCGTGAGGTCCCCGTCGAGCAAATCCATCGCATGCTGTGCGAAATAGCCGACCTTGACGCTCGCCCCGATCGTCACGCTGCCCTCATCCGGGCTGGCGGCACCGGCGATGAGCTTCAGCAGGGTCGACTTTCCGGCGCCGTTGACGCCCATCACGCACCAGCGCTCCTTCCGGCGGATCAGGAAGCTGAAATCCCTGTAGATCGCGCGGCTGCCATAGGCCTTGTCGATGTTTTTGAGATTGGCTACGTCCTCGCCCGAACGCGGCGCCGGCTGGAACTCGAACATCACCGTCTGGCGCCGGCGCGGCGGCTCGACGCGCTCGATCTTGTCGAGCTTCTTCACGCGGCTCTGCACCTGCGCGGCATGGGAGGCGCGCGCCTTGAAGCGCTCGATGAACTTGATCTCCTTGGCGAGCATCGCCTGCTGGCGCTCGAACTGCGCCTGCTGCTGCTTCTCGTTCTGGGCGCGCTGCTGCTCGTAGAAGCCGTAGTCGCCGGAATAGGTGGTGAGTGACCCGGCATCGATCTCGATGATCTTGTTGACGATGCGGTTCATGAACTCGCGGTCGTGCGAGGTCATCAGGAGCGCGCCGTCATAGCCCTTCAGGAACTGCTCCAGCCAGATCAGGCTTTCGAGATCGAGGTGGTTGCTCGGCTCGTCGAGCAGCATGACATCCGGCCGCATCAGGAGGATGCGGGCGAGCGCCACGCGCATCTTCCAGCCGCCCGACAGCTTGCCGACATCGCCGTCCATCATCTCCTGGCTGAAGCTGAGGCCGGCCAGCACCTCGCGCGCCCGGCTCTCCAGCCCGTAGCCGTCCAGCTCCTCGTAGCGCGCCTGCACCTCGCCGTAGCGCTCGATGATCGCGTCCATCTCGCCCGCCCGGTCGGGATCGACCATGGCCGCTTCCAGGTCGCGCAGCTCGGCCGCGACGGAACTGACCGGTCCCGCCCCGTCCATCACCTCGGTGACGGCGCTGCGGCCCTCCATCTCGCCGACATCCTGGCTGAAATAGCCGATGGAGACGTTCTTCTCGACCGAGACCTGGCCCTCGTCCGGCTGCTCCTGCCCGGTGATCATGCGGAAGAGCGTCGTCTTGCCGGCGCCGTTCGGCCCGACGAGGCCGATCTTCTCGCCGCGGTTCAGCGCAGCGGCGGCCTCGATGAAGAGGATGCGGTGGCTGTTGGACTTGCTGATATTGTCGATGCGGATCATGGAAAAGAAGCCTCGCGTGTTGCGCGCCCTATGCCATGGCGCGCCGCAACAGTCCATGCGAGGCGGCTCTTTCAGCGCGGCCGGCGGCGCCGGGTTGCAGATGCGCCACGGAAAATGGTAGGCGAACGCGCAAGAGCGGACGGCTTTCGCCCCGCGACGACGCCGGCCGCGCGGCCTGCCTGTCAGCAACCATGGTGGGGCAATGAGCATCAGCATCTATGCGATCAATCTCGACCGCTCGGCCGATCGCTGGCGCGCGCTCGCGGAAAGCGCCGAAAGGCTGCATCTGCCCCTCGTGCGCGTGCCGGGCATCGACGGCACGAAGACGCCGGTCGAGGAGCGCATCGACTGCGACGCAAGCGCCTTCGCGCGAAACAACGGCCGCACCATCCTGCCCGGCGAATACGGCTGCTACCGCAGCCACCTGAAGGCGCTTTCCGCCTTCCTCGAAACGGGCGAGCCTGCCGCCGTGATCGTCGAGGACGATATCGAGCTGACGGCAGATCTCGTCAGCCGCGCTGAGGCCGCCGTGGATGCGCTGCCGGACGCGGACGCGATAAAGCTGTTCAACCACCGCATCGTCGGCTTCCGTCCTAGTGCGAGCTCCAGTGCCGGCGACGAGATCGGCCGCACGACGCATGGCCCCCAGGGCTCGGCCGCCTGCTACGCCGTGACGCGCGCCGGCGCGGCAAGGCTGATCGACGGGCTAAAGGTCATGCAATATCCCTGGGACATCGCGCTCGAGCGCGGCTGGGCCTTCGGCGGACGCATCTACACGACGCGCAGGGATGTCGCGGCTCCCAAGCGCGACAGCACCACAATTGCGACACGGTCGGCGTACAGAGCCGCGAAATTCCCCTGGTGGAGACGTCTGAGGACCCATGGCATCCGTATCATCGAAACCCTGCGCAGGATCGCCTATGCCTTTGGCCGCTGACCTCGGGGGACGGGCCGGCGCGCGCTCGCTCCTCCCCGCGGCGCTCTGGGCGCTGCTCGCCTCCGCCATGTTGGTCGAGAGCGACATCTACCGCTACATCACCCTCGCCTTCGCCATCTTCGCCCTGGTCCGGCACAAGCTTGAAGTGCGCCAGGTCTCGCGCGACTGGCTCGCCCTCCTCTGCTACGCCTGGGCGGTCTATGCGCTCGTCCGCTTCGTGCTCGGCATCGTCCTCTACGATCAGAAGGGAACGTCGGAATGGCTTTATGCCTTCCCGGCACTGTTCCCGCTCGTCGGCGTCGCGCTCTACGCCACGCGGCGCTCGCTTTTTGCGGCGGGCACCCTGCTTCTCGCCTGCGGCCTCGCCGGGCTCCTCGCCACGCTGGATTTCGGCACGATCTTCGCGGGGGAGCGCGCCGCGCCGCTGTTCCACCACAACCCTATCCATGCCGGCGTCGGCGGTTCCATGCTGTTCCTGACGTCCGTGTTCTGGCTGCTCCATGCCGCAGAGACCGGACGCCTCGCCGGGCGGCTGAAATGGCCCATGCTGGCGCTCGGCCTCGCAACGGCCGCGCTCAGCCTGATCGGCGTGCTCGGCGCGCAGTCGAAGGGCGCCTGGCTGGCGCTGGCCGCGACGATGGGCTTCATGGCCCTCCTGTCGCTCTATCATCTTGCCGGCCGCTGGCGGCTCCACCTGCTCGGCGGGCTTATCGTGCTGGCGGTCGCCGTCGCGGCCGCCGCCGCGCCCTATGTGGTCAAGGTCGCCGGCTCTACCGCCGACGCCGTCCTCACCATGCTGGACACCGCGCTCACGACGAAGGACCCGGTGGGCGCCATGCAGGCGACGATCGCGGACGAGACCGTGCCCTCCGCCATGCGCGAACGCCTGATGCTCTGGTCGAACGCGCTGGAGCTGATCGGGCAGTCGCCGCTCGTCGGCTGGGGCAATGCCTGGCTCGGCGAATGGAAGCGGACCACCTATGCCGATGTCGGCTACACGCTGCTGCATAACGGATATCTCGAAATCCTCGTGCGCCACGGCCTGTTCGGGCTCGCCGTCCTCTCGGTCTTCGTCCTCGCCGCGGCAGGCCGCGTTAACGCGGCCCATCGCGAGGGCCGCATCGGCGCCAGCACGGCCGCCTACCTCTACAGCATGAGCTTCTTCTTCTTCGCCACGATCACCACCAATTCCAACAACCGCCTGGCGCTCGGCGAGAGCTTCTTCCTGCTTGCCGGCGGCGCGGTTTTCGCGATCCTGCTTGCAAGACGCCCGCAATCCTCGTGAACGCGCACTAGAAGATGGCGGCAAACTGCCCTATGGAAGCCGGAAACCGCAGATATCCCGCCAGCAGGAACCCTGGACCAAACACCCAATGTCGTTGAAGCGTGCATTCGATGTCACCGTTGCAAGCGTGGCCCTCCTCGTCTTCGCCGTGCCGATGGCCATCGTCGCGCTGGCGGTGCGCCTGACGTCGCCGGGGCCGGCGCTCTACTGGTCGGACCGGGTGGGGCGCGACAACCACCTGTTCTCCATGCCGAAGTTCCGCACCATGCGCACCGACGCCCCGGTGGTCGCCACGCATCTCCTGACGGATGCGAACCGCCACCTGACGCCGATCGGCGGCTTCCTGCGCAAGACGAGCCTCGACGAACTGCCGCAGCTCTGGTGCATCGTGAAGGGCGAGATGAGCCTCGTCGGCCCGCGGCCCGCGCTGTTCAACCAGGACGACCTGGTCGCGGCGCGCACGGCGCTCGGCGTGCACCGGCTGGCACCGGGCCTTACCGGCTGGGCGCAGGTGAACGGGCGGGACGAACTGACCGTGACCGAGAAGGTGGCGCTGGACGCGGAATACCGCGCAAGGCAAAGCTTTTCTTTCGATTTGCGCATCCTGCTGATGACCGCCATAAAAGTGACGGGTGCAGCAGGCGTGTCGCACTGATCCACGGACGATGCGTGGAGTTCAGCAATTTGGAGCGTGCGTAAGACGATGACAGGCACCACCCTAACCGATCACCGCCTGGTCCGGGACATCCGCGAGCGCCTGGTCGAGATTCCGCGCCTGTGGAAGCGCCTCCTGATGATCGGCATCGACATCGCCGCGCTGATGATCGCGCTCTGGGCGAGCTACGCCATCCGGCTTGCCCAGTGGATGCCGGCGCTGACGACGGAGCGGCTGGTCCTTGCCATCTGTGCCGCCGCGGTGGCGATACCCTTCTTCATCAAGCTCGGGCTCTATCGCTCCGTCATCCGCTACCTGCCGGACGCCGCCATCTGGACGATCCTGCGTGCCATGCTGATGGCCACGATGAGCTGGGTGATCATCATCTTCCTGATGGAGATGGCGGGACAGGGCATCGTGCCGCGCTCCGTGCCGTTCCTCTATTTCGTGCTCGGCACGCTTCTCATCGGCGGCATCCGCTTCGCCGCCAAGTGGATCCTCAACCAGGGCACCGGCCTTCGCCGCGACGAGGACCCGATCTTCATCTACGGCACCGGCCCCACCGCCGCGCAGCTCGCCCGCGCCCTCAAGGGCCACGGCAACCGCTTCGTCATGGGGCTCATCGACGACGACCCGGCCAACCACGGCCGCGACATCGCCGGCTATCGGGTGTTTCCGTCCAGCGACCTGCCGGGCCTGATCGACCGCTACGGCATCAAGGAGATCGTGCTCAGCATGTCCGCCATCCCGGCCGAGACCCGGCAGGCGGTGATCGCGCGGGTCACCGGGCTCGGCGTGCGCGTGCGCACCCTTCCCGACATTTCCGACATCGTGGACGGCAAGTACATCGTCAACCAGATCCGCGAGATTGAGCTCGACGAACTGCTCGGCCGCTCCTTCATCCCCGCCGACAAGGAGCTCCTAAACCAGGCGCTGACCGGCAAGATCGTCATGGTCACCGGGGCGGGCGGCTCGATCGGCTCGGAATTGTGTCGCCTGATCATCCGCTGGAAGCCGAAGAAGCTCGTGCTGCTGGAGGCGAGCGAATTCGCGCTCTACAAGATCGAGCAGGAGCTGCTTGCCGCCGGCGACCATGCCGTCGTGCCGGTGCTGGGCTCGGTGACGGATGAAAGCCTGATGCGGCGCGCCATCCGCTCGCACGGCGTGCAGGTGCTCTACCACGCGGCTGCCCACAAGCATGTGCCGCTGGTCGAGGCCAACGTGCTGGAAGGCATCCACAACAACGTCTTCGGCACGCTGACCGTGGCGCGCACGGCGGCGGAAGAGAAGATCGAGAGCTTCGTGCTGATCTCCTCCGACAAGGCGGTGCGCCCGACCAACGTCATGGGTGCGACGAAGCGCTGGGCCGAACTGATCGTGCGGCAGATGGCGATCGAGGCGCAGGCGCGCGGCGACAGGCAGACCTTCTGCGCCGTGCGCTTCGGCAACGTGATCGGCTCGAACGGCTCCGTCGTGCCGCTGTTCAAGCAGCAGATCGCCAAGGGCGGCCCCGTCACCATCACCGACCTCGACATGACGCGCTACTTCATGTCGATCCCGGAGGCGGCCGAGCTCATCGTGCAGGCCGGCGCGCTCTCGGCCGGCGGCGACGTGTTCCTGCTCGACATGGGCGAGCCTGTGCGCATCGGCGACCTTGCGGAAAACATGATCCGCCTCGCCGGCTTCCAGGTGCGCAACGCCAAGAACCCGGACAGCGGCATCGCCATCGAGGTGATCGGCATCCGGCCGGGCGAGAAGCTCTACGAGGAACTGTTCTACGATCGCGACAACGCGCAGCCAACCCGCCACCCCAAGATCCTGCGCGCCGATTCGGCCGCCATCGCGCGCTACGACATGGAGGCATCGCTGCGCAATCTGGCGGCCGCGATCGCGGCGGAAGACGAGGCAGAGGCGAAGAAGCTGCTGTTCGCCCTGATCAGCGGCGAAAACGCGCCGGAGCAGGCAACCTCCTTCGGCTGACGAGACGATGCCCGGAAACGAGAGCGGCGGCGCATGTCCCGGACCTGCGCCGCCGCTTTTTTCGTTTGGGAACGATCAGCGCAAGAGCGATTTCAGCGTGGAAATGACGCGGTCGAGCTGTTCCTCGGACATATTGGAGCCCGAGGGCAGGCAGATGCCGCGCTCGAAGAGATCGTCCGAGACGGAGCTGTTGCCGGCCGTGAAATAGCGCGTGCCGGCAAAGACGGGCTGGAGGTGCATCGGCTTCCAGACCGGGCGGGCCTCGATCATCTCGCCGGCGAGCCGCTTGATGATGCCGGCGCTGTCATGGGCGGCGGAGGGCGAGACGGTCGCCGTGGTCAGCCAGCGGTTGGAAAAGCTCCAGTCCGGTTCGGGCATCCACTCGAGGAGGCCGGCATCGGCAAGACCGTCGCGGTAGCGCTCGAAGACCCCGCGCCGCGCGGCGACGCGCTCTTCGAGGACACGCAGCTGGCCGCGGCCGACCCCCGCCAGGATGTTGCTCATGCGGTAGTTGTAGCCGATCTCGCTGTGCTCGTAGTGCGGCGCCGGATCGCGCGCCTGCGTGGCGAGGAAGCGGGCCCGCGCGACGATCTCCTTGTCGTCGGAGACCAGCATGCCGCCGCCCGACGTGGTGATGATCTTGTTGCCGTTGAAGGAGAAGACGCCGACCTTGCCGAAGGTGCCGCTCTGGCGTCCCTTGTAGGTGGCGCCCAGCGATTCGGCGGCATCCTCCAGCACCGGCACGCCATAGGACGTGCACAGGTCGAGAATGGGATCCATGTCGGCACTCTGGCCGTAGAGATTGACGACGATGACCGCCTTCGGCCGCCAGCCTTCCGCGGCCGCCGTGGCAAGGGCGCGCTCGAGCGCCTTCGGGCACATGTTCCAGCTCGTCTCTTCCGAATCGATGAAGACCGGCTCGGCGCCCTGGTAGACGATGGGATTGGCGCTCGCCGCGAAAGTCAGCGTGGAGCAGAACACCTTGTCGCCCGGGCCGACGCCGAGGAGGCGAAGGCCGAGATGGATGGCCGCCGTGCCGGAAGAGACGGCCGCGCCATGGGCGGAGCCGACGAAGGCGCAAAGCTCCGTTTCGAAGGCATCGACATTGGGGCCGAGCGGCGCGATCCAGTTGGTCAGGAACGCCTGTTCGACGAAATCCCGCTCGCTGTCGCCGATATGCGGCGTCGACAGGAGAACCTGCTCGTCGATGTCGCGCCGCATCAGCAGCTTGACGGCCCTACCCTCGCCGTCAACGAGCGGCAGGTGGCTGATCCCGTGGTGGTTCATCAGTTCGAGCGCGGCGCGGCGCGTGACGCCGAGCGGCGCGGTAATGCACCTGGCCGCCGGCAGCACCTCGATCGTCTCGTCGAGGCCGTGGCCCGCAAGAATGAGGCGGCGAAGATCACCGTCCGTTATCGCCCGGTCCAGCACGCCCTCGTCAGAGACCAGAAGGAGGATGCCGAGACCCGCCTGCTCCAGGCGGCTCATCGCGTCCCGAAGGGTCGCCTTTCGCGGAACGATCAGTTCTTTGACCTCTGTCACCTTAGCCTCTGCTCATTTCCCGCGCGGGCGTGCCAATGAAGGTGCCGGCGTTCTCTATCGATCTTGTTACCACGGCACCCGCTCCGACCACCACATCGCTGGCGAGCGTCAGGCCCGGCAGGATCACCGCCCCGGCGCCGATGAGCACCCGGTCTCCGGCCGTGACCCCGCCTCCCAGCACCGCGCCCGGCGCGATATGGCAGAACGCGCCCAGGACGCAGTCGTGATCGACGATGGCGCCATGGTTGACGATGGTTCCCGCCCCGACGCTTGCGTCCGGCCCGACGACGGCCGATGCGGCGACAAATGCCCCCTCTTCCACCCGCGCCGAGGATGCGATCGCGCTTTTGGGATGGACGACGGTCAACGGCCGGGCGCCGCCTGCGGCGATCTCCGCGGATCGGCGGCTTCGCACGGCATTCGTTCCGATCGCCACATGGAAAAAGCCCTCCGCAAGGTCTGCGACGGGTTCGACCACGATCCCTGCAACGCCAGCGCCGACCCGGGCAGGATTGTCGTCGAAAAGCCGCACAGCGATCTCGTCACCGAGAAGCGCTCGCAGCGCGTCGATCACGACCTTCGCATGTCCCCCGGCCCCGAAAACGTGAACCTTCTCAATAGGCATTAAATTTTCTCAAGGCCTGGGGGTCGAGTGGTATCGATGCCAGAAGCGCCGCGATGCGCGGTGCGCTCGCCCCGTCGCCATAGACGTTGCACGGTTCCAGTCGCCCGCGCGCCAGGACTTCACGGATGCTCCTGGAAAGCCCTTCGTCCGCCTGCGCCACGTCCGTCACGTTGCGGTTACGCTCGCGAAGGTTCTGCCGCGAGCCGATATTGACGACGGGCGTGCCGAAGCTGCCGGCCTCGATTATACCGGCGCTGGAATTGCCGATCATCAGGTCGGCAGCGGCCATCCAGGAAATGAAGTCCCCGCGCGGGAAATGCGTGACGAGGCGAAGATCGGGATGAGATGCCGCCGCCTGCAGGGCCGCGCGAACATGCTCTCCGCCGGCGTCCGAATTCGGCATCAGCGCCACGACCTGGCAGCCGGCCGCAAACAGGCCGGCAAGGATCGCTTCGGTTTCCCGCGCCATCGAGCCCGCATCCTGCACCACGGGATGATGAACGAGGAGGGCGACGGGCGGGGAAGGATCGAGCCGGAGGGAGGCGAAAAGCTCTGCACGCGGCACCGCGGCGCCGTCGCGAAGGCCGTCAAGGCCGGGCGCGCCCACCGCCCAGACCCGGTCGTCGCGCTCTCCCATCCGGATGAGGCGCTGGCGCGCGTCTTCCGTCGAAGTGAAATGGAAGTGCGCCAGCTTGGAAATTGCGTGCCGGATCGGCTCGTCGACCGTTCCCGACCGTTCGCCGCCATGGATATGCACGATTGCGATATTCTCATGGGTCGCCGCGATGGCAGCCGCCAGCATCTCGCCCCTGTCCCCCAGAAGCAGCACGATATCAGGCCGCTCCCGCTCGATGACGTCGGTGAAGCCGATGAGCATGGTGCCGAGATTGCGCGCCATGGCAGTGCCGGTGTTGACGTCGAGATCGACCGGCACCTCGGCGGCGATCCTGAAGCCCGCGGCCTTGATCTCGTTCACCGTGGATCCGTAGACCGGGGAGAGGTGCATGCCGGTGACCAGGATCGAAAGCGCGAAGCCCTCGTCCGCGTCGATGGCCTTCAACGTGCGCGCCATCAGGCCGAAATCCGCCCGCGTCCCCGTGACATAGAGGATCCGGCGCTTCGTCAAACGAGGTCCTCCCAGGTAAGGAGGATACGCGGCTCGAGGTCCCGCGCCGCCGTCATGCCGAGGATCTTCTCCGCATGGGCGGGCGCGATGCCGGTGCCCGGCCGCAGGAAGATGAGGTTATCGCTCGTGATCGTCTCGCCGGCGGCGACCGGCCGGCGCAGGCTGGCGCTCTTGCGCACCACGTCGCGCACCGGCAGTTCGGAGGCGTTCGGCTGCTTGACGCCGTCGCCGAGCGCGCCCTCGACGATGCGGATCTGCCGCACCATGTCGGACAATTCCTGCGGCTCCAGCGACGCCTTGTGGTCCGGTCCCGGCAGGTCGCGATCGACGGTGAAATGCTTTTCGACGACCGACGCGCCAAGGGCGACCGCCGCGACCGAGACGGTGAGGCCCTCGGTATGATCGGAATAGCCGATGGCCGTGTTCACGGCCTTGGCGATCGTCGCCATGGCCCGCAGGTTCGACTCTTCGGTCTTCGCCGGATAGTTGGACGTGCAGTGCAGCACCGTCAGGTCGCCGGGGCGCTCCTGGTGGCCGGCAGCGGCCCATTCCTTGCGCACGCAGGCGGCCGCATCGACCACCTCTTCCAGCGTCGCCATGCCGGTCGACAGGATGAGCGGCAGCGCCTTGCGTGCGCAAGCGCGCAGGAACGGCAGGTTGGTGATCTCGCCCGAGGGCACCTTGATACGCTTTATGTCGAGGCTGGACAGGTATTCCAGCGCTTCCTCGTCGAAGGGCGTCGACATGAATTCGATGCCGAACTTGGCGCAATGCGCGATCGCCAGATGGTGCATTTCATCGCTCAGTTCCAGCTTGCGCAGCATGCTGTGCTGGTCGCCCTCGCCGGTCTGGCGCTTCTGGTAGGCGGCGGTATCGGCACCGGGCATGGCGAGGCGGTCGGCGTTGAAGGTCTGGAACTTGACCGCATCGGCCCCGGCCTCGGCCGCGATCTCGACGAGCTTCTTCAGAAGCTCCGGGTCGCCGTTGTGGTTCACGCCGGCTTCGGCGATGATGAAAACCTTGTCCTGCATCGTCATTTTCCGTCTTTCCTCACCAGGTCGTCCAACCGCCGTCCACCATCAGGTTCTGGCCCGTGACCCAGCCGGACAGGTCGCTCGCGAAATAGCAGACCGCGCCGATGAAATCCTCTTCCTGTCCCATGCGCTTCAGCGGCGTGCGGGCCTCGTAACGCTTCACGAAGGCCTCCGGCTGGCCGCGCGCGACACCGCCGGGGCTGATGCAGTTGACGCGCACCTCGGGCGCCATGACCGTCGAGAGCCAGCGCGTCATCTGCACGACGCCGCCCTTGCTCACCGCGTAGGCGGCCGGATTGCCCATGGCCGTGCCGTCATAGAGCGACATGTCCGGTCCGACATTACCATAGATCGAAGAGACGTTGACGATCGCGCCGTGGCCGGAGGCGCGCAGCAGCCCGCCCAGCGACTGGCTGAGATGGAAGGCCGCCGTGAGGTTCACTTCGATCGCCCGGCGCCAGGTCTCGATGGACTGCCGTTCGAATTCCGTCACCCAGCCGGTCAGGTTGCTGTCGCCGACGAAGCCGGCATTGTTGACGAGAATGTCGAGCCCGCCGAAGCGCTCCGTCAACGGAGCGGCGACGAGGTTGCGCTCCGCCTCGTTCTCAAGGTCGATGCGCATCCCCTCGATCCGGGCACCCGCCACGCGTGCGCGCAGCTCGTCGGCCGCCTTGGCCAGCGCCTCGTCCGAACGGTCAAGCAGGCAGACCGTCGCGCCGAGTTCGGCAAGGCCCGCCGCGATGGCGCGGCCGATATGGCCTGCCCCGCCGGTAACGGCCGCCACCCGCCCTTCGAGCGACATCAGTTGCTTGAACGATCTCATGGCGTTTCCTTCCGGTCTTCTCGTCGCATGGCGGCAATCGCTTCGGCAAGGCGAAAGTCGAATTCGGTGTCGATATCGGCGGCGCGCTCGACGGGCACGAGAACCGCGCTGACCGTGCCGGCGAACAGGCGCTCGGCGGTGAGGATGAAGCGCGGCCGGACAGCATAGGCGACCGTGGTGATGTCGTAGACCGGCGGCACATCCTGCCGGCGCGAGATGCCCGCACCCGACGATAGAACGATTTCCGCATGCTGTTCGCCGTCGAGCCGCACCATGTTGAAATAGGGGCTGCGGCTCGCCTCGGTGACGGTGATCACCGCATCTGTCGCCGGGTCCTGCCGGATCCTCTCGATGCAGGCGGTCACGTCCTCGACCGCTCGGAAGGGCGAGGTCGCGGGCAGACTGACGAAGCAGTCGAACGGGCCGCGCTCCTGTTCGAACCAGGTGACGGCGTGCCGCCAGGCGAGCCATTCCGGCGAATTGTCCTGCGCCAGCTCGGCCGGGCGCAGGAACGGGACCTCCGCACCATGGGCGCGGGCAACCTCGGCGATCTCCGCATCGTCGGTCGAGACGACGACCGTTTCGACACCGGGTGTCGCAAGCCCCACCTCGATGGAATGGGCGATCAGCGGCTTGCCGTCGAGAAGGCGGATGTTCTTGCGGGGGACCCCCTTGGAGCCGCCGCGGGCGAAAATGAAGGCGACGCTGCGCATGTCAGACATAATCGATCTCCACTTCCCTTCGCCCGGCCATGGATTGCCGCGCAGCCTCGACAAGGCAGATGACATCCGTGCCCTGCCGCGCGCTCGCCAGCAACGGCGACTTACTACCGGCAATGGCCGAGAAGAACGCCGCGACCTCATCGAGATAGGGCTGGTTGGCGTCCGCCAGCCGGCAGGTTTCGCGCGTCCAGTTGCCGTCTGCGGCACGATAGAGGTCGAGCTCGCCCGTCATGAGGTTGCCGGAAAGCGTCCCCTCCGTTCCGACGATGCGGAGCTGGCGCGTCACGGCGCGCTGGAGGAAATCGAGGTTGACGTTGACGATCGGGGCGCCGTCGCCGAAGCGCAGCGTCAGGGCGACGGCATCCTCGACTTCGATGCCGAGGTCGCCGATCTGCCCGCCGGCGGCATAGAGCCGCTGCGGACGGCCGAAGAGCCAGTAGATATAGTCGAGCTCGTGGCTGAGTTCGAGCAGGGCCCCGCCGCCAAGCTCGCGCCGGGCCGAGACGCCCTCGCGATAGGGCTGGCCGGGGCGCCAATCGGGAAGGTACTGCCCCACCTCGGCCCGCGCGGTGAGCACGCGGCCAACGGCGTTGTCGGTGAGGAGGGCGCGCACCCTCTGCATCATGGGGTGAAAACGAAGATTATAGGCGACGAAGAGCGGGACGCTCTTCGCCTCGGCCTCGCTCACCAGCCCTGCAAGCCCGTCGATCCGGTCGGCGAAGGGTTTTTCCACCAGGACCGGTATGGCCTGCCCGACGAGTGCGCGCGCCACGGCAAGGTGCTCGGTGGCGGGCGAGGCGACGATCGCCGCATCCGGCCGGAAGGCGAGCGCGGACGGAAGGTCCTGGAAGACATGGGTCGCGCCCTCGGCCGTGGCCGGGCTGCCGGGCCGGCGCAGCACGGCGAGTTCCGCTTCCGGCAGGAGGCTGCGCAGGTTGCGCAGGTGCCGGCGGCCGATGCTGCCGAGACTGACGACGAGGACCCTTTCCAACGGCTTCTCCATCGCCGTCACAGGCTCAGGAAGCGGCGGATGACGGAAAGGCCGATTTCACCGCTGCGCTCGGGATGGAACTGCGTCGCGCAGATATTGTCGCGCTGCACCGCAGCGCAGATGCGATGGCCGCCATAGAGGCAATCGGCCAGCATGTCACCTTCATCCGCCGGGCGGGCGGCGAAGGAATGCACGAAATAGACGCTCGATGCGCCCGGCTGGTGGTCGGCGAGAAGCGTGCCTTCCCAGGAACGCTCCGCTTGCGCCGGCACGAGCGCGCTCCAGCCGATATGCGGCACGGGCTGCGGTTCACCGGCCGTATCGACGGATGGAACCCTGGCGACCCGGCCGGGCAGGATGCCGAGCCCCTGATGCTCGCCGAACTCCTCGCTCGCCTCGAACAGCATCTGCATGCCGACGCACACGCCGAGGAACGGCCGGCCCGTCTCGACATGGCGGCGGATGAACTCGTCGAAGCCCTTCTCGCGCACGGCGCGGATGCTCTTCTCGAAGGCGCCGACGCCGGGCACGACGAGCCTTTCGGCAGGCCCCGCCTCCGCCGCGCTTTCGACGACGCGGATCTCGGCGCCGCAATGCCGGAAGGCGCGGGCGACGTTCAGCATGTTGGCCATGCCGTAGTCGACCAGTGTGATTTCCGCCGCCTTCGTCATGCCACCCTCGTCGCCATGCCCGCCGCGCGGACCGTGTTCTTGATGTCGGAAAGCGACAGGCGCTTGTAGTGCAGCACGTCGGCCATCGAGACGGCCGCGCAGCGCGGCAGGGCAAGGGCGGCGCCGAGATGCGCCAGGGTGCCGAGCCCGCCGCTGGCGATGACGGGCACCGGAACGGCCTCCGTCACTTGGGCGATCAGGTCGAGATCGTAGCCCTTGCGGGTGCCTTCCTTGTCGACGGAGGTCAGCAGCACTTCGCCCGCGCCGAGCTCGACGGCCCGCTTCGTCCAGTCGATGACGTCGAGGCCGGTACGCTCGCGCCCGTTGTCCGTATAGGCTTCCCAGCGGCCGGGCCCGACCTCTTTCGCCTCGATCGACAGCACGGTCGCCTGCGAGCCGAATTCGCGCGAGATCTCGCCGATCACCTCGGGGCGCTGCACGGCGGCGGTATTGATGGCAACCTTGTCCGCCCCCGAACGCAGGATGTGCCGCGCATCGTCGACCGAGCGTATGCCGCCGCCCACCGTGATCGGTATGAAGACGCGGTCAGCCGCCCGTTCGATGATGCCGCTCAGATTGTTGCGCCCATAGAGGCTCGCGACGATGTCCATGAAGACCAGCTCGTCCGCGCCTTCCTCGTAGTAGCGCAATGCAAAGGCATGCGGATCGCCGACCACGCGCAGACCTTCGAGGTGAATCCCCTTGATGAGGTTCGGCCCCTTGATGTCGAGACGCGGAATGATCCGGACGTTCTTCACAGAGCAGCCTCGGCGTCGGCGGCCTCTTGCCAGACCGCATGGCGCAGCTGCCAGCGGTTGCCCTCCCACTTCCAGAGGTGGGGGCTGCGGAACGTATCGGCAAGCGTATCGAAATAGTCTCGCGTCAGAATGGGCTCCTCGAACATTCGGCTGGCTTCCGGGAATTCTTCCGGCGGAATGCTGAGATAGCGGAAGATCTCTTCGGCGAAGCGTTCCGGCCATTCATGGTCGAAACGCTTGACCAGCGCCACGCCTTCTTCGCGCGTGATGTCGCCGGAGCGGATTTCCTGCGCCGCATCGTAGCTCGCCCGCCCGAGGCCGAATTTGATGCCGGTCGTGTAGTAGTGGAAGTCGTCGATCCGGTCGTCGATGCTGTTGTACTTGCTGTAGGTGCCGGGCGTCCTTTCCGGCGAGGCCTGGAAGCCGCCATGCTCGACGGCGTAGTAGTAGCAGCTCTGCGGGTGCCATTTGAGATAGTAGCCGAGATAGTGGACCTCGACGCCCTGGGCCTCGATCTCCGACGGATTGGCCGGCAGGTAGGGCAGGAGATCCTGCTGCTCGACGCCGAAATGCGCCTTGAGATCGGGGATGGGCACGCCGCCGAGGCTCACCTTCGACTGGTCGTCGGAGGTGAAGTAGGACCAGTCGCGCTTGGCCGTTTCGGTATCGCCGATAGGGTTGCCGTATTCGGCCTCGTTCTCGCCGAAGAAGACGAGCGGGATCTTGTGCAGCAGCGCCATTTTCGGCGCCAGCGCCTTCTGGCCGAACATGAAGGCCTGGAAGGGGTGGAAAAGGTTGTCGACTGCAAGGCGCGTCAGGAGCCGGTGCACGCGGCCGTTCGGCGTCGAAAGCAGATTGTCGTGGCCGGCATGGATCCAGCTCTGGAAATTCCGCCAGCCCCATTCCGTGTAGACATGCGGCGCCCAGGTCACGGTCAGCGGATGCATGCCGTATTTGGTCTTCAGGATATGGGAGGCATAGAAGCTGTCCTTGCCGCCCGAACCCGGCACGATGCAGTCATAGTTGCCGTTGCGGCTGCGGAACGTATCGCACAGGGCGACGAGCCGCCGTTCGCGCTCTTCCCAGTCGATCCCGGCCTGCTTCTTCTCGGCGAAGCGGCAGGCGTCGCATACGCCCTCTTCGTCGAAGGCGATCGTCGCCTTCTTGCTTTCCTTGGTGTGCTTGTACTCCACCGCAGAATTGGGGCGCTGGTTCGAGATCACGCAGCGAACGCAGAACTTGACCTTCGAGGGCAGACCGTACTTGGTTTCGTGCGCGTGTGCGTCGCCCGAAAAGAGAGACTTGTCGATACGGGCCGGGGCCGGAATTCGATTCATGACCGTGTCTTTTCTATTCTTGAGAGCGCCCCGGATTCGACCATCGGCCACAGAGCGGCAGTCGTCTTAACCTAAAACTTCCTGTATTTCCACCAAGCGTGCCACGCATAGCCGGCAAAAGCGGCGGCGGCCGGAACGAGGCCCAGCCCCTCGATCTCGCGGTATGTCTTCCATACCATCTGCATCGAGCGCCATTTGTTGCGCGATACCGACTGGCCGAGCACACGGTAGCGCATCAGGTCCTCGTTGAAGCCGTGCGCGACCTGGCCGCGCTTCAAGAGCCCCAGCCAGAGGACGAAATCATCATAGTAGGTCTTCGTCATCTGGAAAGGACCCGTCCTCTCACGGTCGATCAGCACCGTCGAGGTCGCGATCGCCGTATTGCCGAGGAGCCTGCGATACGTCATCTCGGCCGGAACCTCGATCAAGCGGCCCGGCGTGCCGCCCTCGGCGGCGATGCGGCGGAAGGCCGTGAAACTGAAGGCCGAGGACTTTTCGCGCATGAAGGCAAGCTGGCGTTCGAGCTTTTCGGGAAGCCAGAGATCGTCGCTGTCGAGAAAGGCGATATACCGGCCGGATGCATGATCGAGGGCTTTCTGGCGCGCCATGGCCGGGCCGGCATTGGCCTGCCGGATGAGTTTCACACGCGGATCGGCTGCCGCGTGTTCGGCGACCACTTTCCACGTATCGTCAGGGGAGCCGTCCTCGACGATCAGCATCTCCCAGTTCCCGTAGCTTTGCGCCTGCACGGAACGGATGGTCTCGGCGACATAGGGCGCAGCCTTGTAGGCCGGGGTCACGATGGAAACGAGGTCGCGGGTCATTTGCATTCGAGCTCAGCGATGTAGCTGTCCTGATAAACATGGTGGACGGGGAAGTTCCGGTCGAGGTTCGTGACCAGTGTCGAGGGCAGCGGCCCATGGACGGGAAAATAGCGAAGCTCCTCCGGGTCACCCAGCCAGTCCACCGTCGTCCGGTCGATAATGATGAGAAACTGCTGCCCAATAGCAACCTTCAGCGCCGTCGCCAACTGGGCATCGTAGGACGGCACCAGGCGATTGTCGTAGCCGAAAGCGTCGAGCACAGCCTTGCCGCTTTCTCGTGGCACCCAGCGGCGAGCGACGGCGTAGCTGTAGATGCCCGATTCCCCTGCTTCCAGCATCGCCATCAGCTTCCCGCAAACCTGCGGATCCGGCCTGTCCGACACCATGGCGCCCAGGAGCCCCGCAAGCTTTTCACGGGCCGAGACGTCGATCGTGTCGAGATTGGAGCTGACCAGGAAGGGCGAGAGCCCCGTGCGGGCGCGCAGGAACGTCATGGTCTTCGGCGAGGAGACCAGGACCTCGGTGCCGTCGGCATGATCGGCCACGAATCTCGCCAGCGCGAGGTCACTCTCATCGAAGGAGGCAAGCGCGCCGCGGGATGGCGGTGTCTGGCGCTGGAAGGCATAGGACTTGAAATAGGCGTTCGACGTGGCGACCTCGGCGGTCACTGCGAGCACGAGGACGACGGCGGTTCGCCACCCACCTTGGGCGGGGCTTCCCCAGCGCAGGAACGGCAAGGCCGCCAGAAGCACGCCGAGCGCCGCGAAGACGGGAAGCGCACGTCCAAGATAGGGCTGCACGCCGTCAGGTGCGCCGAGATGGACCACGATGACCACGGCAACGGCGTAGAAGGCAAGAAGAAGCGCGAACGGGCGGGAGCCATCGGCCCCGAGCCGCGTCGAAAGGAAGATATTGGCAAGCGCGGCGCTGGCAAGCAGCGTCACGAGGAAGCCGGCGCGGTGGATGAAGGGAAAGCCCGTCAGTACAAGAATCACGAGGCCGAAGACGACCAGCATCTGGGCGAGGGTATGCCGCTCGGCGTCCTTGTCCAGGAAACCCCACCGGCGCCGGAACGCGGGAAGCGAAAGGAGGACCATATAGGCGGTCGCCGCCCCTACGATCAGCGGCGAAGCCATGCGGGCAAGCTCGAACAGCGCGACGCGCGAACCCGCGCCGGGCGCAAGGTCGCCATTGACGGCGACCACCGAAAGGCTCTTGCCCGCGAGCGGCACCAGAATGAGATCGAACAACTGCCACAGGCCGAAGGCGTCTGCCTGGCTTTCCGGCAGGAGAAGGATACGCGCGCCCATGGCAACGGCGATCGCCACGACCACCAGGAACAGGCCACGCAGAAGCCGGCGGACTTTCTTACCCCCGACCTCCTGGAGATAGAGGAGACACCAGTAGGCGCCGACCGACGCGCCGCCAAGCACGACATAGAGCAGGGCGCCCCGGTGGAGGGACAGCGCCACGGCGGCAAGGAGGACGATGGCGGCGAGCAGGCCATGGCGACAGCCCGATATCAGAATGCCGCCGAGGAGCACCACCACCACCGCAGAAAGGCCCACCCACTCAAGCGGCATCTTCAGCAAGGCAAGACCCATGACGATACCCACCGCAAGGGCGGGCAGGCGCAGGAGGGCGGCTTTTCCAGCGCCGCCGGCGCACGGATCACCGGTCAGCAGCAGCGAAAGGAGCGTAATCGTGGCAAGCTCGGCGATCCCACCGTTCGTCGGATTGGAGAAGGCGGATTGCGCGAGAACGAGCGCAAAGGCGACGATCGCCGCCCGACTTTGCGGCAGGATGCGGGAGAAGAAGGCATAGAGCACGCCAGCCTGCAACGGCGCCATGGCGAGCGGCCAGACCCATTCCGCATCGAGGGGATCGGCCCCGGTCAGGCGCAGGACGAGGCCGAGTTCGAGCTGCTGGAACGGGATGTAGGACGAGGCGACGAACGGGTTGAGGGTGAGCGTGCGCGCGAACTCGAAGGCCCCGCCATGAAACTGGATGCGCTGGAAGAGGTCCATTACCGGATAATCGGAATAGATCGAAATGGCGGATCCGTAGCGCAGGGCAACGAGCAGGCCGGCAATGGCGACGACAAGCAGCAGCGGCGGGACCGCTTCGCGCGGAACGGCGAAGAGCGCGCGCATGCGCAGCCAGCCGGCAAGGGCGGCAAGCCACAGTCCCGCCATCAGCACGCCCGGCCGCGGCGGATCGGCCAGAAAACGCTCGCACGCGACGAAAAGCAGGATGAACAGGAAGAGGCCGGCGAAATAGGCAAGGAGAAGCGCCTGAAGCGCGGTCAGGTCCGCCGGCCGGCGGCCGGTCAGGCCGTAGAGCGCGGCAAGGCCGAGCCCGGTCGGCAGCAGGAGGAGGCTCGGCGCTGTCAGGAGCGTCGCCACCAACGACGGCATCGGCCAGACGACCGGCAGGACGCCGGCTAGGAGCAGAAGCGCGATGATGGCGAGCGGGCGGTTCACCCTGTTGCGTTCCTCACGTTTTGGGCGTCAAGCACGCCGAGCAGCGAAGCGGCGAATTCGGCGACGTTTTCTTCCCGCACGTCGTAGAGCTCGCCGGGCACGCTCGCCGACCAGACATCCTGAAGGAAACGGTTCACATCCTCTTCCACGGGCAATGCGGCGCCGGCAAGGCGGGTTGGAAGCTCCCGCAGGGCATCGACCACCGTCACGAGCCCGCTGTCGCGATAGAAGGAATCGCCGAGCGCCAGCACCGGCCGGCGATAGAGCAGTGCTTCCGCGCCCGCCTTGGAATTGACCGTGACGACGGCTTCCGCCTGGCGCAGCACCGCGTGGTTATTGATGCCGGGCGAGAGCAGGACGAGATTGTCGTGGCGGCGCATCAGCTCGGCCATACGGCCGGCCGGCAGCGCGCCGATCAGCGCGGGATGCTCCTTGATGACCACCTTGCGGCCGACCGGCGCCACCCGGCAGAGGAAATCGATGAGCGAGAGCTGGTCGAGATATTCGGGCGAGCGGATGGTCAGGGCGAAATCGGCGGGAACGTGCAGGGGATAGTAGAGGAACGGGCTTTCGGCCGGGATCTGCGCATAGAACTTGCGCAGCTTCGCGGCGTTCATCGTCATGCGCACATGCCGGCGGACATGGCCGCCGATATGCTGGAACTCCTCCTGCTGCTTCAGCACATATTTCTGGACCAGCTTTTCCACCAGCCGCCGCCAGTTCTTGGGGTCGGTGAGCTTGCGCATGGCGCCGCGGTAGTGCAGCGCGTCCTTGACCGGGATGACAACGGTCTGGCTGTCGCGGATGCGGTTGAGCACCGCCAGCACCTCGGCGCCCGCGCCTTCCGCGCCGCGCCCGATGCGCGGGGCGGAAAAGCTGTCGCGCGTCAGGAAGAAGCGTCCCTTGAAGAACGACGGCTCGATGAAATAGTTGGAAACGCCGTGGCGCTGCGCGGCGAAATAGGCGGCAAGGACCGAGGTGAAGCCGCCGAGCTCCTGCACCACGACGATCCTGCGTCCCTCACCGGCCAGCGTCTCGAACACCTTCTCCATCGCGGCGAGATGCCGGCGGAACTTCGAAAGCAGCGCCTGCGTGTCGCGGATCTCGTAGGCGGCCTTCTCGTGGGCGATCAGCAGCGCCGGGTTGTCGACGCCATAGGCCTCGAACGACGGCAGCTCGCCCCCGTCGGAAAGCTCGAAGGGATTGAACACCCGGTGCCCGGCCTTCCGGAGCTCGTTCGCCGAGCCCTCGTGGAAGCAGACATGCACCACGTCCCTGCCGGCCGCGCGGACGAGCGGCTCGAGGGCGGCGAAGAATGCGGACTGATTGCCGGCAAGGCTGACGAAGACGACCGTATCGCTCATGCGGGAAGAATCTCGATTGTGCTGAGCGCCATGCCGGTCAGCCTGTTGCGCGCCGGCCGGGCGCGATAGCGGGGACCGTCAGAGGCCCGTGCGTAGAAATCGAGCAGGGATTGCACATCCTCCGGCTGGATGTCCTTTCCCTTGCGCGAGGCCGCGAACCTGCCCCGCAGCGCGCCGACAAGGCGGCTGCCGAACGCGACGGACGCCACTCCCTGTAAAGCCTGCCCGGCGGAAGGGGACGCCCGCCCCCCGCGTATCGCATGGGAGAGGCTGGCGCGCGGCGCGCCGGCGGCAAGCGCCGCCAGCGTGGATGCGACCCGCTCCGCCGCCGCCCCGTCCGCACGATGGAACCACGGCTCGATCTCGGCGAAGGCCGCGTCGTGGTCGAACGTCGTCCTGCCCTCGACGAGCCCCTGCACCGTCTCCACCAGCTCCTGGCGCGAGCGGGGCTTGAGGCTGAGACGCGAGGGCAGCGGCGTGTGGTCGAGAAGCAGGTCCGTGTTGAGATATTCCAGCGAGACCGGCACTTTCCTCTGCAGGAGCGCGTCGACGGACGTGCCGCAATTGAGATGGACGACGCATTTCGCCTCGTGGATCATGTTGAGCACGTCGCCGCTTCCGTCCACCTCGATATTGGCGATGCCGGCGAACCGGCGCTGGTAGCGCTCCAGGTTCTCGAAGGGGTGGGGACGCACGATGAGGGGCTGCTGCGGCATGGCCCGCGCCATGGCCTCGATCTCGTCCAGGTAGCGCGGAAAGACGTCCTCAAGCTCCCGGAACCACTGCGAGATATAGGCGTCCGGCCAGCCGAGCGACCGGAAGATCTGCTTTTCCGCTTCGCTGGAGCGCGTGAAGGCGGGATTTATGGCGGAGAAGTTCGTGTTCACCAGCACGAAGCCCGAGCGCCGGTAGGCAAGGGCGGCATTCCACGGCGGCGCGCACAGGTCGTAGCGCGGACATCCCGTGAGATGGAGCTGTTCTGGGCGAAATCCGCCGTTTTCCAGAAAGGCCTTTCGGACGGCATCGCCCCAGAAGAAATAATGGTCGACCAGAGCGGAAAGACCCGCGTCGCGCAGCGAGGCCGCCCAGGTGTTCGGCTCGCGCAGCCCCTTGCGCGAGAGGATGCCGCCTTCCGTATCCATCACCGCGACGCGGATACCGAGATCCCGGTAGGACCGCGCAAGCTCCTCGTTGCTCTGGCGGATATAGTTCAGCAGCACGAAATCCGGCGCGAGCAGCGGAATGTCGTATCCCTGGGCATACATCGGGACGACGCTCGCGCGGCAGCCCTTGCGGGCAAGCTGGTAGGCGGTCAGGACGACGCCGCGCAGGTCTCGCTTCGGATTGTCGACGACCAGCGCGACGCTATTGGGCTGCGGCATGGTTCTTTCCAATCGCGTTCAGCACATAGCGCTCGACCTCCTTCGAGCACGAGCGGTCGGCCGGTATATGGAAGATGCCGCGGATGACGGCATATCGCTCTTCCACGGACGCGGTCGTCTCCAAGTCGCCCCGCGCCGCCTCGTCGAGGAGCGCGTCGAACGCCTCCGGCCCGCGCGGGAAATCGATGACCTTCGCCGCGACCGGATCGGCCGGATCGAACATGAGTTCCTCGGAAGGCCGCATGGCATCGCCCCAATAGGGCACTGCCGTCCGTCCCTTGCAGAACTGCGCCTCCAGCACGGAAAGCGAGTTGAACCCGACGACAAGGCGCGCGCGCGGCAGGAGAGACGTCAGCGGAACCTGGTGGTCGACCTCCACGAAGCGCTCCAGCGGCCCGGCCGCGCCGCGGATCTCGTCGCTGTCGGCAATGTTCTTGGCCTTGACGACGAACCGCACGCCGGAGCCGGCATGACGCTGCGCCGCCTCGAGGAACAGACGCAGGACCTCCTTGAAGGAGTTCGGCGCACGATAATCGGGGTCGCGGTAGCTGAGCAGGACGATCGTGTCGCGCTTGACGCTCTCGACGTCGATATCGCGCCAGATATCGAGCCGCGGTGGCCCCGTGACGACGATCTGGTCTTCCGTGCAAGCGCCGCTTTCGATGAAGATCTGGCGCGTCGCGTCGCCGAAGAGCGCGATGGAGTCGCCCTCGTAGCGGAAGCCCGTATAGTATTCGCGCACCGTGCGCTGCTCGATCGGAAGGCACATGTGCTCGCGGCAGAGACCGAGGAAAGGGATGCCGTGGCGCTTCGCGCCGAGCCGTGCGCCTTCCGCCTGCCAGTAGTCGATATGCGACGTCATGAACGCATCGACGGGCGTGCGGGCGCGAAGCGCCTGGACGAGTTCATCGCCGAAGGCATCGAGCCGGCTCCAGGCACGCGCGTAGCGGTCGCCGCGGAACTTCTGGTACTTGGTCTGGAAGCGCATTTCGGGCGGGCACCAGGCGCTTTGCACATGGCCGAGAAACTCGTTGTTGATATAGACCCAGTTCAGGTCCGTTCTCTTCCTGAGTTCGATGAGATCCTTGCTGAAGAGGGGCCGCGTCAGCGCCACGACCGTGGGCCGGCCCGGCACATAGTCGCCGAAATCCGCGCGCCCGACGATGAACCGCGCGGCAAAGCGCGGACCCGCCAGGCGGCAGGCGGTCGAAAGGGCGGTGATCTTCAGCTTCTCGACGAACCGACGCACGCGGGCGTCCCAAGGCAGTTCCTGCATGCGTCTTTCCCGATTCAAGGGCCTGTCAGCGTTTCACGACCGCAGCCGGCCAAGGCTTCGTTTCAAAAACTCTTCGTTCGTCCGGCGCAAATCTGGGGGGACGGCGAGAAAATAGACGCCCGCTCCGATGAGAAGCGCGACGAATGCAGCCTGTGCGACGAGCACAAGCAACCCATCGACCGGAGCGATAGACCGAATCCCCAGGCTCAACAAGAATGCAAATACCGCAACGAGCAGGAATCTGGCCGCAAATCCGCCCCAGACCACGAGGTTCACCTCGTATTCCCGCGCCTGAAGACGCCAGTAGGCGGATATGGTCAAAGCCTGCGAGACGACGAGCGCGAGGACGAAGGCGCGCCAGTTGAGCCAGGGATAAAGCCCGACCGCAAGCACGAAATAGACGACCGTCGTCACCATGGACAACCGGTTGATTGCGGCCGCCGCCGAGCGGCGCGACAGCAGCATGGTCGAGCCGATGCCGATCGTGGCGACGAGGACCGGCCAGACGAGCGCGACCTGGAGATAGAGGGCAAGCTCGGGATCGGTGATGCCGAGCCAGTAGCGCAGCACATCCGCGCTGAAGATCATGACGGTAACGGACAGCATCGCCACCAGACCCACGACCAGCGTCGTGCCCTCTTCGACGACGCGACGCGCCGACGCCCGGTCACCGAGCGCGTCGGCGCGCGCCGCAAACGGCAGCAGCGCTCCGTTGAACATGCCGCTCACCGTCTTCAGCACCTTCGGGATGCGCATGACGATCTCATAGCTGCCGACGGTCGCGACGGTGGAGAAGATGCCGAGCACGATGGACGGTCCGAAATTGAGCAGCATGGAGAAGAACTTGCCGGAGAAGAGCTGGAACGCATGCGAGAGGAAAGCTGCGTTGCCCGACCAGATGCCCCGCGCCCCGAAGGACACGCCCCTGCCGCCACCGAAAAGCACGAGGCCGACGTAGAGCGCGCTCCTGGCATTCCAGATCCAGACATAGGCGAGCGCCGCATCGACGCTCGTCGTGTCATAGGCGACGAGCATGACGGCGACGACGGCGAGATAGCCGAGATTGCTCAGCACCTCGACGGAGCGCACCAGGGCGAACCGCTCGCTGCCCTCGAAGGCGCCCCGCAGGACGCTGCCCATAAGCTGCAGCGGCAGCGACAGCGCGCTGACTACGACGAGCTGCTCCAGGGCCGGGCGGCCCTCCTCCGCCGAATGGAAGACGAGGTCGACGATGCTGCCGGCGAAAAGCCACAGCACGGCGGCTGCGACCGCGCCGATGGCCGCGGCCATCAGGCTGGCGGCCGAGACCCGGCGGGCGATCTGCGTCAGGTCGCCGGTCGCGCGCGCCGCCGCGACGGCCCGCGCCGTCACCTCGGGAAAGCCCGCCTCGAGCAGGCCGAGAACGCCGCTCGGCAGCAGCAGCCGCGCCAGGATGATGAGGCCGTAGCCATCGAGGCCGTAACCGCGCACGAGCACGGTGACGGCGACGAGCGACAGGATCGTGTTTATGCCGAAAGCCGAAATGTTGTAGTAGGTGTTTCGCGCGAGCGAACCCATCAGAACCACGTTTCGAGACGGTCGAGGGCGATCCAGAAGCCCTCGCCCTCATTCTTGTGCCCCTGCCAAATCTCCGGGATGAAGGACGCCTTCGGCGCCCTGCGCCGCAGGACATCCGCCACCATGCCGAAATCCATGCTGCCCTCGCCGATCTGCAGGCCCTCGCCGTCCACGCCTTCCGCGTCGACGATGTGGAGATGGGCCGAATAGCCGGCGACCTCTTCCAGGAAATCCTTGAAGGAGAGGCCGAGATGGCTGCACGACAGCTGGGAATGCGAGACGTCGAGGCAGATGCGATGGCCGTGCTTCTCGCAGAAGGCCTTGATGTCGTCGGCGCTGACGAAGAGGTTGTGGTAGCGCTGGCCGCCGAAATGCCACGGGTAGGGCGGCATGGTCTGCGGAATGATCTCCACGCCCGCGCTGTCGACCTGCGACAGGCTCTGCGCGATCAAGTCGTAAAGCCCGCCGTGCTGCTCCCTCGGAATGAACCCGTCGAGGCTGAAGCCGCCGGCATTGATGATGATCGGCGGACGCGTCGCGCGAGAGAAATAGCGGGCGAGGCGGCGGGTGACGTCCACGACGCGCTGGAGCTCGCGGATCGAATGCTCGCGGTAGGCGGGGTCCGGCGATGAGAGATCCATGATGTGGTCGCCGGCGAAGAGTTCCGGGCTGTGCACGACGAGATCGAGGTCGTAGGTGCCGGAGAAGTACTTCTCCAGCGGCTCGTCGAGGTCCTTGTAGCTGAGATGGAACTCGAGCATGTCGAAATTCGAGGCGGCGGCCATCCTGCCCATGTCGTGATAGCGCACGGGGATGCCGAACGGCCGGTCGAACCGGTAGTTCCGCGCCGAAACCGCGGCCGCGTCCACGTCGGACGGGAAGAAGAAATCACCCGCCTTGAAATCGCGCCGCGCGGCGCGGCCGATGAGCTCGCGCTTGCGGTAGGGTGTCAGGCCCTTGCCGGGGCTGCGCGTCTCGATCATCTCCTCGGCGATGGTCTCGCCGCGCTGGAGATCGCGATTGATGACGAGGCTCTTGCCCAGGACCTCGCGGTTCATCATCTCGCCCTGCGTGACACGGCGGGTCTCCTTGGCGCCCAGCGCCTCCTCGACCTCGCGGATGCCCTGCACCATCGCCTTGAACTCGTCCGGCAGCAGGCTGACGCGGTGGTCGTTGCCCTCCATGTTGCGGTCGAGCGTGAAATGCTTCTCGACGACGCGCGCGCCCTTGGCGACGGCCGCGATGGCCACCGCGATGCCGCGCTCATGCCCGGAATAGCCGACCGGGCAATCGCCGATGCGCTTCAGGCGGTCGATATAGTTGAGGTGGATATCCTTGAACGGCGCCGGATAGGTCGAATTGCAGTGCAGCAGCACATATTTCGCATTGAGGCGCCGCAGGACGCGCACCGCCTCGACGATCTCGCCCTCGTTCGACATGCCCGTCGAGCAGATCAGCGGCTTGCCGGTGCGCGCCATCGCCTCCAGCAATTCGTGATTGGTAAGATCCGCCGAGGCGAGCTTGAACGCCGGCATGCCGTAGCGGTCGAGGCGTTCCAGGCTCTCCCGGTCCCACGGCGTGCAAAGCGGCATGATGCCCTTCTGCTTGCAGTAGTCGAAGACCTTGAACATGTCGTCCGAGGAAAGCTGGAAGCGGGAGAGCAGGTCGAGCGTATATTGCGCGCCGAGATCCTCGCTGGAATCGGTGGGATTGCCCTCGTTGCGGTAGAGCGCCGCCATGTCGCGCAGCTGGAACTTCGCGCAGTCAGCGCCCGTCCCGATCGCCTCGTCCACCATGCGGTAGGCGAGCTCGATGCTGCCATTGTGGTTGTTGCCGATCTCGGCGATGACGAAGGCGGGCTGGTCGTCGGCGATCACGAAATCGCCGATGCGCATCTGCGCCGGCTCGCGCTTGGCGATGGCGACGAGATGATGGTGCTTGTCGATCAGCGGGATGACCTGGATGCGCTCGCTGAAGGTCGCCTCGATCTCCTCGTGCGAGGCATCGAACGGCAGGCTGGTGAACTGCTTGTTGCTGACGAGGTTGACCGCCACGTCGAGGTTCACCTGGTGGGCCTCGGTCAGCCAGCGCCGGATGTCGCCGTCCGTCAGCACGCCTTCCAGCTTGCCCGCCTCGGAGACGGAGAAGACGACGCGGCTCTTGTTCTCGTTGATGCGCCGGAGCGCGCTGACGAGCGAGTCTTCGCAATAGACGATGTATTTCGAAAGGTTTCTTTCGATAATCATGAAGCACCTGCCATCAAGGCGGAAACGATCTGGAAGTCTGCCAGGCTGTCGATCTCCCAGCTTTCCTCCTCGGTCATCACAAACATGGCAATTTTGCCGCCAAGGCGATTCTTTTCCTGGCGGAAGAGCTGGGTGTTGGTGATGTAGATAGACCCCGTCTCGCGATACCAGCGGTCCTCGGGGCGAATATCCTGCCGGCGCGGCCGGTTTCGGAAGTCGTAGAGCGCTTCCGGCGTGGCCGGATCGCGCCAGAAGAAATGGTGGTTCTCGCAGACGGAAAGCAGGCTGTCCGCCCCTTCGCTCTCGAACGCCGCGATCGCCGCCTTCACCGCGCCCGGCTTGCGGAAGGGCGAGGTCGGCTGCAGGAGGATGATGGCGTCGAAGCGCTGCCCTTTTTCTTCGTAATGGTCGAGCGCATGGAGCAGCACCGGCTCGGTCGCCATCGTGTCGGTGGCGAGCGCGGCCGGGCGCAGGAACGGAACCTCGGCGCCGTGGGCGTTCGCCACGCCCGCGATCTCCTCGCTGTCGGTCGACACCACGACCGTCACGCCTTCGATGCCGAGCGCGGCCTCGATGCTCCAGGCGATCAGCGGCTTGCCGGCGATGTCGCGGATGTTCTTGCCCGGCACGCCCTTCGAGCCGCCGCGCGCCGGAATGATGGCGAGATAGGTCATGCAAGCGTCCTGAAATAATCGATCGTCTTTGCCAGGCCGTCGCGCAGCGCGATCTGCGGCTGCCAGCCGAGCAGGGCCCGGGCCTTCTCGATATCGGGCCGCCGCTGGGTAGGATCGTCGGAAGGAAGGGGAAGCGAGCAGACGGTCGTCGCGGAGCCGGAGATCTCCGTGACGAGATCGGCAAGCTCGCGAATGGTGAATTCGTCCGGATTGCCGAGATTGACCGGGCCGGTGACGTTATCGTCGGACGCCATCAGCCGCACGAAGCCCTCGATCAAGTCGTCGACATAACAGAAGGAGCGCGTCTGGCTGCCGTCGCCATAGATGGTAAGCGCCTCGCCACGCAGCGCCTGCACCACGAAATTCGAGACGACGCGCCCGTCGTTGGGATGCATGCGCGGACCATAGGTGTTGAAGATGCGCGCCACCTTGATGCGGACGCCATGCATGCGGTGATAGTCGAAGAACAGCGTCTCTGCAGCCCGCTTGCCCTCGTCATAGCAGGAGCGGATGCCGACCGGATTGACATGGCCCCAATAGCTCTCGACCTGCGGATGCACCTCGGGATCGCCATAGACCTCGCTGGTCGAGGCCTGAAAGATCTTCGCCCCCGTCCGCTTCGCAAGTCCCAGCATGTTCAGCGCGCCGAGCACGCTGGTCTTCATCGTATAGACGGGGTCGCGCTGGTAGTGGACCGGCGAGGCCGGACAGGCGAGATTGTAGATCTCGTCGATCTCCACCGTCAGCGGCTCGGACACGTCGTGGCGCAGCACCTCGAAATGGGGGTGGGCGAGCAGGTGACGAATGTTGTCGCGCGTGCCGGAATAGAAGCTGTCGACGCAAAGCACCTCGGCGCCGTCCGAAAGAAGCCGCTCGCAAAGATGGGAACCGAGAAAACCCGCCCCACCCGTGACGAGGACCCGCTTGCGATTTGCGACACGATTTCGGTTCATGGAATCCGCTCACCCGGCCATTAGGGCAATTCCCACCGGAGCCGTAGCAACCTGCATCGGGAATTGCATGAAACAAAGAGATGAAGCATCTTCGCATTTCGGGGGGAAAGCGGCAGAGGCTCCGGCAAACACGCGGCCGCTCGTCCGAAATCCCCGGGGCAAGGGGCGCCGCCCGCTCCGGCATGGTCAGGAAACGGGCATCAAGGCAAACGTCCAAGCCCCGCTGATAAGCGCAGCGTGCCCTTTTGTCCACTCCGGCGCGCCCGCCCCGCCAGTTCGGCGGGCCTTCGGCGCCGCACGGCGCGTTCCCTTCGGCGGGCAGCTTTGCTAAAGCAGGCGCGCAAAAGGCGGGCGAAGGAGAAAAGCATGCTGGTCGTGACGGGCGCCTCGGGCTTCATTGGATCGCATCTGACCAAGACCCTCCGGCTGGCCGGGCGGCCGCTCATCCTCTCCGCCAGAAGCCCGATCCCCGCCTTTCCCGACCACGGCTTCGTTCCGGCGAGCCGGCTTGCCGAAAGCGACGTGGAGGCCGACTGCATCATCCACCTCGCCGGCCGCGCGCATGTCCTGCGCGAGGCGAGCGATAATCCGGCCGCCGCCTTCCGCGCCGCCAACACCGACTACCCGCTCGCTCTCGCCCGCGCCTTCGCGCGCAAGGGAACGCGCCGCTTCATCTTCCTCTCGTCGGTCGGCGTGCTGGGCAACGAGACCGCGCCCGGCCATCCCTTCACCCATGAAAGCCGGCCCGCGCCGCACAATGCCTATGCCCTGTCCAAGCTGGAGGCGGAGGAAGGCTTGAAGGCGATCGCCGCCGAGACCGGCATGGAGGTGGTGATCATCCGCCCGCCGCTCGTCTACGGCGCCGGCGCCAAGGGAAATTTCGCCAGCCTTGTCGGCTGGCTGGAAAAAGGCATCCCCCTCCCCCTCGGCGCCATCCACAACCGGCGCAGCCTGGTCGGCATCGACAATCTCGTCGATATCGTCCTGACGACGATCGACCACCCCGCCGCCGCCAACCGGACCTTCCTCGTCTCCGACGGCGAGGACCTCTCGACGACCGAGCTCCTGCGCCGCACCGCCGCCGCCATGGGCCGCCCGGCAAGGCTCCTGCCCGTCCCCGCTGCCTTGCTCGAGGGCACCGCAAGGCTTCTGGGCAAGGCGACGCTCGCCCAGCGCCTGCTCTCCTCACTGGAACTCGAGACAAGCTTCACCCGCCAAACTCTGACCTGGCGCCCGCCCCTGACGGTAACCGAAGGCCTCGCCCGCGCCGTCGGCGCGCGCGCCTGAAAGGCGGCAATAGCGGGAGTTCGGGTTTAGGAAATAATGGCGGAGAGGGTGGGATTTGAACCCACGATACCCTTGCAGGTATGCCGCATTTCGAGTGCGGTGCATTCGACCACTCTGCCACCTCTCCGCATAGTCGGTCGGCGCCCTTAAGCGCGGGGCGGTACATAGCGGGTGTCGGACGGGCTTGCAAGAGGGCAAGCCGGCGGAATATGCATCTAATTGCAACGGTGACGGAAATCCCCTTGACAGTTCCCAGGGGCTCGCCTATTGCGCAAGGTGCAGTGGCATAGGTCCATCCCGTGCCGCGACGCAGGTTCTTTGTGCCGCTTATCCCTGGCTTTTGCAAGCCTGGTGCGCTGGACGGAACCGATTGAGCCGGCGATGCGCCAATGCATCGTCATTTTATCGACTGACAAAAAGACGGCCGTGTCCTCCGGGGCAAAGAGCCGGCACGAACATGAAAGGATATAAAATGTTCGCAGTCATCAAGACCGGCGGTAAGCAGTACCGCGTGGCCGCCAATGACGTCCTGACGATCGAAAAGCTGTCGGGCGACGCTGGCGCGAAGATCGAATTCACCGAAGTGCTGATGGTCGGCGTCGGCGCCGATGCGACGATCGGTGCGCCCTTCGTCGAAGGCGCCATCGTCACCGCGGAAGTCGTCGAGCATGGCCGCGCCAAGAAGGTCATCGCCTTCAAGAAGCGTCGTCGCCAGAACTCGAAGCGTTCGCGCGGCCATCGTCAGCACAACACGACCGTCCGCATTCTCGACATCGCCGCCGCCGGCAAGGCAAAGAAGGCTTCCAAGAAGTCTGAAGCCGCTGCCGAAGCTGCAGCCGAATAATCCGGACAGGTAAAGGAGAACTCCCATGGCACACAAAAAAGCTGGCGGCTCCTCGCGCAACGGTCGCGATTCCGAGTCCAAGCGCCTTGGCGTGAAGAAGTTTGGCGGCGAAGCCGTCCTCGCAGGCAACATCATCGTCCGTCAGCGCGGCACGCAGTGGCATCCCGGTGCCAATGTCGGCCTCGGCAAGGATCACACGATCTTCGCCCTTACAGCTGGCAATGTGAATTTCCGTACGAAGGCCAACGGTCGCATTTACGTGTCTGTAGCCCCGAAAGCGGAAGCAGCGGAATAAGCCGGTAGCGCTCTAAAACAGCCGGCGTCTCATCGACCCGGCTGACGCTACAGGTTTCAGGCCTGAAGAAAAAAGGGAGATGGGGCAAGACCTTATCTCTCTTTTTTCGTTCTGGAGGACTGAAACCATGCAAACCGAATTGTTGAGGGAAGACCAATCACGGTCTCCCAAGGAAAGGCTGAGGCCTGACCGGCCAAGGACCGATTGCCCGATCTTGCTGTCACCGCGGCTCGTCATGAGAGCCCCGCACGAAGACGACATCGACGCCCTTGCCCATCTCGCCAACAACGCCAACATCGCCAACATGGTCGCCCGCATGCCCCACCCCTACACGGTGGCGGATGCCGCCGATTTCGTGCGACGCACACGCGCCGGCGCGATTGGCAAGTGCGTCTATGCCATTACGAAAGCCGACAACGGCGCCTTCCTCGGCTGCTGCGGGATCGAGCCGCACGAGGACGGACGCACGGTCGAGCTCGGTTACTGGCTGGGCGAGCCCTACTGGAACCAGGGCTATGTCACCGAGGCGGCCCACGCGCTGATCGACATGGTCTTCCGCACCCGCGACGTCGAGCAGATCGATGCGCGCTGCCGGGTCATGAACATTCCCTCGCGCCGGGTCATCCAGAAGTGCGGCTTCCAGTTCCAGGCAACCGGCATGGTGCAGAGCCTTGCCGTCGGCGGCATGGTGCCTGTCGAATGGTACAGGCTCGACCGCAAGACCTGGGTTTCGCTGAAGAGCTGGGGAGGCATGCGATGAACGCCATGCAGACCCCGATGGAACGCGAGCACGTCGTTGGACCCGGGCCCTGCCCGACCATCCCGACAGCGCGCCTCGTGCTGCGCCCGCACCGCATGTCCGATGCCGACGCCATCGCCCAGTCGCTGGGCGATTTCGAGGTCTCGCGCATGCTGGCGCGGGTGCCCGCGCCCTATGACCGGCAAGATGCGGCCGAATGGCTTGCCGTAGCCACCAGCGATCTTGCCGAGGACTGGGCCTTCGCCATCACCGCCGGGGACGACGTGCATATCGGCTGCGTCGCCTTCGAGCGGCGCGGCGGCGCATGGCACCTCGGCTACTGGCTGAACCGCTTCTACTGGCGGCGCGGCTATATGAGCGAGGCGGTGCATGCGGCGCTGGCGCGTTTCCTGATGCGCATGCCGGGAACGGAAGTCCATTCCGGCATCTTTGCCGACAACCTCGCCTCGCTGAAAGTGCAGGAAAAGGCGGGCTTCCGCGTCACCGGATGCAGCGACCTGTTCTGCGTGGCGCGCGGGGCGATGGTTCCCCATATCGAGACGCGGCTGGAGCCGGGCGATTTCCGCCCGGCGGCGCCCCGGCGGTAAGCGACAGACGGGGCGGAGAAATCCGCCCCGCCTTCCCTCGTCAGGAAAGCTCGAACCAGGCAGGCATATGGTCGGAGCCGAAGGCGGTCTCGTCGATCCAGGCATCCTTCAGCCGCTCCACCAGGCCATGGCTGAGGAAACAATAGTCGAGGAAGAGGCGGTCGGCATGGTTCTTCGGGTTGATCCAGCTGAAGCTCGCGGCATGGCGCTTGCCGAGGCCGGCGATCGCGTCCACCGGGTTGGTCGCGCGGATCTGCCGTCCGTAGAGCGCATCCACGCCGCCGACCATTTCGCAATATTCCGGCGATTCAGGCACCATGTTGAAATCGCCCATCAGCACGTAATCCTCCGGCGCCGGCGGTTCGGCGAGGCCGAATTCGTGCGCGCCGGAAATCGCCCCGCCCTCCACGCCGTAAAGCCGGGCACGGTCCTTGAGATAGCGGATCTGCGCGATGCGCTCGTCGCGGTGGACATGGTCGAGATGGACGGAATAGACGCGGATCGGCCCGCCCGGCGTCGCGATGACCGCCTCCGTCGCCCCGCGCTGCAGGTTCAGCTTGTCGAGGGTTCGCGTGCGCGGCAATGGGATAAGGCGGGTAGACAAGATGGGCCAGCGCGAGAAGATCATGTTGCCGAACTGAAAGCGGCGGTTGACCACGCGGCCCTTCTCGATGGCCGAGCCAGCATCGAGGTCGCAGGCCGGCCAGAAGACGGAATAATGGTTGGCGAGCAGGGTCTGCAATTCCGCGACCATGTCCACATTGCCGTTGCGGTGGAAGTTGCGGGTCACTTCCTGCAGCGCGATGATATCGGCACCGTGGATCGAGGAGACGATGCGCGGCAGGTCGAACTGGTCATCGAGACCGATGCCATACTGGACGTTGTAGCTGACGAATTTCACGATAGTCTTTGACCTCTGCGGGAAGCGGCTATATCGAAGACGGCAAAATGACCATGACGATCAGAGTAAAGCGAACGGCGAGCCGATGAAGTTCCTGGACGAAGCAAAAGTCTATATCCGGTCCGGTGACGGTGGGGCAGGGGCTGTCTCGTTCCGCCGCGAAAAATTCGTCGAATTCGGCGGGCCCGACGGCGGCGACGGCGGGCGCGGCGGCGATGTCTGGGTGGAGGCCGTCAACGGCCTCAACACGCTGATCGACTTCCGCTTCCAGCAGCATTTCAAGGCCTCGACCGGCACGCACGGCATGGGCCGCAACCGCACCGGCGCGAACGGCGCCAGCGTGACGCTGAAGGTGCCGGTCGGCACGCAGATCTTCGAGGAAGACAACGAGACGCTGATCGTCGACATGGTGACGGAAGGCCAGCGCTTCAAGCTGGCCGCCGGCGGCAATGGCGGCTTCGGCAACGCGCATTTCAAGACCTCGACCAACCAGGCGCCGAACTGGGCCAATCCGGGCCTCGAAGGCGACGAGAAGACCATCTGGCTGCGGCTGAAGCTGATCGCCGATGCCGGCCTCGTCGGCCTGCCGAATGCCGGCAAATCGACCTTCCTTGCAACCTGCACCCGCGCCCGGCCGAAGATCGCCAACTATCCCTTCACCACGCTGCACCCGAACCTCGGCGTCGCGACGATCGACGGGGCGGAATTCATCCTCGCCGACATTCCGGGCCTCATCGAGGGCGCGCATGACGGCATCGGGCTCGGCGACCGCTTCCTCGGCCATGTCGAGCGCACCCGCGTGCTGCTGCACCTCGTCTCCGCGCAGGAGGAGGACGTCGCCAAGGCTTACAAGACGGTGAAGCGTGAGCTGGAAGCCTACGGCGGCGGCATCACCGACAAGCCGGAGATCGTCGCGCTGTCGCAGATCGACGTGCTCGACGAGGAGGAGTTGAAGAAGAAGTCCAAGGCGCTGGCGAAGGCCTGCGGCCAGACGCCGCTGCAACTTTCCGCCGTCGCCAATGTCGGCATGACCGGCACGCTGCGCGCGCTGCGCGACATCATCGTCCAAGCGAAATACACCGGATCCGACGACTGAGATGACGAAACACCGCAAACCGCTCGGAAAATACCGCCGGATTGTGATCAAGATCGGCTCGGCGCTGCTCGTCGACCGGGCGAGCGGGCTCAAGAAGGCCTGGCTCGACGCCATGTGCAGCGACATCGCGGCGCTTCGGGCCGGCGGCACCGAAGTGCTCGTCGTCTCCTCCGGCGCCATCGCGCTCGGCCGCTCCGTGCTGAAGGTACCCTCGGGCGCGCTGAAGCTGGAGGAAAGCCAGGCGGCAGCGGCCGTGGGCCAGATCGCGCTTGCCCGCGCCTGGTCGGAAAGCCTTTCGGCGGACGGCATCGTCGCCGGCCAGATCCTGCTGACGCTTGGCGACACGGAAGAGCGCCGCCGCTATCTCAACGCCCGCGCCACGATCAACCAGTTGCTGAAGCTCGGCGCGGTGCCGATCATCAACGAGAACGACACGGTCGCGACGACGGAAATCCGCTACGGCGACAACGACCGGCTGGCCGCCCGCGTCGCCACCATGACGGGCGCCGACCTGCTGGTCCTGCTGTCCGATATCGACGGGCTCTATACCGCCCCGCCGCATCTCGATCCCGAGGCACGCTTCCTCGAAACGATCGACGCGATCACGCCGGAGATCGAGGCCATGGCGGGCGGAGCGGCCTCGGAACTGTCGCGCGGCGGCATGCGCACCAAGATCGATGCCGGCAAGATCGCGACGGCCGCCGGCTGCGCCATGATCATCGCCTCCGGCAAGGTCGACCATCCGCTGCGCGCCGTCGAGGACGGCGCCCGTTCCTCCTGGTTCGCGCCGTCGGGGTCGCCGGTAACGGCCCGCAAGACATGGATCGCCGGGCAGTTGCAGCCGGCCGGCCGGCTGGAGATCGATGCCGGCGCGGAAACGGCGCTGACCTCGGGCAAAAGCCTGCTGCCCGCCGGCGTGCGCGGCGTCTGGGGCACCTTTTCGCGCGGTGATACCGTGTCGATCTACGGCGCCAATGGCCGCGAGATCGCCCGTGGCCTTGCCGGCTACGATGCCGACGAGGCGCGGCTGATCGTCGGCAAGAAATCGGCGGATATCGCTGCCATCCTCGGCTATGCCGGCCGCGCGGCGATGGTGCACCGGGACGATCTCGTGGTGACCGGCCTTGCGGCATCGGCCGCGGAGGCAGGGAAGGATTTGAGCCATGCTTGACCAGGTGAAGACCGACATCGACAGCCTGATGGCCGAAATCGGCCGCAATGCCCGCGCCGCCGCCCGCCCGCTCGCCATCGCCGCGGCGGAGCAGAAGAACAGCGCGCTCGAAGCCATGGCCGCCGAAATCTTCGCCAACCGTGACGCCATTCTCGCCGCCAATGCCATCGACCTTGCCAATGCGAGGCAAAGCGGCGTCGCCGCCTCCTTCATCGACCGGCTGACGCTGACGCCGGAGCGCATCGAGGGCATCGCCGCGGCGATCCGCGATATCGCTGATCTTAAGGATCCGGTGGGCGACGTCATCGCCGAATGGGACAGGCCGAACGGCCTGCACATCGAGCGCGTGCGCACGCCGCTCGGCGTCATCGGCGTGATCTACGAGAGCCGCCCGAACGTGACGGCGGATGCGGGCGCGCTGTGCCTGAAGGCCGGCAATGCCGTGATCCTGCGCGGCGGTTCGGACAGCGCGAATTCATCGCAGGCTATCCATTCCTGCCTCGTCGCCGGCCTCAAGGCGGCGGGCCTTCCAGAGCATGCGATCCAATATGTGCCGGTGACCGACCGCGCCGCGGTCGGCGCCATGCTGTCCGGCCTTGGCGGCACCATCGACGTCATCGTGCCGCGCGGCGGCAAGAGCCTCGTCGCCCGCGTGCAGAGCGAAGCGCGCGTGCCGGTCTTCGCCCATCTCGAAGGGCTCTGCCATATCTACGTGGACAAATCCGCCGATCTCGACATGGCGAGGAAGATCGCCGTCAACGCGAAGATGCGCCGCACCGGCATCTGCGGCTCGATGGAGACGCTGCTGATCGACCGCGCCGCGGCCGAAAGCCATCTGGCGCCGCTGGTCGAGGGCTTGCTCGCCGCCGGCTGCGAAGTGCGCGCGACCGACGAAATCCGCGCCCGCATTCCAGGCCTCGTCGCGGCAACGGAAACGGACTGGTCGACGGAATATCTCGACGCCATCCTGTCGGTCTCGCTGGTCGATGGCATTTCCGGCGCCATCGGACACATCAACCGCTGGTCCTCCGCCCATACGGAAGCCGTCGTCGCCGAGGATCCGGCCGTGGTCGAGCGCTTCTTCACCGAGATCGATTCGGCGATCCTGCTGCACAACGCCTCCACGCAATTCGCCGATGGCGGCGAGTTCGGCATGGGCGGCGAGATCGGCATCGCGACGGGCAAGATGCATGCGCGCGGCCCCGTCGGCGTCGAGCAGCTCACCTCCTTCAAATACCGGGTGCGCGGCACCGGACAGGTGCGGCCCTGAAGTGACGGCAGCGGACGGGATCGCAGAACGCTATCTGAGGATGCCGCATGTCGAGAAGGGCATGGCGGTGGGCCTGTTCGGCGGTTCCTTCAACCCGCCGCACGAGGGCCACGCGCTCGTCGCGGAAATCGCCCTGCGCCGCCTCGGCCTCGACCAGCTCTGGTGGATGGTGACGCCGGGCAACCCGCTGAAGAGCCACCGGGAGCTTGCGCCGCTCGCAGAGCGCATCCGTCTCAGCGAGGCGCTGGCGCCCGGCCCGCGCGTCAAAGTCACCGCCTTCGAGAAGCGGCTCGGCCAGAGCTATACGGCAAAGACGCTGGAGCGCGTGCAGGCGCTGAACCGCGGCGTCAACTTCGTCTGGATCATGGGCGCGGACAATCTGCGCACCTTCCACAAATGGCAGAACTGGCAGAAGATCGCCTGCACCTTCCCCATCGCCGTCATCGATCGGCCGGGTTCGACGCTCTCCTACCTCTCCTCGCGCATGGCCAAGACCTTCGACTATGCCCGGGTCGACGAGGAGGACGCGATGTCGCTGCCGGGCCGCCCCGCACCGGCCTGGACCTTCATCCACGGGCCGCGTTCTCCGCTCAGTTCCACGGCGCTGCGCACGGGCGCAACCCTAGAGAAAACCATCCCTCAGAAGTGACGTCTTGAAACTGGTACCCATTGGTGCCTACATTTAGTAGGTGCCGGCGCGTTTAGCCGGTACGGGACGTGCTGTTTTGTTATGCGGAAAGGAACGAACCTGACAACAATGCACGCAAAGGGAAACGTCATCGGCGTTTTCTCCAAGAGCGCGGGACGGGGCGACGATGCCGCCGACCGGGCCCTTCAACTGGTCCTCGCAAGCCTCGAGGACTCGAAGGCAGAAGATATCGTCACTATCGACATTGCCGGTAAATCGGCGCTGGGCGACTACATGGTGGTCGTGTCCGGACGCTCCAGCCGTCATGTCATGGCGATTGCCGATCACCTCATCTCCGATCTCAAGGACGAAGGCCTGGGCAATGCCCGCGTCGAGGGCCTGGAGGCGGGCGACTGGGTGCTGATCGACACGGGCGATATCATCATCCATGTGTTCCGGCCGGAAATCCGGGAGTTCTACAACATCGAACGGATGTGGGCGGCTCCCGAGATCGAAGACGGTACGGTTCACTGAACGAATGCCGGGCACCTGTCCGGCGAGGCAAGGCGAGCGCGGCTTGAGCGCTCCCGAAACGGACAGGGCTTGGGCGATGCGGGTTGGACTTTTCGCGGTTGGACGGCTGAAGGCCGGCCCTGAGAAGGAACTTGCGGCCCGCTACCTGGACCGTTTCGCCAAGGCCGGTCCCGCCATCGGCCTGGAACTCGGAAAGCTTGCCGAAGTCGGCGAAAGCCGGGCCGGCAATGCCGAGACGCGAAAGCGCGAGGAAGCGGCGATGCTGGAAAAGGCGCTGCCCGACGGCGCCGTGCTGATCCTGCTCGACGAGCGCGGCAAATCGCTCGATTCGCCCGGTTTTGCCGACCTTGTCGCCGGCTTTCGCGATGCCGGCAAGCGCGACCTGATGATCGCCATCGGCGGTGCCGACGGGCTCGATCCCGCGCTCTACGAGCGCGCCAACGCCACGCTCTGCCTTGGAAAGCTCACTTGGCCACACCAGCTCGTGCGCATCCTCCTGGCCGAACAGCTCTACCGCGCCGTGACGATCCTCTCGGGCCATCCCTATCATCGTAGCTAAGCAATCCAGCAAACGGAAATGCTCCAAGCGTCACCGCCGCGCAAGGCTGAAGGCGCAGGATTGCCGAGGCCGTATTTTTGGCGCTGTTTCCTGAGCAACTGATTCCTTGGCGAAATCGCCAAATCAGCATAGAGCGGGAACAACGGACGTTCGGGGAACGATGAGGAAGACCGGCACAGCCAATCCGGGTGATGGTGTCAGCCGCCTGCTGCGGCCGGCCTTGCTCGCGGCTGCGCTGCTGTCCCTGGCGCTCCTTCCCCATCCCCTTGCCGCCGAGCCGAACGAGGCGGCCGTCACGCTGGAAAAGACCGGCTCGCTGCCGAGGGCCGAGCCCGACCCGGCCGCCGCCCTCGCGCTGCGCCGCGACAGCACGCGGCGGGAGCTGGAAGCGCTCTCCCAGACCATCACCGTCTCCGACGAGAAGACGAAGCAGCTCGAAGCCGAGATCGCCAATCTCGAAAAGTCGCGGCAGACCTTGCGCGACGAGATCGTCAAATCGGCCGCTCTGCGCAAGGAGATGGAGGAGAAGATCCTCGCCGGCGAAAAGCGGCTGGAGGGCATGCGCGAGGAGGAGGCGGGCGTACGCGCCTCGCTGCACGAGCGCCGCGGCCTGCTCGCGGAAGTGCTCGCCGCGCTGCAGCGCATGGGCCGAAACCCGCCGCCGGCCCTGCTGGTAACGCCCGAGGACGCCTTGTCCTCCGTACGCAGCGCCATCCTGCTCGGCGCCGTCGTGCCGGGAATCCGCAAGGAAACCGATGCGCTCGTCGACGACCTCGCCTCGCTGATGGACATCAAGAGCGACATCGACCGGGAAAAGACCGAGCTGACCGACATCATGCAGGTGCGCATCGAGGCGGAGAAGCGCACCGAACTCCTGGTCGCCGAGAACGAGGCGCTGGCCGAGACCAACAGCCGGACGCTCGCCGCCGAGCGCCGCCGCGCCGAAGAGCTCGCCGGCCGGGCGACCAGCCTGGAAGGCCTGATCGGCAGCCTCGAGCGCGAGATCGGCTCGGTGCGCGACGCCGCCGCGCTCGCCCGCGCCAAGGAAGAGGAACGGCGCAGCCAGAGCGAGGCAGAGCGCGAGAAGGCGAGGGCGCTCGCGCGCGATTCGATGCCCGACAAAAACCGCATTGCTCCGGCATATGAATTCCAGGAGCTGCAGGCAAAACTCGACTTTCCCGTGGCGGGCGACGTGCTGCGCCAGTTCGGCGAAGCGGACGGCACCGGCCATGATTCGCAGGGGCTGACGCTCGCGGCCAATCCGGGCGCGCTCGTGACGGCACCGTCGGACGGATGGATCGTCTTTGCCGGAACGTTCCGCAGCTACGGACGCATGATCATCCTGAATGCGGGGGAGGGCTACCATCTCGTCCTCGCCGGCATGGACAAGGTGAGCGTGCGGGAGGGTCAGTTCGTCGTGGCGGGAGAACCGCTCGCCGTGATGGGCGAAAAAAGGGTCGTGAGTGTCAACGCTTTGACGCTGGAAACGGACAAGCCGACACTTTACATTGAATTCCGAAAGAACGGAAAACCGGTTGATTCCCGGCCGTGGTGGTCCGCAAAAAATTCTGGAAAGGCACGCAATGATACGTAGGGCTTCACTTGTTATTGTCGGTGCACTCATGGGTGCCACGGCCATGAGCGTCATCAACACGGTAACGCTGCCTGCCGAAGCCGCCGGCTCGTCGACCTATCGCGAGCTTTCCATCTTCGGCGACGTCTTCGAACGCGTGCGCGCGCAATATGTGACGCCGCCGAAGGAAGACCAGCTCATCGAGAATGCCATCAACGGCATGCTCACCTCGCTCGACCCGCATTCCTCCTACATGAATGCGAAGGACGCCGAGGACATGCGCACCCAGACGCGCGGCGAGTTCGGCGGCCTCGGCATCGAGGTCACGATGGAGGACGAGCTCGTCAAGGTCATCACGCCGATCGACGACACGCCGGCCGCCCGCGCGGGCGTCCTTGCCGGCGACTTCATCGCGAAGATCGACGGTGCTGACGTGCGCGGCCTGAAGCTGGAGGAAGCGGTCGAGAAGATGCGCGGCGCGGTCAACACGCCGATCAAGCTGACGCTCATCCGCAAGGGCGCCGACAAGCCGATCGAGCTGACCATCATGCGCGACATCATCGCCGTGAAGGCGGTCAAGTCGCGCGTCGAGGGCGATGTCGGGTATCTGCGCGTCATCTCCTTCACGGAAAAGACCTATGACGACTTGGAAGCCGCGATCACCAAGATCAAGGAAGAGGTTCCGGCCGACAAGCTGAAGGGCTACGTGCTCGACCTGCGCCTCAATCCGGGCGGCTTGCTCGACCAGGCGATCAACGTCTCCGACGCCTTCCTGGAGCGCGGCGAAGTCGTCTCGACCCGCGGGCGCAACGAGGACGAGACGCGCCGCTTCAACGCGACGCCGGGCGACATCGTCGACGGCAAGCCGGTGATCGTCATGGTCAATGGCGGCTCGGCCTCGGCCTCCGAAATCGTCGCCGGCGCGCTGCAGGATCTGCGCCGCGCCACCGTGCTCGGCACGCGGTCCTTCGGCAAGGGCTCGGTGCAGACCATCATCCCGATGGGCGATGCCGGCGCGCTGCGCCTGACCACGGCGCTCTACTACACGCCGTCGGGCAAATCGATCCAGGGCACGGGCATCACGCCTGACATCACGGTCGAACAGCCGCTGCCGGCCGAGCTTCAGGGCAAGCTGGAAGCCGCCGGCGAATCGAACCTGCGCGGCCACATTCAGGGCCAGAGCGAGACGGAATCCGGCTCCGGCTCCTCGGCCTATGTGCCGCCGGAAGCCAAGGACGACCTGCAGCTTCAGTATGCGCTGGAACTGCTGCGCGGCCAGAAGACCGACCCGTCCTTCCCAGCCAATCCGGAAAAGGCCGAACTGAAGAAGTAAACGACCTGCACGGGGCCCGTGACCGCACGGGCCCCGTTTTCCTTCCGGCCGGCACGGACTGACCTTGGGCACAGACATTCACGCACCGCTCGGCCAGGACCGCAAGGCAAGGCCCGGACCGTCGGGACCGTCACGGTTCCCCGCGCGCAACGTCGTGTTCACACTCGCAGTTGCCGGCATGCTCGGCTTTTCCGGCTGGACCGCGCTCGCGCCGAGCGGCCTGCGCACCGCACCGCTTGCGGAGCCAGTTGAAGACGCCTCCTCCCAGACACCGACCGGCGACAAGACCGACCATAAGACCGCGGAAGCCGGCGACGGCGTGCGCCGCGCGAATGGCCTTTCCGGCGCCCGCGTCGAGGAAACCCGGACCGACAACGGTAATGTCGTACGCAAATATTCGCCCGGCACGCGCGACGGCACCGGCCCGCTCATTATCGAGGCGAACCGGATCGGTCAGGATTCCCGCACGGCAGCCTTCCCGAACGAAGACCTGCTGGAAGAGACCCCGGACGGCAAGATCCCCGTCGTCGGCCTCGACGGCACGCGGCCGATGGATCAATATGCACGACCCTGGTCCGGCGCGCGCGGCACGCGCATCGCCATCGTCGTCGGCGGGCTGGGCCTCAGCCAGACGGGCACGCAGCGCGCGATCCGCGAACTGCCGGGCGAGGTGACGCTCGCCTTCGCCGCCAGCGGCAACAGCCTGCCGCGCTGGATGCAGGAGGCGCGCCGCGACGGCCACGAGATTCTGCTGCAGATGCCGCTGGAGCCCTTCGACTATCCGCAGAACGACCCCGGCCCCTACACGCTGCGCACCGATCTCGGCGAAGCTGGAAATCTCGCCGAACTGCACCGCGCCATGGCGAAGATCACCAACTATACCGGCATCGTGAACTTCATGGGCGGCCGCTTCCTCTCCGATGCCGACGCGCTGGAGCCTGTCATCCGCGACATCGCCGGCCGCGGCCTGCTGTTCCTCGACGACGGCAGCACGGCGCAGTCGCTGTCGGGCACACTCGCGGGCGCCGTCGAGGCGCCGCATGCCTTTGCCGACCTCCAGCTCGATGCCGATCTCTCCGAGGCGTCGGTGCTGAAGAAGCTCGACGAGCTGGAACGCATCGCCCGGCGCAACGGCACGGCGATCGGCATCGCCTCGGCCTTCGATGAAAGTGTGGACGCGATCCGTAAATGGTGCGAGGAAGCGGGAACCCGCGGCATCGAGATCGTCGGCGTCGCCTCGCTCGCAACCGTTCCCGCCAGAAAATAGGAACTTTCGATGGCCAAGGAAAAGCACAAGGTGGTTCGGGCCGAGGACCTGCCCTACCGCCCCTGTGTCGGCATCATGGTGCTGAACGCCGAAAACAAGGTCTGGGCCGGCCGGCGCATTGCCGTCGGCAATTCCGAATACGACGGCTCGCCGCAGCTCTGGCAGATGCCGCAGGGCGGCATCGACAAGAACGAGGACCCGCTGGAAGCGGCCTGGCGCGAACTCTACGAGGAAACCGGCATCAAAAGCGCCTCGCTGCTCGCCGATGCCGGCCGCTGGATCAACTACGACCTGCCGCCGCACCTCATCGGCATCGGCCTCAAGGGCAAGTATCGCGGCCAGACGCAGCGCTGGTTCGCCTTCCGCTTCGAAGGCGAGGAGAGCGAGATCGCCATCAACCCGCCGCCAGGCGGGCACGAGGCCGAATTCGACGCCTGGGAATGGAAGGCGATGCGCGACCTGCCGGGGTTGATCGTGCCCTTCAAGCGCAAGGTCTACGAGGAAGTCGTCGAAACCTTCGCGCATCTGGCCCCCTGACAAACAAAAATCCCCGGCAAAGCCGGGGATTTTCGCATTCGGGATAGGCAGAAAGCTTTATTCGGCTTCGTTGGCCGGCGCGGCGTTGAGCTGGCCGTACTTTTCCTCGCCGAGCTTGCCGAACAGTTCGAGCTGGGTCTCCAGGAAGTCGATATGGCCTTCCTCGTCGATCAGCAGCTCTTCGAACAGCTTCATGGTGACGTAGTCGCCGGCCGCGTGACAGATGTCGCGCGACTTCTTGTAGGCCGCGCGGGCGTCGTATTCGCCGGCAAGGTCGGCTTCCAGCACTTCCTTGACGTTCTGGCCGATGCGCAGCGGTGCGACGGTCTGGAGGTTCGGGTGGCCTTCGAGGAAGATGATGCGGGCGACAAGCTTATCGGCATGCTGCATCTCTTCGATCGATTCGGCGCGCTCCTTCTTGGCGAGAAGCGTGTAACCCCAGTCCTCCAGCAGGCGGTAATGCAGCCAGTACTGGTTGACAGCACCCAGCTCGAGATAGAGCGCTTCGTTAAGCTGCTCGATGACTTTTGTGTCGCCTTTCAAGGTCCGCTCTCCTGTTTTCTTCATGGAATTGTTTGAGGCGGGTCATGAAATCAAATATCTCGTCGTCCGTCGAGTCACGGCGGGCGTGGTACTGCTCGGTTGTGCGGATGATGATGTCCACCACATTGGGAAAACAGCCGCAGCAACGGCCGCGCTTCTGCATCGCGTGATAGACTTTTGCAGGCACGATGAGCTGCCAACAGTCCTCGTCGAGGAGGCTGTTGATCACGTCAACGATTTCCTTATCGGTGATGAAGTTGCAGCTGCAAACCAGCATTTCGTCTTGCCTGTCATACGCAAAGTACTGAGTTTTCGGGATTAAGCAAAAGGGGACCTTTGTTGTCAAGAATGAACAGGTCAGCCTTGTTGACTCATAAATTTAGAGTCGTTCTAATCTTGATTAAAAATATCGCCTTTTCATACGGTTACTGCATGTCAACCGACCGCAGGCCGCGCCCGAGGTGCGTCAAACTGACCGATCACGTTTTGTTGCAAAACGCCTGCCGAGGCCGGATCTTTCGTGCAAGGACACCGTTCCGGAAAATCCCGGGCGATCGAATCGTCCAGCAGGGTGACGCGTCCGCGCGCACCGAACGCAGGCGGTTCATGCAAATTCGACCCTCGAAAAACGCTGGAAATCGTCTATATGACGGGCAAAGGAGAGCCTATGGCCCGCATTGACCAGACCGAGGATTGGCGCAACCGCCATGCCCCGACAATCAGCACGTTCGAATCCCTGGCGCTGGAGGCCTATGGCCACCTGCCGGAAGAGTTCCGTGCGCTGACGGGCAACCTCATCATCGAGATCGCCGAATTCCCGAGCGACGACGTCTTTGAAGACATGGCGCTGGAAACGCCCTTCGACCTGCTCGGCCTGTTCGAGGGCCGCGGCATCAGCGAGCGCTTCACCGTCGAGACCGGCGAAATGCCCAACCGCATCACCCTCTACCGCCGCCCGATCCTCGATTACTGGGCGGAGAACGAGGAAACCCTCGGCGACATCATCACCCACGTCCTCATCCACGAGATCGGCCACCATTTCGGCCTGTCGGACGACGACATGGAGCGCATCGAGGCAAGCGCGGAAATCGCGGCGGGGTGAACCCGCCGCCATTCGCGTCGGGATTACTGCTCGGAAAGCTTGATATCCGGCGTGTATTCCTTGCCCGGAACGTCCTTCACGACCGCCTGGCCGCACTGCATGACCTTGGCCTCGGCATTGTAGGCGTAGCTCGGCGAGCCGTGCAGTTCCCAGCCCTTGTTCAGCGCCAGCGTCACCTTGTGGCAGAACGAGGCGTCGTCGGGGGCGGTCAGGAAGCGGTAGACTTTCATGCGTTCTTCTTTCTCTCGTTTATCAGGTCGGCCTTGGCGAGAAGACGCCCGGCCTGGTCGGCATGGAGTTTTTCGACCATGCGTCCGGCAAGGTTGATGACCGCCTTGCCGGCGTTTTCCGGCGCAGCGAAGGCGGCGACGATAGCGAGCGCCTCGGCCGCCTCGGCCTCCGTCACGCCATAGGCCTCGTTCGCCGCCGCGATCTGCGCCGGATGGATCAGCATCTTGCCGTCGAAGCCCATGTGGCGGCCCTGCCGGCACTCCGCCGCAAGGCCCTCCTCATCGGCAAAATCGTTGAACACGGCATCGACGACATCGAGCCCCGAGGCCCGTGCCGCCACCACGACCTGCAGCAGCAGCGGCACAAGATAGGGTCGGCCGGCAATATCGGCGATGCCGGTCTCCTTGCGCAGGTCGTTGAGGCCGACGACGAAGCAGTCGAGCCGGCCGCCATGGGTGCGGCCCGTCTCGGCGAGCGGCGCGACGTTGAGCAGGCCGGCCGCGGTCTCGATCATCGCCCAGAGCCGCGGGCCGTCGTCCGCACCCGCCTCGGAAAGCCAGTCGGCGACGGTCAGGACGTCCTGGGGTTCCGACACCTTCGGCAGCAGCACCGCATCGGGCATGCATTCGAGCACCGCTTCCAGGTCGAGCACGCCGTCCGGCCCATCGAGCGTGTTGATGCGGATGACGTGCTCGCAGCCGGACGACCGGTCGAGCGTCTCGAAATGTGCGATGAGGGCGGCGCGCGCATCCGCCTTCTTCTCGGGCAGCACGGAATCTTCGAGGTCGAAGATGATTGCGTCGCAATCGAGCGCGGCGGACTTGGCAAGCGCCCGGGCATTTGCGGCGGGAACGCTCAGCACCGAGCGGCGCAGGCGAAGCGGATGGTGGTGGGGTGTCCTGTTCATCCGTCCTTTTTGCCGCGCTTTGTCGCAGGCCGCAAGCACTACGAAATTCGGCCTTGCAATGGACAAAATCGGCCCCCACATTGCTTCTCAGAGAAAGGGCAAATCAAAATGCAGCGTATCCGCTCCATCGTCTTCACCGTCCTCAGCCTGATGATCGCAGGCGCGACCTTCCTGTTCGCCGCCTCCGTGGGCCTTGCCATCGCCGGCATCGTCGCCGTGCTGATGCTCGGCTCCATGCTTGCCGCCAAGCTCCAGCCGGCGCCGGTCCGCGCGACCGCCCGCAACGATCGCAGGGCAGCCGGCCAGCGCGAACCGCGCATCTGGAACGACGGTCGCGGCACGATCATCGATCTCTGAAGCCGCACCCTTCCCGAGGAAGAGACACCCGGGCGCGCTTTCGCGCCCGGCATTTGCGTTTGCAGCCCGGGTTTCCCGAAGATTCTCCTTCAAATTCCGGGAAAACTGATCTAAACGCTTGCACCAACCGATATCACCGCATTTCGAGGGTTTCCGCATGGACAAGTTCGTCAAGCTGACCGGCGTCGCCGCGCCGCTTCCCGTCGTCAATATCGACACGGACATGATCATCCCGAAGGACTACCTCAAGACGATCAAGCGCACCGGCCTCGGCAAGGGCCTCTTCGCCGAAGCGCGCTACAACGAGGACGGCAGCGTCAACGAAAGCTTCGTGCTGAACAAGCCGGCCTACCAGAACGCCACGATCCTCGTCGCCGGCGACAATTTCGGCTGCGGCTCCTCGCGCGAGCATGCGCCGTGGGCGCTGCTCGACTTCGGCATCCGCTGCGTGATTTCCACGAGCTTCGCCGACATCTTCTACAACAACTGTTTCAAGAACGGCATCCTGCCGATCGTCGTCAGCCAGGAAGACCTGGACAAGCTGATGGACGACGCCAGCCGCGGTTCCAACGCCATCCTGACCGTTGACCTGGAAGCTCAGGAAATCACCGGTCCCGACGGCGGCCGCATCGGCTTCGAGATCGACGCCTTCCGCCGCCATTGCCTGCTGAACGGCCTCGACGACATCGGCCTGACGCTGGAAAAGGCGACGTCGATCGACAGTTTCGAGAAAGCCACCGCGTCCTCGCGTCCCTGGGCTTGAAGCGCATGCGCCGGCTGATCTCCTCCGGCTCCCCTTTCGAAGCGACGGCGGGCTATTCGCGCGCCGTCGTCGAGGGCAACTGGTGCTTCGTTTCCGGCACGACCGGCTACGACTATGCCACCATGATCATGCCCGAAAGCGTCGAGGAGCAGACGCGCAACTGCCTTGCCACCATCGGCAAGGCCCTGGAGGACGCCGGCTTCTCCTTTGCCGACGTCGTGCGCTGCCACTACTATGTCACCGAAGCGGCCTTTGCCGACCGCGTCTTCCCGATCCTCGGCGAGACCTTCGGTTCGATCCGCCCCGCCGCCACCATGGTCGTCTGCGACCTCATCCGGCCGGAAATGCTGATCGAGATCGAGATGACGGCGCTGCGCCGCAGCTAGCCAAAAGGCGAAGGCGCCCGCGCAAAATTCTTTCTTCCCGATGATTTTCCTTGAACGGAAGTTGCGCTAAGAAGCGCCCAACCCTTCCGTGACATCAAGGAAAATCCCATGACAGCGCGTAACCTCCTCCTTCTGCCCGGCGACGGCATCGGCCCGGAAGCCATGGCGGAAGTCCGCAAGATCATCGCCTATATGAACGCCGAGCTCGGCGCCGGCTTTGAAACCGACGAAGGCCTCGTCGGCGGCTCGGCCTATGACGCCCATGGCGCGGCGATCTCGGAAGGCGACATGGAGAAGGCGCTCGCGGCGGACGCCGTGCTGTTCGGCGCCGTCGGCGGCCCGAAATGGGATGCCGTGCCCTATGAGGTACGCCCGGAAGCCGGCCTGCTTCGCCTGCGCAAGGACCTGAAGCTCTTCGCGAACCTGCGCCCGGCGATCTGCTACCCGGCGCTCGCGAATGCCTCCTCGCTGAAGCCCGAGCTGGTCGAAGGCCTCGATATCCTCATCGTGCGCGAGCTGACCGGCGGCGTCTATTTCGGCGAACCGAAGGAGATCATCGATCTCGGCAACGGCCAGAAGCGCGGTATCGACACGCAGGTCTACGACACCTACGAGATCGAGCGCATCGCCGGCGTCGCCTTCGAGCTGGCCCGCACGCGCGGCAACCGCGTCTGCTCGATGGAAAAGCGCAACGTCATGAAGTCCGGCGTGCTGTGGAACCAGGTCGTGACGGAAACGCACAAGCGCAGCTATTCCGACGTTCAGCTCGAGCACATGCTGGCCGATGCCGGCGGCATGCAGCTTGTGCGCGCGCCGAAGCAGTTCGACGTCATCGTGACGGACAACCTCTTCGGCGACATGCTTTCCGACGTCGCTGCCATGCTGACCGGTTCGCTCGGCATGCTGCCGTCCGCCTCGCTCGGCGCGCCGGATGCCAAGGGCCAGCGCAAGGCGCTCTACGAGCCGGTGCACGGCTCGGCGCCCGATATCGCCGGCAAGGGCATCGCCAACCCGATCGCCATGATCGCCTCCTTCGCCATGTGCCTGCGCTACTCGTTCAACATGGTCACGGAAGCCGACAACCTCGAAAAGGCGATTGCCGACGTTCTCGACAGCGGCATCCGCACCGGCGACATCATGGCCGAGGGCAGCCGCCAGGTCGGCACCGCCGAGATGGGCGACGCGATCCTCGCCGCCTTCAAAAAGCTTTCCGCCTGAAACAGGCGACACAACTGAAAAGGCTCCCGGCGCACCAGCCCCGGGAGCCTTTTTCGTTTTCCGCCCTTGAAATGCCGGCAACCGCCAGCACATGGAGGCAACGCCGCCTTCAAGGGACGACCATGAACCGATCGCTCGCCACCTCCACGCTCTGGATACTCGCCGCCACCGTCGTGCTCGTCGTGGCCCTCGTTCCCTTCGATCCAACGCTATCGCAACGCGCGCAGGGCCTACCCGGCGGCATCGTCGCCTTCAACGAGCGCATCACGGATTTCGGCACTTTCGCCTGGATGATCTACGGTTCCGGCTTTCTGGTCATCGTCGCCTATATCGTCCACCGGATCAGCCGGAACGAGACCACCGCAGGCCGCGCCAGAACCGCGTGGCGCCTGCCGCTCTACTTCTTCCTGACGATCGGGGCGACGAGCGCGCTGGTCCATCTCTTCAAGCTGATCGTCGGCCGCGCGCGGCCGGAGCTCTTTTCCGAGCACGGCGCCTACAGCCTGACGCCCTTCGCCTATGACGACCTCTATTCCAGCTTTCCCTCCGGCCACTCAGCGGCGGTCGGCGCTTTCTTCGGCGCCTTCTCCATGCTGGCGCCGCGGCTGCGCCCGCTCTTCCTCATCGGCGCCCTGATGATCGGCGCCTCCCGCGTCATCGTCGGCGCGCACTATCCAAGCGACGTGGCCGCCGGCCTGCTGCTCGGTCTGTGGACCGCCGTCGCCACCGCCTTCTTCTTCGCGCACCGGCAATGGCTCTTCCGTTTCGACGAACGCGGCTGGCCGCTGCCCAAATCGCTTCTTGCAAAACCCCAATGAAAAACCGGCCCGTGTCGCCACGGGCCGGCTCGTCATGAACGGATCGGAAGGGGGTGATCAGTCCATGGCGTGGATGTCGCGGTCCTTCGTTTCCGGCAGGAAGAGAAGGCCGATGACAAGGGTGATGCCGGCGAAGACGATCGGATACCAGAGGCCATAGTAGATATCGCCCTGGGCCGCGCTCATCGCGAAGGCCGTTGCCGGAAGCAGGCCGCCGAACCAGCCGTTGCCGATATGATAGGGCAGCGACATGCCGGTGTAGCGGATGCGGGTCGGGAACAGTTCGACCAGCAGGGCTGCGATCGGGCCGTAGACCATCGTGACATAGATCACGAGCACGGTCAGCACGGCGATGATCGTGACCCAGTTCACGTTCGCGGGGTCGGCGACCATGGTGAAGGCGCCGGCCTTGTCGATCGTGTAGACGGCCATGTCGGTGGCGCCGGCGGCTTCTTCGGCCGTCAGCAGCTTGGCCGTGACGAGGTCGGCCGCGGGCATGGTCGCCTTCTCGCCGGCGCGGATGGCGGCGGCATCGAGGGCGAGTTCCGGGTTGGCGGCGACGAAGGCGTCGAGCTTGCTGTCCGGAACCTTGGCTGCGCCGCGGACCAGCGGATAGCCGGCATCGTGAAGCGCGATGTTGACGTCCTTCTTGAACCCGGCGTCGAGCGCCTTTGCCTGGTCTGCCGAGGCGATGGCGTCGTAGCTCGTGATCGTCTTTTCGCCGATCTTGACCGTGGCCGGCGTACCGGCAGCCGCCGTGGTGACGACGTCATAGGGTACGGAGTTGCGGGTCAGGAAGTCGGTCGCGATGTCGCAAGAGGTGGTGAACTTCGCCGTGCCTGTCGGGTTGAACTGGAACTTGCAGTCGCCCGGAGCGGCGGTGACCGTTGCACGGACCGTATCCTGCGCGGTGGCAAGCGCCGGGTTGCCGGCCCAGGTCAGCGCCTTGAACAGCGGGAAGTAGGTCAGCATGGCAAGCAGCAGGCCGGCCATGATGATCGGCTTGCGGCCGATCTTGTCCGACAGCCAGCCGAAGAAGACGAAGAAGCCGGTGCCCAGCAGCAGCGAGGCCGCGACCATCAGGTTCGCCGACTGACCGTCGACCTTCAGCACGCCCGTCAGGAAGAACAGCGCGTAGAACTGGCCGGAATACCAGACGACGGCCTGGCCGACGACGGCACCGAACAGTGCGAGCAGCGCGATCTTGGCATTGCGCCACTGGCCGAAGGCTTCGGTCAGCGGGGCCTTGGAGCCCTTGCCCTCTTCCTTCATCTTCGCAAAGGCGGGCGATTCGTTCATCTTCAGGCGGATCCAAACGGAAACGCCGAGCAGGATGGCCGAGAGCAGGAACGGGATGCGCCAGCCCCAGGCGGCGAATGCTTCCTTGCCGACCATGAACTGCACCGCGAGGATGACCACCAGCGACAGGAACAGGCCGAGCGTCGCCGTCGTCTGGATCCACGATGTGAAGTAGCCGCGCCGGCCGTCCGGGGCATGCTCGGCCACATAGGTGGCAGCGCCGCCATACTCGCCGCCGAGCGCCAGGCCCTGCAGCATGCGCAGCAGGATCAGGATGATCGGGGCGGCGATGCCGATGGACGCGGCACCGGGCAGGAGGCCCACGACGAAGGTCGAGAAGCCCATGATGAGGATGGTGACGAGGAAGGTGTATTTGCGGCCGACGAGATCGCCGAGGCGGCCGAACACCAACGCGCCGAACGGACGCACGAGGAAGCCGGCGGCGAAGGCGAGCAGCGCGAAGATATTGCGCGTCGTCTCGGGATACTGGCTGAAGAAGGTCGCGCCGATATAGATCGCCAGCGAACCGTAAAGATAGAAATCGTACCACTCGAAAACGGTGCCGAGCGAAGAGGCGAAGATCACCTTCTTCTGCTCGCCCGTCATGGGCGTCGCCTTGGCGTTGCCCACCGTCGAAACATTTGCCATTTGTTTGTCCTCCACAAAAACGGCATACCGGGGCAGCCCATGCTGGTCCGGAGTTTCTCCCTAAAACGCCGGACGGGGTGCGCCTCGATGAAAGAATGGCAGAAAACCCATGGCCGCATCAGCGCTGCTTTGGGCTTATGACTTTCGATGTACGACTTAGGTCGCAGGCACACGATCCGTTACGGAACGCTTGACTCTTCGGCAGATGAGCGTATTCAGCACGCACGCAAAGGAACCTGCATGTACCGCCTTGGACAATCCATCGCCCGCATGATCGCTCCGGCCTTCAACGCCGGACGGGTTCGCTATTGCGTATCGATTTCCAAAACAACGGCCAAAACGACGACGAAAACCGTCTGACGTCTCTGGCCCACCGCTCTCTCCCCGGTATGGCCGGGGACCGAAACCCGCGTCACGGCCGGCGGGTTTCCCCTCCTGACCCGCGGAGAGACAGAGAAAGAGAGCTTTAGACATGGGTTTCAAGATTGCAATCGCCGGCGCGACCGGCAATGTCGGCCGCGAGATGCTGAACATCCTCGCCGAGCGCGGCTTCCCTGCCGATGAGGTCGTGGCACTGGCATCCGCCCGCTCGCAGGGCACCGAAGTCTCCTTCGGCGACAGGACGCTGAAGGTGCAGAACCTCGAAAACTACGATTTCTCCGACACGGACATCTGCCTGATGTCGGCCGGCGGCACGGTTTCGCAGAAGTATTCACCGAAGATCGGTGCCCAGGGCTGCGTCGTCATCGACAATTCCTCGGCCTGGCGCTACGACGCGGAGGTTCCGCTGATCGTGCCGGAAGTGAACCCGGACGCCATCGCCCAGTTCAGCCGCAAGAACATCATCGCCAACCCGAATTGCTCGACCGCCCAGCTCGTCGTCGCGCTGAAGCCGCTGCATGACCGCGCCACGATCAAGCGCGTCGTCGTCTCGACCTACCAGTCCGTCTCGGGCGCCGGCAAGGAAGGCATGGACGAGCTCTTCCAGCAGACCCGCGCCGTCTTCGTCGCCGACCCGGTCGAATCGAAGAAGTTCACCAAGCGCATCGCCTTCAACGTCATTCCGCACATCGACAGCTTCATGGAAGACGGCTACACGAAGGAAGAGTGGAAGGTTCTCGCCGAGACCAAGAAGATGCTCGACCCCAAGATCAAGGTGACCTGCACGGCCGTGCGCGTTCCCGTCTTCATCGGCCATTCCGAATCGGTCAACATCGAGTTCGAGAACGAAATCACCGCGGACGAGGCCCGCGAGATCCTGCGCGAGGCGCCGGGTTGCCAGGTCATCGACAAGCACGAGAACGGCGGCTACATCACCCCGTACGAATCGGCCGGTGAGGACGCCACCTACATCTCGCGCATCCGCGAGGACGCAACCGTCGAAAACGGCCTCAACATGTGGGTCGTCTCCGACAACCTGCGCAAGGGTGCCGCCCTCAACGCCATCCAGATCGCGGAACTGCTCGTCGCCCGCGGCCTGATCAAGGCGAAGAAGCAGGCCGCCTGAAAAAAGGTAGGGACGTTCCGCGTTTCGGTGAAAAGTGGCAACGTTCCCTTAACCAACTATAAATAAAAGTCCCGGTTGTTCCGTCTGAGAACAATCGGGACTTCGCTTTGAACCGGTCCGGCAAGGATGCCGGGCATGTTCACGGCATGGTGCGGTGACAGGAACAGGGGAGCATGGCATGCTCCCGCAGCGGAATTTGACGAAGATCACGGGGTTTTTCATGGGCATGACAAAGAGCGTGGCCAAGGTGCTGGCCGCAATGATCGCTACGGCAGCGCTGCCGGCGATGGCTGAAGCAGCAAGCTGCGGCAACGATGCGGGCGGTTTTCCGTCCTGGGTGGAATCCTTCAAGGACGAGGCGGCAAGCCGCGGCATCAGCCGCTCGACGCTGGACAAGGCCTTCGCCAATGTCAGCTACGCCCGCGCCACGATCCGCGCCGACCGCGGCCAGAAGAGCTTCAAGCTCTCGCTCGACCAGTTCATGCAGAAGCGCGGCGGCCAGGCGATCATCCGCCGCGGCAAGAGCCTGAAGCAGCAGAACGCCGCCCTCTTCAAGCGCATCGAGAGCCGCTACGGCGTGCCGGCCGGCCCGCTTCTGGCGATCTGGGGCATGGAAACCGGCTTCGGCGGCTTCCTCGGCAAGGAACACACCATCTCGGCCGTCGCGACGCTCGCCTATGACTGCCGCCGTTCGGACTATTTCACCAATCAGCTCTATGCCACGCTGCAGCTCGTGCAGAACGGCACGCTCAGCACCTCGGCACGCGGCGCGGCGCACGGCGAAATCGGCCAGACGCAGTTCCTGCCGGCCAACGTCCTGAAATACGGCGTCGACGGCGACGGCAACGGCCGCATCGACCTCGTCGGCTCGAAGGCCGACGCGCTCGCCTCCACGGCGAACTTCCTGCGCGGCCACGGCTGGAGCGCCGGCGGCGGCTACCAGCCGGGCGAAGGCAATTTCGGCGCCCTGCAGGGCTGGAACGCGGCAAGCGTCTACCAGCGCGCGATCGCCATCATCGGCGCGGAAATCGACGGCAACTGATCGCCGGCATCTTCCGAATGCAAAAAACCCGGTGCGAGGCTTCGCGCCGGGTTTTTCGTTGAAAGCTTTCGCGATTCGGAAAACGCGAAAATGCTCTAAAGGCTCGGCCGCATGAAATCGCCGGTCTTGGCATCCATGACCCAGAGTTCGCCGGTCGAAATGTCGAACCAGGCGCCATGCAACTGCACACGGCCCTTTTCCTCCAGGATGCGCACGCAGGGGAAGGTCCTGAGGTTGTTGAGCGAGTTGCGGATGGATACGCGCTCCAGCGCCCGCTGGCGCTCGGCCCGAGTGAGGATCTCGGCGCCCTGGATCTGTTCGGCGACCGGCTTCAGCATGCCCATCCACTTACCGATGAAATCGCCGGGCGACAGCGGTTCGGCATCCGGGTCGAGCGCGGCGGAAATGCCGCCGCAGCGGCCATGGCCCATCACCACGATGTCGCTGACCTTCAGCGACTGCACGGCGAATTCGAGCGCGGCCGAGGTTGCGTGGAACTGGCCGTCCGGCTCGTAGGGCGGCACGAGGTTGGCAACGTTGCGCACGACGAAGAGCTCGCCCGGCCCGCTGTCGAAAATCGTTTCCGGCGCGGCGCGGGAATCGCAACAGGCGATCACCAGCGTCTTCGGTTTCTGGCCGGTTTCGGCGAGTGCCCTGTAGCGCGCCGACTGCTCGGCATAGCGGCCGGACATGAAATTGCGATAGCCATTCAGAAGACGATCGGGAAAGCGGTTCATGTGTCGGAATACCCCCGTGATACGATCTGCCGGACGAGGCTCCATCCGGCTTGACGCATAAACCACTCCAAAGGGCACGGCGCAAGGCCGGATCGCGCTACGGCCCCAGCTCACGAACGCCGCGTTTGCGCCGGATGCACGAGGCGGCGCATGTGCACCCTGGCCATCGGCGTCGAGATGCTGGAGGCGTCCTGTTCCAGTGTCAGCTCGTCGGCGCCGCGCTTGGCCGTGCGCGCGACGATCTCGAAGACGCTGGCGGTCGCCGACATCAGGGCCCGCTCGTCCGGCAGGCCCTCCATCATCCGGGAAAGGAAGATCGCAGAGAGGAGATCGCCTGTGCCATTCGGCGGGTTCGGCACGAGGCGGTGCTCGGCGAGCAGCGCGCTGCGCCCGGAAAGATAGAGATTGCCGGTGCTGCCCGCCATCAGCGGCAGCGAAGAGGTGACGAGCATACGCGAGGGCCCGAGCGACAGGGCCGCCTCCATGATCGCCGCGTTCGTCTCCAGCGGTGCGCCGGCAAGCCAGGCCAGCTCGAAGCGGTTCGGCGTCGCGACGGAGGCAAGCGGGATCAGGCCTTCGCGGATCGCCACCGCCGTTTCCTCCGGCACGTAGAGGCCGCGCTCGTCGCCGCAGACCGGATCGCACATGTAAAGAAGGTCGGGGTTGTCGGCGCGCAGGCTCTCGACGAGCCGCGCCACCGAGCGGGCCTGCGCCGCGCTGGCGAGATAGCCCGACAGCACCGCCTTCACCTCGCCGCGCCAGGGCGCGGCGATAAGGTCGGAGACGACCGCATCGAAATCCTCGGCCGGGATGGCGACACGCGTCGCACGACCGTGGCCGGGATGCCAGGGCAGGATGACCGTCGGCAACGCCCAGACCGGATGGCCGAGTGTCTCGAGCGCGAAGACCGCGGCGCGGTTGCCGACCGTGCCGCGCACCACATGGCTCGAAATGACGATGACCGCGCCCTTGTCGCTATCGTTCATGGCCGGCTCCCTTCGCTATGGCCGAGTGATGGCAAGGGGGTGTTTTCCTGTCAACGCCCGCCCCGAAAATCCCTTTCGGCCGAATGACCGGATTGAACGGCTTCGGCGTGTTTTGGGCTGCTTTTCGACGAAAAAACAGGATTTTCATGACAAAACGACAGCAAAACTGACCTATTCCGGACAAAATCGATTGAATTTTCTCGCATAAGCACAAATTTCGTCGCGCGTATTTTTTCTTCTGCTAACGTCCCGGCCATCGGATTCGAGGGAGAATTCCATGGGTGCTAGGACGAACATGAAACGAGAAAAACACATCGAGGCCGCAAAGGCCGCAGCAGCCGCCCTCGGCGCAAAGACGCTCAACCCCGATATCCTTTTCGGGCGTGCCAGCAAGGACGATATCGAGCACTATACCGGCGAGATGCTGGCCGCGGCCGCGGCCCACGCCATGGCCGAAATTGAGGCCTGGGACGGCACCGCACCGCGCGTTACCGTCACCACGCTCGATGACGTCCGGCCGCAGGGTCAGCCGGTCTCCGTGCTCTCCGTCACCGACCGCAACCAGCCGTTCCTCTACGATTCGGTGATGGGCGAGGTGACGAGCACGCATCGCGACATCCACCTTGCGATCCACCCGATCCTCGTCGTGACGCCGGGTGAGGCGCCGAAGCTCTTCTCGCCGGACGAGGAGAGCGACCCGGCGCACCGGGTCAGCCATATCGAGATCCACCTTTCCGAGCTTTCGCCGGCCGAGGCCGCATCGCTCGCCGAGCGCGTGAACACCGTGCTGCACCAGGTCCATCTCGCCGTCGACGACTGGCCGGCAATGGTCGAAAAGCTCGACAGCGCCATGGCCGACATGGAGCGCTATGCCAAGGCCAAGGCCGACAAGGACGAGGCGCTCGCCTTCCTTACCTGGCTGCGCGCCAACAACTTCACCTTCCTCGGCATGCGGGAATACAGCTATTCCGGCAAGGGCGAGGCGGCGACCGTGGAACGCGGCGGCGAAGGCCTCGGCATCCTCTCCGACCCGGATGTGCGCGTGCTGCGCCTCGGCAAGGACGCCGTGACGACGACGCCGGAAATCCTCGAATTCCTCGAAGGCCCGGATTTCCTCATCGTCACCAAGGCCAATGTGAAATCCGTCGTGCACCGCCGGGCCTATATGGATTATGTCGGCCTGAAACGCTTCGACGAGAAGGGCAAGGTGATCGGGGAGCTGCGCATCGTCGGCCTCTTCACCTCCACGGCCTATACGCACGCCGCCGGCCAGATCCCGCTGCTGCGCTCCAAGGTGGAGGCCGTCGTCGAGCATTTCGGTTACGACCCGAAGAGCCATTCCGGCAAGATGCTGATCAACACGCTGGAATCCTATCCGCGCGACGACCTCTTCCAGATCGACACCGGCCTGCTCGCCACCTTCTGTGAGCAGATCAACGAGCTGTCCGACCGCCCGCGCATCCGCGTCCTGCCGCGCATCGACCGCTTCGACCGCTTCGTCTCGGTCATCGTCTACGTGCCGCGTGAGCAATACGATTCGGACGTGCGCGAAAAGATCGGCAACTATCTGAAGTCGGCTTATGACGGCCGCGTCTCGGCCTACTATCCGGCTTTCCCGGAAGGCGGCCTTGCCCGCGTGCACTTCATCATCGGCCGCTCCGGCGGCAAGACGCCGCGCATCCCGCAGCCCAAGCTCGAACAGGCCGTGCGCGAGATCGCGACGCGCTGGACCGATCGCTTCGAGGCGCTTTCCAACGCCGACGGCATGCGCCTCGTCGCCGACCGCGGTTACCAGGAGGACTTCACCCCCGCCGAAGCCCATGCCGACCTCGCGCTCATCACGACCGCGACAGAGGAAAACCCGATCCGCATCGCCTTCTACCGCAAGGCCTGGAACACGGATCTCACCACGGTCGAACTGAAGATCTTCCACGCCGGCGAGCCGGTTTCGCTGTCGCGGCGCGTGCCGCTCCTCGAAAATCTCGGCTTCAACGTCGTCAGCGAGCAGACGCACGATCTCACGCTGGTCGGTCTCGACGGCAGCGAGCGCCGCGTCATCCTGCACGACATGGAGCTGAAGCAGCGCGACGGGCTGGAGGTCAATCTCGCCAAGCTGAGCCCGATGCTGGAGGAAGGCTTCCTCGCGGCCTGGCATGGCGAGGTGGACGACGACGCGCTGAACCGCCTGATCCTCACCGGCGGCCTTTCGGCGCGCGAGATCATGGCGCTGCGCACCTATTCGCGCTACCTGCGGCAGACCGGCATCGCCTATTCGCAGGGCTACATCGCCGACACGCTGAACAAATATCCTTCCATCGCCGCCGAGCTCTTCCGCCTGTTCGACACCCGCCTCGATCCGAAGCTCTCGGATCGCCAGCGCGAGAAGAAGTCGGCGGATGCGGCGGCGGCCATCGAGGCGGCGCTGGCAAACGTGCCGAGCCTCGACGAGGACCGCATCCTGCGCCGCTATGTCAACGCCATCGAGGCGACGCTACGCACGAACTACTTCCAGCGCGACGCGGACGGCAAGCCGCGCAGGACGCTGGCGATCAAGCTCGACCCCAAGGCCCTCGACGGCCTGCCGGAACCGCGCCCCTTCCGCGAGATCTTCGTCTACGGCGCGGAAGTGGAAGGCGTGCACCTGCGCTTCGGCAAGGTCGCCCGCGGCGGCCTTCGCTGGTCGGACCGCGCGCAGGACTACCGCACGGAAGTGCTGGGCCTCGTCAAGGCGCAGCAGGTGAAGAACTCGGTCATCGTGCCGGTCGGCGCCAAGGGCGGCTTCTATCCCAAGCAGCTTCCGGTCGGCGGCAGCCGCGACGCCGTCTTCAAGGCGGGAACCGAGGCCTACAAGACCTATATCCGCACGTTGCTGTCCGTCACCGACAACATTGTCGGGCAGGACATCGTGCCGCCGGCCGACACGGTGCGCATCGACGGTGACGATCCCTATTTCGTCGTCGCCGCCGACAAGGGCACGGCGACCTTCTCCGACACGGCGAACGGCCTTGCCCAGGAAGCCGGCTTCTGGCTCGACGACGCGTTTGCCTCGGGCGGCTCGGCCGGCTACGACCACAAGAAGATGGGCATCACCGCCCGCGGCGCCTGGGAGACCGTCAAGCGCCACTTCCGTGAGATGAACATCGACATCCAGAAGACGCCCTTCACCGTTGCCGGCGTCGGCGACATGTCGGGCGACGTCTTCGGCAACGGCATGCTGCTGTCGCGCAAGATCCGGCTCGTCGCCGCCTTCGACCACCGCGACATCTTCATCGATCCTTCGCCGGATACCGATACGTCCTTCGCAGAGCGCCGCCGCATGTTCAACCTGCCGCGCTCGAGCTGGCAGGACTATGACCGTTCGGTGCTCTCCAAGGGTGCGATGATCATCCCGCGCACGGAGAAATCCGTGACGCTGACACCGGAAGCCATGGCCGTGATCGGCCTCGACAAGGCCAAGGCGACGCCGTTCGAGATCATGACGGCGATCCTCAAGGCCCCCGTGGACCTCATGTGGTTCGGCGGCATCGGCACCTATATCCGCGGCCAGAACGAGACGGACGCGGAGGTGGGCGACCGCGCCAACGATCCGATCCGCATCGTCGGCGAGGACGTGCGCGCCAAGGTGATCGGCGAGGGCGCCAATCTCGGCGTCACCCAGCGCGGGCGCATCGCCTTCGGCCTCAAGGGCGGGCGCAGCAATTCCGACGCCATCGACAACTCGGCCGGCGTCAACTCGTCGGACGTCGAGGTCAACATCAAGATCGCGCTCGCTTCGGCCATGCGTGACGAGCGGCTGACGCGCGCAAAGCGCAACGTGCTGCTCGCCTCCATGACCGACGAGGTGGCCCATCTCGTGCTGCGCAACAACTACCTGCAATCCCTGGCGATCTCGCTGACGGAACGGCAGGGCGCGGCCAACCGCGCGCCGCTGACGCGCCTGATGGACCGGCTGGAAGCCGCCGGCCAGCTCAACCGCAAGGTCGAGACCCTGCCGGACGACCGGACGGTCGCCGAGCGCTACCAGGCCGGCAAGCCGCTGACGCGGCCGGAGATCGGCGTGCTGCTCTCCTATGCCAAGCTGGTCCTGTTCGACGAGCTCATCCATACCGGCCTGCCGGACGAGCCCTATTTCGAGCCGATGCTGACGGGCTACTTCCCGGCGAAGATGCAGAAGACCTATGCGGACGACATCCGCTCGCATCGCCTGCGCCGCGAGATCATCGCGACGATCCTTGCCAACGAGGTGATCAACCGCGGCGGCCCGGCCTTCGTCAACACGCTGACCGACGGCACCGGCTTCGGCCCGGCCGATGCGGTTAAGGCGGCGATCATCGCCCGCGACGGCTATGGCCTCTCGGCGCTCTATGCCGGCGTCGACGCACTGGACAACCAGGTCGCCGGTTCCGTGCAGAACGAGCTCTACGAGGAGATCGGCCGCATCTACGCCACCGTCACCGGCCTGCTCTTGACGACGGGCGCCGTCTCCAGCCCGATGGACCAGGCGGTGGCCAAGCTCAGGCAGGCGCTGAAGCAGCTTCGCCCGAACCTTGCGACGCTGATCTCGGAACAGGCCGGCGACGAGGCCCGCCGCAAGGCCCATGGCTATGAGGACGAGGGCGTGCCGAGCGAACTGGCCGAGGAGATCGCCACGCTCTCCATGCTGACCTTCGTGCCCGAGGTCATGCTGATCGCCGGCGCGACCGGCGACACGCTCGGCAAGACGGCGCAGACCTTCGCCGGCGTCAGCTCGGCGCTGAACATCGGCCGCCTGCTTTCGGCGGCAGGCCGCATCCCGGCCGGCGATCTCTACGAGGCGCTCGCCTTGCAGCGCAGCCTCACCGACATCGCCAATGCTCGCCGCGACCTCGCCAGCGCCATCCTGACCCGCCACAAAAGCGACAAGACCCCGCTCGCCGCCTGGCAGCAGGCCGAGAAGGAACGTCTCGCCCGCGTGACGGCAAACCTCTCGGCCCTGACGGAGGGCGGCGAGGCCACGCTCGCCAAGGTCAGCGTCGCCGCCGGCATCCTGAGCGACCTTGCACAGGAAAGGGCGAAATGAGACAGTCCGCTGCCGGCTGACGGAACATCGTTTCCGTTAGCCGGCTGAGGACGGGCGCGCGGTCGTTGCCCCGCAGTCGAGGAGGGGCGATGACGAGCGTTGTGCAAGGCCGTGAGCCGAAGGTCGGCCGTCTCGGCATAACGGGCTGGATGCTGTTCGACTGGGCGGCGCAGCCCTTCTTCACCGTCATAACCACCTTCATCTTCGGCCCCTATCTCGTCTCGCGCCTCACCGAGGACCATGCCGCCGGTCAGGCCGCCTGGAGCTACACGCTCACCATTGCCGGCATAACGATTGCGCTGCTTGCGCCGATCATGGGTTCGATCGCCGACGCCTCCGGCGCGCGAAAACCGTGGATCGCCGCTTTCGCGGTGATCAAGATCCTGTCGCTTGCGGCCCTCTGGTTTGCCGCGCCCGGCAGCAGCCTTCCCTTCGCCATGGCCATGATCGTGCTCGCGACCGTCGCGGCGGAGTTTTCCATCGTCTTCAACGATTCGATGATGCCGCGGCTCGTCAAGCCCGAGGATGCCGGCCGCATCTCCAACATCGCGTGGGGGCTCGGCTATCTCGGCGGCATGATCGTGCTGATCGCCGTTGTGGCGCTGCTCGCCGCCAACCCGGAAACGGGCAGGACCGCGATCGGCATCGCCCCGCTCTTCGGCCTCGATGCGGCGGCGGGCGAGGACGCACGCATCACCGGGCCGATCTCGGCGATCTGGTATCTCGTCTTCATCCTGCCGATGTTCTTCTTCACGCCGGACCAGAGCAAGGGGCTGCCCATCGCCGCCGCCGTGCGCGCCGGCTTCGCCGACCTTTCCGCCGCGCTGCGCGATCTCCGCAGCAAACCGGGCATATTGCGCTTCCTCGTCGCCCGCATGATCTACCAGGACGGCGTCAACGGTCTGCTTGCACTTGGCGGCACGTTCGCGGCCGGCATGTTCGCCTGGCGGACCTTCGAGCTCGGCATCTACGGCATCATCCTCAATGTCGTCGCCATCGGCGGCTGCCTCTATGCCAGCCGGCTGGACAGGCGCCTCGGTTCGAAGACCGTCGTCGTCGTGAGCCTCGTCTGCCTCACCGTCGCGACCATCGGCATCGTCTCCACCGGCCCCGGCTTCACCCTGTTCGGCCTCGTCCCGCTGCCGATGGCCGATTCCGGCGGCCTCTTCGGCACCGCGGCGGAAAAGGCCTATATACTCTACGGTCTCCTGATCGGCGTCGCCTTCGGCCCCGTGCAGGCGTCGGCGCGCTCCTATCTCGCGCAAAGTATCCATCCCGACGAGGCCGGCCGCTATTTCGGCCTCTATGCCCTTTCGGGCCGCGCCACGTCCTTCCTCGCCCCGCTTTCCGTCGCGCTCGTCACGACGGCCACCGGCTCGGCACGCATCGGCATGATGGCGCTTATCGTCTTCCTCGTCGTCGGCTTCCTGCTCCTGCTGCGTACACCCTATCCGGCGGCGAAGGTCGCACCCTGAAACGCAAAACGCCCCGCAGGCGGGGCGTTTCGACTCCGGCGAAGAATCCGGTTCAGTGCCGGAAATGACGCATGCCGGTGAAGACCATGGCGACGCCGGCCTCGTCCGCTGCGGCGATCACTTCCGCATCGCGCATCGAGCCGCCCGGCTGGATGACCGCCGTCGCGCCAGCGGCGATGGCCGAGAGCAGGCCGTCCGCGAAGGGCAGGAAGGCTTCGGAGGCGACCGCGGAACCGCGCGTCAAAGGCTCGGCAAGGCCCATGGCCTTGGCCGCTTCCTCGGCCTTCAGGCCGGCGATGCGGGCCGAATCGACGCGGCTCATCTGACCGGCGCCGATGCCCGCCGTCTGGCCGTCGTTGGCATAGACCACGGCATTCGACTTGACGTGCTTGGCGACCTTGAAGGCGAACTTCATGTCGATAAGCTCCTGCGCCGTCGGCGCGCGCTTGGTGACGACCTTCAGCTCCAGGTCCTCGACCATGCCGTTGTCGCGGCTCTGCACGAGAAGGCCGCCGGAGACCGTTTTGGCGGAAAGGCCGGGAATGCGCGGATCGGGCAGGGCGCCCGTCACCAGCAGGCGCAGGTTCGGCTTGCCGGCGATGATCGCGCGGGCCTTCTCATCCGCATCCGGGGCGATGATGACCTCGGTGAAGAGCTTGACGATCTCCTCCGCCGTCTCGCCGTCGAGCGTCGAATTAAGCGCGATGATGCCGCCGAAGGCTGAGACCGGATCGCAGGCGAGCGCCCGCGCATAGGCGTCCTTCAGCGTCTTGCCGGTGGCGACGCCACAGGGATTGGCGTGCTTGATGATCGCGCAGGCCGGGCCGTTCTCCGGCAGGAACTCGGCAACCAGCTCGAAGGCGGCGTCCGTGTCGTTGATGTTGTTGTAGGAAAGCTGCTTGCCCTGCAGCAGCGTCGCCGTCGCGACGCCCGGGCGGTTCTCGCCGGTGACGTAGAAACCCGCCTTCTGGTGCGGGTTCTCGCCGTAGCGCATCTCTTCCTTCAGTACGCCGCCGAGCACGCGGTGGCGCGGCATGGATATATCGAGCGCTTCTGCGAACCAGTTGGAGATCGCCGCGTCATAGGCCGCCGTGCGGGCATAGGCCTTGGCTGCCATGCGCTGGCGGAAGGCATAGGCGGTCGAACCGTCGGCCAGTTCCTCCAGCAGCGCCGGGTAGTCGGCCGGGTCGGTGACGACGGTCACATAGGCATGGTTCTTGGCCGAGGCGCGGATCATCGCCGGCCCGCCGATATCGATGTTCTCGACGGTCGTCGGATAGTCGCCGCCCTTGGCGCGGACCTCCTCGAACGGGTAGAGGTTGATGACGGCAAGGTCGATCGCGTCGATGCCGTGCGCCTTCATCGCCGCGACATGCTCCACATCGTCGCGGATGGCCAGCAGGCCGCCATGCACGGAGGGATGCAGCGTCTTGACGCGGCCGTCCATGATTTCCGGAAAACCGGTGACCTCGGAGACGTCGGTCACGGCAAGGCCCGCATCGCTGAGCGCCTTGTGCGTGCCGCCGGTCGACAGCAGGCGCACGCCTTTTTCGGCAAGCGCCCTGGCGAGATCGACGACACCCGCCTTGTCGGAGACCGACAGAAGCGCGGTGCGCACGGCGACACGATCGGGGGCGGGGATTTTCTTGGAAATGACGGCCATGGGGCGCTCCGTTCTGACGGCCCGGGAGGAAGGGCCGGATGGTCATGCGCCCCGTTATCACAGGCGCCGCTGCGAGAAAACCGCGAACGGCCGGAAAATCAGCGCTGTCGCGCCAGCGACCACTGAACCTCGGGCATTTCGGCAAGTGGCATGGTGAGCGTGAGCTGGCGCGAGGCCCGCACGCCCGAGGGATCGGCGAAGAAGACGTCCTCTTCCTCCTCGACGGGCACGTCGAGGCAGGTCAGCGCCCAGGCCTCGCCGTCGGGCGCCACGAGCCGCGTTTCATTGGCCGAAGCGCGGTAGAGCTGGATGGCAGGGTGGATGTGGAACCGCACAACCGCCGTCCCGCGCTCGACCGGCCCACTCGGATTGCCGGGCTTATAGAAGTGCTCGCGCCCGCGAATTTCGCCCCCCGAGGCCGCAACGAGGATATCGCGCTCGTAGAGCAGGCCGAAGCGCTTCAGATAACCGTCATGGGTCGCCGTCACACCGTCGGCGCCGGACTCGCGCTCGGTGCGCGATACATCGACCTTGCTGACGCCGCCGATGACGATCGGCCCGAGGAAGCGGGAGGTGGAGATGCGCGAGGAGGACGTGTCGTTCAGCGTCGCGACCGAATGGGCCGCCGTCATGCGCGACATCTGCCGCATCGCTTCGCCGGCAAAGCGCGGGCGGCCGGAATTGACGATGAAGCGGTTTTTCCCCGACGACATCTCGATGGAAAGCGTACCGGACGCGGCGGTCGAGGAGAGGTCGACGGATTTCGGCAGGCCGGTATCCATCAGCACGACCGTTTCCTTCACCGCCAGCCGATCGTAATTGATAGAGGGCAAGGCCTTGAACGGCGCACCGCCGGTCTCGTCATAGCGCAGCGCCGACATCAATTCGTTCGCCAGCGTATAGGTCGCGCCATTGAACAGCGCGAGCTCGCCCCCCTGGTGGCGGAAGAAACGCAGCGCCGGGTAGATGCGGTCGATGCAGGGAATGAGCTGCAAAGGCATGTCATGGCCGAGATTGACATAGGTCTGGCGCAGCGGCAGCAGGTCGAGCAGGAGATCAAGCGCGGCGCGCGGATTGCGCGAGCAATGGCCGCCGTCGGGCAGGATTTGCCGGTCAAGTTCCTCGTCGAGATGGCGCGCGGCCTTGCGCATCTTGGACGGCGAAGAGGGCATGGCGATGGAGGCCATGGCAAGCGCGATGCGCACGCGCAGCCGCGGTTCCCCGTCGCGGGTCGTCTCCGCCACATGGCGCAGGTAGCGCACCTGGAAGGCGAGGCTCTTCAGGAAGCGCCGGTAGAAGGGGTAGTCGGCATCCTTCAGCACGACCGGCGAATGGGAAAGCCAGGCGATGATGCGCTGGGCCGTGACATCCGGCCGCCAGGCGAGCCCGCCGATGACCCGCCCATGGCTTTGCAGCCAGTCGTCGACGACGAAGCGCGTGGTCTGCGACGCCTTTTCCGGATCGACCAGCCGCATATGGCGCAGCCAGCCGAAGGAATGCAGCCGCACGGCGAATTCTTCCGAGGGAAGCTCCAGCGCGAAGGGCGATTCGTCCTCGCAGTCGAGGCTGCGGCCGGCCAGCGGAAAGCGGCCGGCGGTCATTTCTTCGCCGGCGAAGGAATCGGCCGGATGCAGGTCCGTCGGCGCGACGATCAGCCGGTCCGGCGTGCTGCCGGAAAACCGCATGGCGCTGATCCGGCCCAGGGCAAGCCTTCGCGAGAAGCGACGCCACCCCTCACGCACATACAGATAGAGAAGCCGCTGACGGTCGGAAAGCTGCATGGTTAAAGAATGCCTCCAAACCTATAGGTAGGCCGAGGAGGCGAGCGGCGTCAATTCATTGGCGAGCGATGGACTGTTGATGAAAGCAGCTATATTTTGGAACAAAATTCCACTCAACTGCCATTTCGCAACCGTACCGCGTAAAAACCATCCATTCCGCCCGCATGCGTGGCGGTTGCCGGCAGCATGGCGGGCGTAGTGCGGAATTCGCCGCGGGAGGAGATCGCCGCTTCGAGGCCCGGCCAGTCGGCCGGATCGACCGGATCGATGCGCCAGGCGGGATTGTCGGCCAGCACGCGCGCGATCATCTCCTCGCCCTCGCTCGGATCGAGCGAGCAATTGGAAAAGACCAGCGTGCCGCCGGGCTTCACCAGCGTCAGCGAATGGCGCAGCAAGCGCTCCTGCAGGCGCGCGAGCTTCTCGATGTCTTCCGGCCCCTTGGTCCAGAGCACGTCCGGGTGGCGGCGGATCGTACCGGTGGAAGAGCAGGGTGCATCGAGCAGGATGGCATCGAACAGATTGGCGGGCTTGTAGTCCGCCATGTTCGCCTCGACCGTGGTCGCCGACAGGCCGAGCCGGTCGAGATTGCCGACAAGCCGCTTCAGGCGGTTGCCGGACTGGTCGAGGGCCGTGACCACGCCGCCGGCGAGCGCCAGCTGCGCCGTCTTGCCACCCGGCGCGGCGCAGAGATCGGCAACCTGCTTGCCGGCAAGCGGACCGAACAGTTTCGCCGGAATGCTGGCCGCTGCGTCCTGCACCCACCATTCGCCCGCTTCGAACCCTTCCAGCGCCGGGATGGCGCCGGAGGCGGTGGGCAGGCGCACGGAGCCGGTCGGCAGGACAAGGCCGCCGAGCCGCGCGGCCCAGCCTTCCGGGTCGGACTTGACGGTCAGGTCGATTGTGGAAGGCTCGAGCAGCGCTTCACCGATGCGCGCTGCCCGCTCCTTGCCGTAAACGGCGACAAGCCGCGCCTCGAACCAGGCCGGGATGACCGAGACCGTGCGGGTCGCGCTGAGATGCGAGGCCTTTTCGCGGGAGAGGCGGCGCAGCACCGCATTGGTGAGGCTGGCGAAGCGGCGGTTGCGCGGGTCGATCTGCGCCTGTTCCACCGCAAGGTCGACGGCGGAATGATCCGGCACGTCGAGATAGAGAATCTGCGCGGCGGCGACCGTCAGGACATGGTGCAGCGCTCGCGCGCCTTCCGGCAGGGGCGTGCCGACCAGCGTGTCGAGAATGGCCTCGATGCGGAGGAGGTGGCGCAGCGCCGTGTTGAGAATCGCGCGGACAAGCGCGCGGTCGGCGTCGCTCAGCTGCTTATAGGCCGGATTGCCGTTTTCCAGGTCCAGCATGCCGTCGAGCGGCGTGCGCCGATCGACCACGGCCGCGAGGATCTTGGCCGCCGCCTGCCGGGCGCGCAGGCCCGGCTTTTCGGGGCCGGCAGGCTCCGCGGGCCGCGGGCCCTTGCCGCCATTATGCCGTTTCGGATGCGTTTTCTGTTTTCTGTCGTCGCTCAAGACCAGGGACCCTTGGGTGGTTCGGAACCACCGCGTCCCCAGCCCGTCGTCGGAACGGAGCGCGATTTGCGCACCGGATTATCAGCCCGCACCGGTTCCGTCGAGCGCGCCTGCATGCCGCGGGCCATTTCCTGAAGCGCGGCAATGCGGTTTTCCGTGTTCGGGTGGGTGGAGAACAGGTTGTCCATGCGCTCGCCCGACAGCGGATTGATGATGAACATATGCGCGGTCGCCGGATTGTGCTCGGCGGCATCGTTGGGGATGCGCCCGGCGGCGACGGCGATCTTCTTCAGCGCCGAGGCGAGCCACAGCGGGTTGCCGCAGATCTCCGCACCCCGCTTGTCGGCGGAATATTCGCGCGTCCGGCTGATCGCCATCTGCACCAGCATGGCGGCGAAGGGCGCGACGATCATCGCGATCAGCACGCCAATGAAGCCGAGCGGATTGTTGTTCTCGCGGTTGCCGCTGCCGCCGAAGAACATGGCGAAGTTGGCGAGCATGGAGATCGCGCCGGCGATCGTCGCCGTCAGCGTCATCGTCAGCGTGTCGCGGTTCTGGATATGGGCAAGCTCGTGCGCCATGACACCCGCGACCTCTTCGTAGGAGAGCGCCTGGAGAAGGCCGGTCGAGGCGGCGACGGCGGCGTTCTGCGGGTTGCGTCCGGTCGCGAAGGCGTTCGGCTGGTCGCTATTGATGACATAGACGCGCGGCATGGGCAGGCCGGCGCGCTTGGCGAGATCGCGCACGATGCCGTAATATTCCGGCGCCGAGCGTTCATCCACCTCCTTGGCGCCGTACATGGACAGGACCATGCGGTCGGAATTCCAGTAGGAGAAGAAGTTCATGCCGATCGCGACGAGAAGCGCGATCATCATGCCGCCCTTGCCGCCGATGAGCAGGCCCACGCCCATGAAAAGCGCCGTCATGAAGGCGAGCAGCATGGCTGTGCGAACGATGTTCATGCGTTTTCGGCTCCTGTTGGATCTCGTTGCCAGATTTCCATCCCCTTGCTGTCAAGGGCATGTTTCACGTGAATCACCGCTTTCCACAGTGTCCTCACGCTCCTATATGATGGTAAGCGAAGAGGAGTTCTTCAATATCCCGGAAGGATGCCGAATTTCATGCAAAGCGACAACGACAATCATTCCGACGGCCGCAAGGTGCTTCCGCCCGCGGCGCTGCGCGCCCTTCAGGAGGCGGAAGAGCGGCGCAAGGCCGCACAGCCCGTCGAACGCGAGCCGGAGATCGGCGGACGCGGCGGCGAGGACCCGGCACGCTTCGGCGACTGGGAGATCAAGGGTCGGGCGATCGATTTCTGAGAGCGGGAATCCGGCTCAGGAATAATTGGGGTCTGCCATGACCCGCAACCCTCAAACGAAAACGGCGGCCATCGGCCGCCGTTTCGCTGTTGTCAGGCCGCTCAGCCGACGGCCTTGTTCTGCCGGTTGGCGATCAGGTCGTCCACGACGGCGGGATCGGCGAGCGTCGACGTATCCCCGAGCGCGCCGAAATCATCCTCGGCGATCTTGCGCAGGATGCGGCGCATGATCTTGCCAGAGCGGGTCTTCGGCAGGCCGGGCGAGAACTGGATCTTGTCCGGCGTAGCGATCGGGCCGATTTCCTTGCGCACGTGCTTGACGAGGTCCTGGCGCAGCGCGTCATTGCCCTCCTCGCCGGCCATCAGCGAGACATAGCAATAGATGCCCTGGCCCTTGAGGCTGTGCGGATAGCCGACGACGGCCGCTTCCGAGACGAGATGGTGCGAGACCAGCGCCGATTCGATTTCCGCCGTGCCGAGGCGGTGGCCGGAAATGTTGAGCACGTCGTCGACGCGGCCGGTGATCCAGTAATAGCCGTCCTCGTCGCGCCGGCAGCCGTCGCCGGTGAAATACTTGCCCTTGTAGGTGGAGAAGTAGGTTTCGACGAAGCGCTTGTGATCGCCGTAGACAGTGCGCATCTGGCCGGGCCAGCTATCGACGATGCAGAGATTGCCGTCCGCCGCGCCCTCCAGCACGTTGCCCTCGTTGTCGACGAGTTGCGGCTTGATGCCGAAGAACGGCCGCGTTGCCGAACCGGGCTTCAGGTCCGTGGCGCCCGGCAGCGGCGTAATCAGGATACCGCCCGTCTCCGTCTGCCACCAGGTATCGACGATCGGCGAACGGCCCTCGCCGACGACGTTGTAGTACCATTCCCAGGCTTCCGGGTTGATCGGTTCGCCGACAGAGCCGAGCAGGCGCAGCGAGGAGCGCGACGAGCGCTTCACGAAGTCGTCGCCGGCGCCCATCAGCGCACGGATCGCCGTCGGGGCAGTGTAGAAGATATTGACCTTGTGCTTGTCGATCACTTCCCAGAACCGGCCGGCATCCGGGAAGTTCGGCACGCCCTCGAACATCAGGGTGGTCGCGCGGTTCGCCAACGGCCCGTAGACGATGTAGGAATGGCCGGTGACCCAGCCGACATCGGCCGTGCACCAGTAGATATCGCCGTCCTGATAGTCGAAGACGTATTTGTGCGTCATCGAGGCGTAGACGAGATAGCCCGCCGTCGTGTGCAGAACGCCCTTCGGCTTGCCGGTGGAGCCCGAAGTGTAGAGGATGAAGAGCGGGTCTTCCGCCTTCATCTTGGCCGGCGGACAATCGCGCGGCACGGTCAGCACTTCCTGGTGATGCCAGATGTCGCGGCCGGGCGCCCAGCCGATCTTGCCGCCGGTGCGGCGCACGACGAGCACCTTATTGACGATGACATGCTGCTTGGCGGCGATGTCGATCGCCGTATCGGTGTTTTCCTTGAGCGGGATCGGCTTGCCGCCGCGCACGCCCTCGTCGCAGGTGACGACGAAGGTGGATTCGCAGTCGACGATGCGGCCGGCCAGCGCATCCGGCGAGAAGCCGCCGAAGACGACGGAATGCACGGCGCCGATGCGCGCGCAGGCCAGCATGGCATAGGCCGCTTCCGGAATCATCGGCATGTAGATGGTGACGCGGTCGCCCTTCTTGACGCCGTGCTTCTTCATCACGTTCGCCATGCGGCAGACGTGATCGTAAAGCTCGTTATAGGTGATCTTCTTGTCGATATAGGGGTTGTCGCCTTCCCAGATGATGGCGACGTCGTCGCCATGCGCCTTCAGGTGCCGGTCGATGCAGTTGTAGGAGACATTGGTGATGCCGTCCTCGAACCACTTGATCGGGACCTTGCCGGAAAAGGACGTGTTCTTGACCTTGGTATAGGGCTTGAACCAGTCGATCCGCATGCCATGCTTGTCCCAGAAACGCTCCGGATTCTCGACGCTCTCGCGATACCAGTTCTGATAGGTCTCGTTGTCGATCAGCGCACGGCTTTTCGCGGATTTCAGGACCGGATAGGTCTTTGCGGACATGGTTTCCTCCCTAGACTGCGGATGTACAAGGCCCGATCTCCTCCGGTCCCCGTGCTTCCCGAGCATACATATCAGGTCAAAGTCCTCGGGCAATTAGACAAAAGGTCATTTGCGCTTGAAGAATTGCATTTCTGCGACAGTAGCGTTATAGAGGGCCCGAATTCCCGGAACATAGTGGTTACTACCCACGGCCCGCGACACCGGCGCGGACGGACAAGAGGACTATATCCATGGCTCAACAGCTGCTCATGCCAAAGGCGACCGCGGTCTGGCTGGTCGACAACACGGCGCTGTCGTTCGACCAGATCGCCACTTTCTGCAAACTGCACCCGCTCGAAGTGAAGGCCATTGCCGACGGCGAATCAGCCCAGGGCATTAAGGGCCTCGACCCGATCTCGACCGGCCAGCTCTCGCGCGAGGAAATTGCCCGCGCGGAAGGCAATCCGAACCACAAGCTGAAGCTTTCCGAGCCGAAGGTCCGCGTGCCGGAATCCAAGCGCAAGGGCCCGCGCTACACGCCGGTCTCCAAGCGCCAGGATCGCCCGAACGCCATTCTCTGGCTCGTGCGCAACCATCCCGAACTGAAGGATGCGCAAATCTCGCGTCTCGTCGGCACGACCAAGTCGACGATCGAGCAGATCCGCGACCGCACCCACTGGAATTCAACGAATCTGACGCCGATGGATCCGGTGACGCTCGGCCTGTGCTCGCAGATCGATCTCGACCTGGAAGTCGAGCGCGCCTCCAAGGGCCGTCCGCTGCCGACCGCCGCCGAACTCGGCGCGACGCTCGAAGCCGCCCAGGAAACGGAAAAGCTGCCCTACAGCACCGACCGCGAGGACGAGAAGGAAATCGATGCCGATGCCGTCTTCGCCAAGCTCAAGTCGCTGAAGTCGTCCACGCCTGACGACGACGAGGACGACCGCTTCTAAGCAGCGCATCGTCGAGGAAGATCAAAAACCCGGCCGTTCCAACGGCCGGGTTTTTTATTGGCGCTCTGCCGGCCTGAATCGGAAACCCTCAGCCGATCCGGCGCCCTGCCAGCGCGGCCGCGATCTCGTCGAGAATGGCGGGATCGTCGATCGTCGCCGGCATCTTCCACGCCTCGCCGTCGGCGATCTTCTGCATTGTGCCACGCAGGATCTTGCCGGAGCGGGTCTTCGGCAGGCGCTTCACGCAGATCGCCGTCTTGAACGCCGCGACGGGCCCGATGCGCTCGCGCACGAGCCCCATGACCTCCTGCTCCACGAGCGATGATTCACGTGAAACACCGCTCTTGAGAACGAGGAAGCCGGCCGGCACTTGGCCCTTGACCGCATCGGCAATGCCGATCACCGCGCATTCGGCAACGTCCGGATGGCTGGCGCAGACCTCCTCCATGCCGCCCGTCGAAAGCCGGTGGCCGGCGACATTGATGATGTCGTCCGTGCGCGCCATGACGAAGACGTATCCGTCCTCGTCGACATAGCCGGCATCGGCCGTCTTGTAGTAACCGGGAAACTCCGAAAGACAGGCCGCGCGGAACCGCTCGTCGGCATTCCAGAAGGTCGTCAGGCAGCCCGGGGGCAGGGGCAGTTTCAGGGCGATGTTGCCGAGCGTGCCAGGCGCCACTTCATGGCCGGCATCATCAAGCACGTGCAGCTCGTAGCCCGGCATGGGCACGGTGGGCGAGCCGTGTTTCACCGGAAGCTGTCCGAGACCGATCGGATTACCGACGATCGCCCAGCCCGTCTCGGTCTGCCACCAGTGATCGATGACGGGCACGCCGAGCACGCTCTCCGCCCAGCGGATCGTGTCCGGATCCGCGCGTTCGCCGGCCAGGAACAGCGCGCGCAGGCTCGAAAGGTCATGGCGTTTGACGAGCGCGCCCTCGGGGTCCTCCTTGCGGATGGCCCGGAAGGCCGTCGGCGCGGTGAAGAGCACCGAGACGTTGTATTCCTCGACGACCCGCCAGAAGGCGCCCGCATCCGGCGTGCCGACCGGCTTGCCCTCGTAGAGCACCGTCGTGCTGCCGTTCAGAAGCGGCGCATAGACAATATAGGAATGGCCGACCACCCAGCCGATATCCGACGCCGCCCAGTAGACCTCACCCGGTTCGACCCCGTAGAGCGCCCGCATCGTCCAGGCGAGGGCGACCATGTGGCCGCCATTGTCGCGGATCACGCCCTTCGGCTGGCCGGTCGTGCCCGATGTATAGAGGATATAGAGCGGATCGGTCGCGGCGAGCGGGACGCACGGCACCGTGCGCCCACGCGCCGCCGCCAGCGCCGGCCCGAGATCGACATCGCGGCCCTCCGTGAGGTCCGCCGCCAGCTCGGGCCGCTGCAGGACGAGGCAGTGCTCCGGCTTGTGGCGGGCAAGGGCGATCGCTCCGTCGAGAAGCGGCTTGTAGGCGACCACCCGGCTGGGCTCCACGCCGCAGCTTGCCGTGACGACGAGCTTGGCCGCGCAATCGTCTATCCGCGCCGCCAGTTCGCTCGCGGCAAACCCGCCGAAGACCACCGAGTGAATGGCGCCGATGCGCGCGCAGGCCAGCATGGCGAAGACCGCTTCGGGAATCATCGGCATGTAGAGGATGACGCGGTCGCCCTTGCCGACGCCATGATCGGCCAGCACCGCCGCCATCGCGTTCACCTGCGCCAGCAGCTCGGCATAGCTGTAGCGCGCCTTCCGACCGGTTACGGGACTGTCATAGATCAGCGCGGCCTGCTCGCCCCGCCCGGCCGCCACATGCCGGTCGACGCAGTTGTGGCAGGTATTGCCGGCCGCATCCGGAAACCAGCGCCCGTAGACGCCCTGTCCGCCGTCGAAAATCTGCGTCGGTTCCGTAAACCAGTCGATCGCCCTGGAAAGCTCGGCCCAGTGGCCGCCCGGATCGTCCTTCCAGGCACGATAGATCTCGGCATAGCTCTTCAGCATCGCATCCTCCCTGTCCGGCCAGCGCGTGGCCGGTTCCTCCGAAGGGAAGAATAGGAGAGGGCGGCCTTTCCGCAAAGCCAGACCAAAGCCTCAAGTGGTGGGGTTACCCCTTGCTCTTTGTCAGGACGAGCGTATCAGCGCGAACCGAAGATCGCCGATCCGACGCGCACGCTGGTCGCACCGAGGCCGATGGCGGCCTCGTAATCGCCGGACATGCCCATCGAGAGCTTATCGAGGTTGCAGCGCTCGGCGAGCTTGGCGAGCAGCGCGAAATGCGGTCCGGGATTTTCGTCCGCCGGCGGAATGCACATCAATCCCTCGATGACGAGGCCGAGTTCGTTGCGGCAGAGGGAGACGAAGGCGACCGTATCATCCGGCGCGATCCCGGCCTTCTGCGGCTCCAGCCCGGTATTGACCTGGACATAGAGCCGCAGCGCACGGCCCTGCCGCGCCATCTCGGCGGCGATCGCCCGGGCGATCTTCTCCCGGTCGACGGTCTCGATGACGTCGAACAGCGCGACGGCTTCCGCCGCCTTGTTGGATTGCAGCGGGCCGATTAGGTGCAGCTCGATGCCCGCCGTCTCCGCACGGAGCCCGGGCCACTTGCCCTGCGCTTCCTGCACGCGGTTTTCACCGAAGACACGCTGGCCGGCCGCGATCGCCGGGCGGATCTCCTCCGCGCCGAAGGTCTTGGACACCGCGACGAGGCTCACCGATTCGGGCCGCCGGCCGGCTTCGGCGGCCGCCTTGCGCATCCGGTTGCGAACGTCTTCGAGACGGTCCTGCAGCTCCATGATCACTCTCCATCTGTATCCTCTCCCGGACCTAGCGAAATCGGCGTCGCTTGCCAAGCGCGGGCGGGCGTCGCGCGTGGGTGCGGGGCCGGAAAACTTGACGCTTCGGCGGTTTCATGATGAAGGTCTCGGCACCATATTCGCATGGGCGAACCGCCCGAAAAGACTTCCAAAGACTTCCGGAACATCAAAGACATGGCCACCGAACGTTACAATCCGCGCGATGCCGAGCCCCGCTGGCAGGCAAAATGGAACGACGAGAACGTCTTTCTGACCGACAACGATGACCCGCGCGAAAAGTACTACGTGCTTGAGATGTTCCCCTATCCGTCGGGCCGCATCCATATGGGCCATGTGCGCAACTACGCCATGGGCGACGTGGTAGCGCGCTACAAGCGCGCACGCGGCTTCAACGTGCTGCATCCGATGGGCTGGGACGCCTTCGGCATGCCGGCCGAGAACGCCGCCATGCAGAACAAGGTCCACCCGAAGGGCTGGACCTACGAGAACATCGCCACGATGCGCAAGCAGCTCAAATCCATGGGCCTGTCGCTCGACTGGTCGCGTGAATTCGCCACCTGCGATGTCGAATATTACCAGCGCCAGCAGCACCTCTTCCTCGACTTCCTGGAAAAGGGCCTCGTCTACCGCAAGCAGTCCAAGGTGAACTGGGACCCGGTCGACCACACGGTTCTCGCCAACGAGCAGGTCATCGACGGCCGCGGCTGGCGCTCGGGCGCGCTGGTCGAGCAGCGCGAGCTGACACAATGGTTCTTCCGCATCACCGATTTCAGCCAGGATCTGCTCGATTCGCTGGAGACGCTCGACCAGTGGCCGGAAAAGGTCCGGCTGATGCAGAAGAACTGGATCGGCCGCTCGGAAGGCATGCTGGTGCGCTGGGAGGTTTCCAGCGGCGCGGAGCTGACGAGCGAGAAGGACATCACGGTCTACACGACTCGTCCCGACACGCTGTTCGGCGCGTCGTTCCTCGCCATTTCCGCGGACCATCCGCTGGCACGGGAAGTCTCGGCGAAGAACCCCGAGATCATGGCGTTCTGTGAGGAATGCCGCCGTGCCGGCACCTCGCTCGCCGCGCTTGAGACCGCCGAGAAGAAGGGTCTGGACACCGGTATCCGCGTCCGTCATCCCTTCGATCCGAGCTGGGAACTGCCTGTTTATGTCGCCAACTTCGTGCTGATGGATTACGGTACGGGCGCCATCTTCGGCTGCCCCTCCGGCGACCAGCGCGACCTCGATTTCGCCCGCAAGTACGACCTGCCAGTCGTACCCGTCGTCATGCCCGGGGATGGCGATGCCGCCACCTTCGCGATCGGCGACGAGGCCTATGTCGGCGACGGCGTGATGATCAATTCGCGCTTCCTCGACGGCCTCGGCACCGAGGAAGCCTTCGAGGAGGTGGCAAAGCGCCTTACCGCCGCCATGCTCGGCAACGCGCCGGTGGGCGAGCGCAAGGTGAATTTCCGCCTGCGCGACTGGGGTATTTCGCGCCAGCGCTACTGGGGCTGCCCGATCCCTGTCATCCATTGCGACGGTTGCGGCGTGGTTCCCGTGCCGAAGGCCGACCTGCCGGTCAAGCTGCCCGACGACGTGACCTTCGATAAGCCGGGCAACCCGCTCGACCGGCACCCGACCTGGCGCCACGTCGCCTGCCCGCAGTGCGGCAAGGACGCCCGCCGCGAGACGGACACGATGGACACTTTCGTCGATTCGTCCTGGTATTTCGCCCGCTTCACCGCGCCCTGGGAGAACGACCCAACCGATCCGGCCGCCGCCAACGCCTGGCTGCCGGTCGACCAATATATCGGCGGCATTGAGCATGCGATCCTGCATCTGCTCTATTCGCGCTTCTTCACCCGCGCCATGCAGGTGGCCGGCCATGTCGACCTGAAGGAACCCTTCAAGGGCCTCTTCACCCAGGGCATGGTCGTGCACGAAACCTATAGCCGCGCCGTCGACGGCAAGCGCGAATGGGTGACGCCCGCCGAGATCCGCATCGAGGAAGCGGACGGCAAGCGCCGCGCGACCCATCTCGAATCCGGCGAAGAAATCGCCATCGGCTCGATCGAGAAGATGTCGAAATCGAAGAAGAACGTCGTTGATCCCGACGATATCATCGCCTCCTACGGCGCCGATACCGCCCGCTTCTTCGTGCTCTCCGATTCGCCGCCGGACCGTGACGTCATCTGGTCGGAAGCCGGCGTCGAAGGCGCGCACCGCTTCGTCCAGCGCGTCTGGCGCCTCGTCGCGGAGGCCGCGCCTGTCCTGAAGGCCGCCGAAAGCCGCCCGGGCAGCGAGGGGGAAGCCCTCGCCGTCTCGCAGGCCGCCCACAGGACGCTAAAGGCCGTTCAGGCCGATTACGACAAGCTGGCCTTCAACAAGGCTGTGGCGCGCATCTACGAATTCGTCAACGCGCTCGCCGCGCCGCTGACGGCCGCCGCCGCCGGCAAGGCCTCGCCGGAATTGGCCTCGGCCCTACGCGAGGCCGTGGCCATCCTCATCCGCATCGTCGCCCCCATGACGCCGCACCTGTCGGAAGAATGCTGGCGCGAGATCGGCGGCGAGGGCCTCGTCGCCATGTCCGGCTGGCCGGCCTATGACGACCGGCTCGTCGCTGAAAACGAGATCACCCTGCCGGTGCAGATCAACGGCAAGAAACGCGCGGATTTGACAATCGCCCGCGACGCGGACCAGAGTGCGGTCGAACAGGCCGTGCTCGCGCTCGAGGCGGTCCAGGCCGCGCTTGCCGGCCAGAGTCCCAGGAAGATCATCGTCGTACCGCAGAGGATCGTGAATGTTGTTGTCTGACGGAACCGGCCTCTCGCGGCTTGCAAAAGTGCTTGCCGGCGTCGCGCTTATCGGTGCGCTCGCCGGCTGCCAGGTGCGGCCGCTCTACTCCACTCCGAGCGGCACGGAAGGCAAGCTTGCCTCCATCTCCCTGTCGGAGGCGGGCGACCGCGTAGAACAGCAGGTCCGCAACGACCTGATCTTCCTCTTCACCGGCGGTGCCGGCGAGGCGCAGAATGCGGTCTACCATCTGGAAATGGACGTGACCTCCAAAACCGTCGGCGTGCTGAACGACGTGCGGACCGATACCGCGCGCTCCGGCCGGGTCACCGTGACGGCGGATTACAACCTGACGAAGTCGGACTCCGGCGAAACGATCGCCTCCGGCAAGCGCTCCGCCGTCGCCATGGTCGATTTCCCGTCCCAGGAATTCGCCAAGCTGCGCGCGATCCGCGATGCGGAGAACCGCGGCGCCCGTGAGCTCGCCGAGCTGATTCGCGCGGATGTCGCTTCGGCGCTGGCGCGGCGCTGAGCCGGCTATGGCGGAAGTAAAGTCGCACGAATTCGATGCTTTCCTGAAACGGAAGCCTCTGCCCGCGCGGCTTCTCCTCGTCTACGGCCCCGACAGGGGTCTTGTTTCCGAGCGCGCCTCCGCGCTTGCCGTCACCAGCGGAGTCAATCTGGATGACGCCTTTTCTGTTGTGAAACTCGACGCCGGCGATATCGGCACCCAGCCCGGCCGCCTGATCGACGAGATGAACGCCATCGGCCTCTTCGGCGGCGATCGTCTCGTCTGGATCCGCAACGCCGGCAGCGAGAAGGGACTTTCCGACGGGCTCGAAATCCTCGCGGGCCAGCCCGCCGGCCCTTCCACGCTGATCATCGAGGCGGGCGACCTGAAGAAGGGGGCCGCCCTGCGCAAGGCCGCGGAATCCAGTTCCCAGGCCGTCGCCATCGCCTGCTACGCCGATGACGGCCGCGCCCTGCAGGCGCTCATCGACCAGGAACTCGCCGCCGAGGGCATGCGGATTTCACCGGCAGCGCGCGAACGCCTCGTCGAGACGATCGGCGGCGACCGGCTCGCTTCGCGCAATGAGGTCCGCAAGCTCGCGCTCTACTGTCGCGGCAAGGAACTGATCGAAGAGCAGGACGTGGAGGAGATCGTCGGCGATGCCAGCGCGATTTCCACGGACGACGCCATTGACGCCATCCTGAAGGGCGACCGGGACGGCTTTATGCACGCGATCCAGAAGATCGTTTCGTCGAAAACCCCTGTCTTCCTCGTCCTGCAGGGCTGCATGCGGCAGTTCCAGCTTCTCGAGTTGATGCGGGCCGAAATGGATGAGAAACGGGCGCCGGCCGCGCAAGCCATGGCGACCTTCGGCCGCCATCTTCACTTCCGGCGCAAGCCGATCATCGAGAACGCGCTGAAAACATGGACAGGCCCCGCCATCCGCCGTGAAACCCAGCGCCTGCAAGCCGCTATCCTGCAAAGCCGGCAACGGCCGGCGCTGGAAGACACGATTGCCATGCAGACCATGCTGGCCACCGTCCTGCAATCCGGTCGCCGCTGAATCCGGCTAACGAATCTAGCGGCGCTCCAGAAGCCGGCAGATTTCTTCCAGCTGTTCCAAGGTCTTGTAGGCGATGCGCAAATTGCCGCCATTGCCCTTGTGGTTCACCGTGACATCGAGCCCGAGAACGTCCGAAAGCGTGCGCTCCAGCGCCAGCGTATCGGCATCCTTCTCGTCCTTGTGTGCCACGGCCTGGCCGTGGTTGGGGTCGCTCTGCGCCTTGATGTCGTTCTGCGCGATCCGCTCGGCATCGCGCACCGACATGCCCTTGGCCACGATATTCTTCGCCAGGGCAACCGGATCGGAGGTCGGGATGAGCGCGCGGGCATGTCCGGCGGAGAGCGTGCCCGAAGCCAGCATTTCACGCACCGGCTCCGGCAGCTTCAGCAGCCGAAGGCTGTTTGCCACATGGCTCCGGCTCTTGCCGATGATCTCGCCGAGGTCGTTCTGCGTGTAACCGTGATCCGCGATCAGCAGCTCGTAGCCCATTGCCTCTTCAAGCGGGTTGAGGTCGGAGCGCTGGACGTTTTCCACGATGGCGATTTCCAGCGCCGTCCGGTCGTCCACATCGCGGATGATGACGGGAATATCCACCAGCCCCGCGAGCTGCGCCGCACGCCAACGCCGCTCACCCGCAATGATCTCGTAGCGGTTGTCCGCGATGGTGCGCACGACGACCGGCTGCACGATGCCGTGCTGGCGGATCGACGAGGCGAGGTCCTGCAGCTCCGATTCATCGAAATAGCGCCGAGGATTGCGGGGGTTTCGGCCGACGAACTCGATCGGAACCAGCCGATCCGGATTGACCGCCGCTTGGTTGCCGATATCGGCCGCCGGAAGCTGGTCCATTTCACCGATCAGGGCGGCAAGGCCGCGGCCGAGGCGCCGCTTGGAGTTGTCTTCATTCATCGGTTCTACTCACGAATACTGGAATCAGGCAGCCTTGCGCTGCCTCTCACGCTGGATCACTTCGGAGGCGAGCTGAAGGTAGGCCTGGCTCCCGGCGCATTTGAGATCGTAGAGAATGGCCGGCTTGCCATAGGATGGCGCTTCGGAGACGCGCACATTGCGCGGAATGAGCGTGTGATAGACCTTTTCGCCGAGATGAGTGCGCACGTCATTGACCACTTGCTGCGCAAGATTGTTACGCGAGTCGAACATGGTCAGCACGATACCCTGGATATCGAGCCGTGGATTAACGGTGCGGCGCACCTGATCGACGGTTTCCAGCAACTGGCTGAGGCCTTCGAGCGCGAAGAACTCGCATTGCAGCGGCACCAGGACTGAATGCGCCGCAGCCAGCGCGTTCATGGTGAGGAGATTGAACGAGGGCGGGCAATCGACCAGCACGTAAGAGTAAGACAGCGCATCGGCGGCGGCGAGCGCCCGCTTCAGCCGGAAGACACGATCGCTCTGCTGCGCGATCTCCATTTCGATACCGAGCAGGTCCATGGTCGACGGAATGATGGACAGGTTCGGTACGGCGGTCTCAAGCGCCGTATCGGCAACACTATGGCTGCCGATCAGGAGATCATAGGACGACAGCTCGCGATTGCGGCGGTCGATTCCAAGGCCCGTGCTGGCATTGCCCTGCGGATCGAGATCGACGATCAGGACGCGCTCGCCGATTGCCGCAAGCGCCGTCGCCAAGTTGATCGCGGTCGTCGTCTTGCCGACGCCGCCCTTCTGGTTCGCGATGGTGATGATCCGGTTCTTTTCGCCTATCATGGACGCCGCCAGTCTAAGGTTTGTGCGAAAGGTTCGACACTTCGAGCACGACGGAATCCGGCTCGACGATGCTGGCATGTTTTACCAGATCGAATCTCCACCGACCAAGCGCTTTATCGACCTCGCGCTGGTAATCCCGGCCTTTATGAAGGAAAAAGCGTAAATTCCCGTTGCGCTGCACCCACGGCAGGCCGAATTGCATTAGCAGATCGAGGTCTGCCAGCGCCCGCGCCGAGATGGCGTCACAAGATTTTATCGCTTCGGGTGCGTCTTCGATTCGGATTGGATGAATGGACGCCCTGGCACCCGTCTCGAGGATGGCCGTCCGCAAAAATGCGGCTTTCTTGTTGTTGCTTTCGACAAGATGAACCCAGCCGTCCCCGATACCAGCCAGCAGAATGCCCGTCACGATGCCTGGAAATCCACCACCACTACCCAGATCAACCCATATACGGGGCCCGGAATACAGCGCATAGATCTGCGCGCTATCGACAACGTGACGGTTCCAGGTTTCTGAAAGCGTCGAAGGCGCGACGAGATTGATGGTTTTCGCCCATTTCTGGAAGAGCGAGACAAAACTGTTCAGTCGGTCCAGAGTTTCACGTGAAACATTCAGGCCGTTCAATTCGCGAGGTAGGGAATTCATGCACTTTCCGCTCGATTGCCCACATCGGTGGGAATACGCTTGAGATAGGCCAGAAGAAGGGTGAGCGCCGCCGGCGTCATGCCATCGACGCGCGCTGCCTGGGCGAGATTGGATGGGCGCGCCGCCGCCAGCTTCTGGCGAAGTTCGATGGAGAGACCGGGCAGCGCGCTGAAATCGAAGCCATCCGGAATCCATCGCTCCTCTTCGCGCCGAGCCTCGGCAATATCCGATTCCTGCCGGTTCATATAAACCGCATAACCGGCTTCGATCTCAATCGCATCGCGAACCCGGCGGGAGAAAGGCCGGAGTTCGTCCGGCCAGACATCAACCAGACGCGCAAAATCAATGTCCGGGTAGGCGAGCAGGTCATAGCCGCTTCGCCGCACGCCATCCTGATTGATCCGGATGCCATGACCAACCGCCTCATTCGGAGACAGCTTGAGCGTGTTAAGCCGATCACGCGCCTCTTTCATCTCTCCCGACCAAGCGTCAAACCGCTGTACCCGTTCAGTACCAACAATGCCGAGCCGCATTCCCAGCGGCGTCAGCCGCACATCCGCGTTGTCGGCGCGGAGAGACAGCCGGTACTCAGCGCGGGAGGTGAACATCCGGTAGGGTTCGGTAACCCCGCGGGAGGTCAGGTCATCGATCATCACGCCGATATAGCTATCCGTGCGGCTGAAGATATGGCCATCGACGCCGGCAGAAAGCCGCGCTGCATTCAGGCCGGCAACCAGACCCTGGGCTGCAGCCTCTTCATAGCCGGTCGTGCCATTGATCTGGCCCGCGAGAAAGAGGCCGGGCTGACGTTTAACTTCCAACGTGGCGGAGAGCTCGCGCGGATCGACATGATCATATTCGATCGCATAGCCCGGCTGTATGATGCGGACGTTCTCCAGCCCCGGAATGGTGCGGATGAAAGCGTCCTGCACATCAGCGGGCAGGGAGGTCGAGATTCCGTTCGGGTAGACGGTAGAATCGTCAAGACCTTCCGGCTCCAGGAAAATCTGGTGGCCGTCCCGTTCACCGAACTTGACGATCTTGTCTTCAATGGAGGGGCAGTAGCGCGGACCGACACCTTCGATCTGCCCGGAATACATGGCGGACTTTCCGATATTCTCCTCAATAATGCGGTGAGTAGCCGGCGTGGTCCGGGTGACGCCGCATTCGATCTGCGGTGTGGAAATGCGGTCCGTCATAAAGGAAAACGGCACCGGATCCTCATCCGCGGCTTGCCGCCCGACCGCATTCCAACCGATCGTCTGCCCATCCAATCGTGCCGGCGTGCCGGTCTTCAAACGCGCAAGCCGAAGCCCCAAGCGCTCGAATGTGAGCGACAATCCGAGGGACGGTTCTTCTCCGACACGGCCGGCAGGTATCTTTTCGTTACCGATATGAATTAGTCCGCGCAGGAATGTACCTGTTGTTATGACGACCGCGCGGCAAGAAAGACGGCGCCCATCCTTCATGGAAACGCCCGCAACATGTCCGTCTCGAATATCGAGATCGAAAGCATCGCCCTCAATTACATCGAGATCGGGGATCGCTGCGATCTCCGCCTGCATGGCTTCGCGATAGAGCTTTCGGTCAGCCTGTGTGCGCGGACCGCGGACAGCAGGACCCTTCCGACGATTGAGCAAACGAAACTGGATGCCGGCACGATCCGCGACACGGCCCATAAGACCATCCAGCGCGTCGACCTCGCGGACAAGATGGCCCTTGCCGAGCCCGCCAATTGCCGGGTTGCAGGACATGACCCCGATGGTGGCCGCCTTATGCGTCAACAACGCCGTGCGCGCGCCGGATCGGGCAGCGGAAGACGCTGCTTCGACACCGGCATGGCCACCGCCCACCACCACAACATCATATGTGTTCATTGCATTCATATCGCACCTACCTGTTTCACGTGAAACGCCTGAAGCGACTCGCACACGTTGCAGTGTTTCACGTGAATCATTTGCCTATGCAGAATTCCGAAAAAATGACGTCGAGAAGATTTTCGACATCGACGCGTCCAGTCACACGCCCGAGCGACTGACCGGCAAGCCGAAGGTATTCAGCCTGGATATCAAGCCCATTGGTCGCCTCAATAGCACGACGGATATTTTCCCTGGCCGTCGACAAATTGAGGATATGGCGTTGCCGGGTCGGTAATGCCAGCGCACTGCCGGCCTCAAGGTTGGGAAGATGGCGGCCAATGGCATCCAGCAGGTCGGATACCCCGTCGCCCGATTTTACCGAGATCGTAACATCTGCACCATCCTCAGGCCAAGGTGTTTTCACTTGGTCTGACTTGGTCCTCACGCGAAGCGTCTGGCCGTCATAGATCCCGTCCAATGAAGTCCATTGCGCATCCTCCGACAGCAGCAAGAGAAGGTGCGCATCGCTCATAGAGAGATGAGTCCGGCGGATTCCCTCCCGTTCGACAATGTCCTCTGTCGCCCGCAGTCCCGCCGTATCATAAAGGCGAACCGCGAAACCGGACAGATCGAGATCGACATGCAGAACGTCACGTGTCGTGCCCGGTATATCCGTCACGATGGCGACGTCACGCTTCGCCAGATGGTTCAGCAAGCTCGATTTCCCGGCATTCGGCGGTCCGGCGATAACAACCTTCAGGCCATCACGCACGATCTCGCCAGTGCGCGCATCGGCAACGTGGTTAAGAATTTCCTGCTCCAGCGCATGCATATCGCGCCAGATTGATGACGCGACGGAACCGGGCACGTCGTCTTCGTCGGCAAAATCCAGCTCTGCCTCGATCATCGCGCGTGCATGGGTCAATCGTTTCGCCCACGACTCGTAGAGCAATGACAATCCGCCCGAGGCATGTTCCGCCGCGAGGCGCCGCTGCATTTCCGTCTCCGCAGCGATAAGATCCGCCAGGCCTTCCACCTCAACGAGATCCATGCGACCGTTGAGGAAGGCGCGTCGCGAAAATTCTCCCGCCTCTGCCGGCCGCAGACCTTCCATGGATTCAAGCGCGGCGAGTACGGCTTTCACGGTGGCCCGACCGCCGTGAATCTGGAGTTCGGCGCAGTCCTCGCCGGTAAACGAGTTAGGGCCGGGAAAAACGAGAATCAGGCCTTCATCGAGTTTGTTACCATTACGATTCCGAATCGATAGTAGGGACGCGCGGCGCACCGGGGGTATGCGCCCGCACAACTCCTCGACGGCCTGCAGGCTTCTTGCGCCGCTCAAACGGATGACGGCAACCCCGGAAGGAAGGCCGCCGCTCGACAAAGCGAAGATTGTATCCGTTGCACTCATTCCATCCATTCCGGTTACGAATCGAAGTCTTCGTTTCGGAGAAGAATCGAATATTTCATTCTTGAACGAAAAATGGCCCCGTCTTGCGGCGGGACCATGTCTTAAAACGGAAAAGCACCGCGATCAGGTGTTCATCGATTCGAAGAAGTCGCCGTTGTTCTTGGTCTGCTTCAGCTTGTCGATCAGGAATTCGATCGCATCCGTGGTGCCCATGGGGGCGAGGATGCGGCGAAGAACAAAGATCTTCTGGAGATCCTGGCGCGGTACGAGGAGGTCTTCCTTGCGCGTGCCGGACTTGAGGATGTCCATGGCCGGGAAGATGCGCTTGTCGGCAACCTTTCGGTCGAGCACGATTTCCGAGTTGCCGGTGCCCTTGAACTCTTCGAAGATGACTTCGTCCATGCGGCTGCCGGTATCGATCAGGGCCGTCGCGATGATCGTCAGCGAGCCGCCTTCCTCGATATTGCGCGCCGCGCCGAAGAAGCGCTTCGGGCGCTGCAGGGCGTTTGCGTCGACACCGCCGGTCAGGACCTTGCCCGAGGACGGAACGACCGTGTTGTAGGCGCGACCGAGACGCGTGATCGAATCAAGCAGGATGACGACGTCGCGGCCGTGCTCGACAAGGCGCTTGGCCTTCTCGATGACCATTTCGGCGACCTGCACGTGGCGCGTAGCCGGTTCGTCGAAGGTCGAGGAAACCACTTCGCCCTTCACCGACCGCTGCATATCCGTCACTTCTTCCGGACGCTCATCGATCAGGAGGACGATGAGATAACATTCCGGATGGTTCGCGGTGATCGAATGGGCGATGTTCTGGAGCAGAACCGTCTTACCCGTGCGCGGCGGCGCGACGATCAGGCCGCGCTGGCCCTTGCCGAGCGGCGCGACGAGATCGATGACGCGCGGCGACAAATCCTTTGAAGTCGGGATTTCCAGTTCCATCTTGAAGCGCTCATTGGGATAGAGCGGCGTCAGGTTGTCGAAATGGACCTTGTGGCGGATCTTTTCCGGGTCGTCGAAATTGATCGTGTTGACCTTGAGAAGCGCGAAATAGCGTTCGCCTTCCTTGGGGCCGCGGATCGGGCCTTCAACAGTATCGCCGGTCTTCAGCGAGAAGCGGCGAATCTGCGAGGGGGAGATGTAGATATCGTCCGGGCCCGGCAGGTAATTCGCATTGGCCGAGCGCAAGAAGCCGAAGCCGTCCTGCAGCACTTCCACGACGCCCTCGCCGATGATTTCCACATCCTGCTCGGCCAGCATCTTCAGGATGGCAAACATCAGCTCCTGTTTGCGCATCGTGCTCGCGTTCTCGACCTCGAGCGATTCGGCGAAAGCCAGGAGGTCGGTCGGAGTCTTGTTCTTGAGGTCTTGTAGCTTCATTTCGGCCATGAATGGTCCATGCTGCGGGTCTTAGGATGGGAAAAGGCGTGCGGGTCAGGGAGGAACTGCGGGGGGTTCATGCAGTTCACTGAACGAATACACATGCCACGAAAGATGAGATGGGGCGGAAAATAGCGTTTCAGGCGCTGCCCCGCAAGGGGGCCTTGCAATTTCGTTCGATTTGTCGCGGCCGCTCAGAACGGCTTGACCACGACCATCACGACGATGAGGATCATCAGCAGCGCCGGCGCCTCGTTCCAGATGCGCCATTGCCGCCCAGTTTTCACGTTGAGATCCTCGGCAAAGGCCTTCACCGCCCGGCCATAGAACTGGTGCACGCCCGTCAGCAGCACGACGAAGGCGAGTTTGGCATGCAGCCAACCACCCTGGAAACCATAGACGGACCAGGCGAGATAGAGGCCGAGCAGCCAGGAAAGACCCATGGCCGGCTGCATGATCGTGCGGTAGAGGCGCTGCTCCATCACCTTGAAGGTCTCCGACTGGGCGGACCCGGCCGGCGCATCCGTGTGGTAGACGAAGAGCCGCGGCAGGTAGAGCAGCCCGGCCATCCAGGAGATGACGGCGACGATGTGGAGCGCCTTGATCCAGAGATAGAGATCATCCGGCGGGTAAAGAACCAGGAGGATCGCGATGAGGGCGAAGACGGCGAGGGCGACGGCGGCGCGCCGCCGCGCCCGGCGCCCCGCGCTCTCGCCCGTCTGCATCTCGCTCACCGGTTTTCCCCGCGCACTCGCGCCACCAGCCGCGTGACGTTTTCCGGGTCGGCCTGCGGCGTGATGCCATGGCCGAGATTGAAGATCAGCGGGCCGTTGCCGAGCACCTGCAGGATGGCATCGATACCCTCGTCGAGCGCCGCACCGCCGGCGACCACCCGCATCGGATCGAGATTGCCCTGCACCGGCCCTTCCTTCTGCAACTCGGCGGCAAAGGAGAGCGGCACAGACCAGTCGAGGCCGATGGCATCCGCGCCGGTTTCCTGGCGGTAGCTCTTCAAAAGCAGCCCGGCGCCTTTCGCGAACGCGATGATCTTCGCCTGCGGCCGTCGCTCTTTGACCGAGCGGATAATCCGGCGCACGGGACGGACAGCGTACTCGGCAAATTCCTTCTCCCCGAGCACACCTGCCCAAGAATCGAAGATCTGCACCGCATCGGCGCCGGCATCGATCTGTGCCACGAGGTAATCGGCGGAAAGCTCGGCCAGCACATCGAGCAGATACGCGAAGGCTTCCGGCTCCCGATAGGCAAAAAGCCGCGCGGGCGCCTGGTCCGGCGTACCGTGGCCGGCGATCATGTAGGTGGCAACCGTCCAGGGCGCCCCACAGAAGCCGAGCAGCGCCGTTTCCTCCGGCAGGGCCTGCCGGATGCGCCCGACCGCCTCTATGACCGGCTGGAGGTGTTTTGCGACGCCGTCCCCCTTCAGTGCCCGAATGCCATCCGGATCGATCGGGTCCATCCGGGGTCCATGCCCCTCTTCAAAGCGGACATTACGCTTCAAGGCATCGGGAATGACCAGGATATCGGAAAACAGGATCGCCGCATCGAAGCCATAGCGGCGGATCGGCTGGAGCGTGACCTCGGTTGCAAGGTCCGGCGCGTAACAGAGATCGAGGAAACTTCCGGCCGCTGCGCGCGTTGCCCTGTATTCCGGCAGGTATCGTCCAGCCTGACGCATCAGCCAGATCGGAGGAGGCGAAACCGTCTTGCCGTTGAGGACATCGACGATCTTCCGGTTTTTCGCAGCCAAAACGGGGTTCTCCTAATAAAGAAATAATCTCTTTTAAGAAGGTTTCTATTTCTTAGAGTCGGTGACTATCAAGGATTAAATCCTTTCCACAAAAACCCTGCGGCGCCGTGGGCGGGCAGGAAAATCGGAACCGAAAAGCGTCGTTTCGTTCGAGGAGACGGGAAAAGCGGATTCCCCGTTTGGAATCAAAAGGATTCGCGATACCGCCAAAAGCCCTTTTCTGTGGGTGGCCTGTGGACAAGCGCGACACTATGCCATGTCCATGAGTCTTTTCCACATGCGCGCCGAATTCGCCTCCCGCTGTTCGCCATTTGTGGAAAAGTCGGCATCTATCCTCTTGCCACCGACCCCCCGCCGTTCTTAGCTCACACTTGTCCCTGGCCATCAACAGGGGGCGGAGGATATTGTGGAAAGCACCAGAAACTACTTCCATCTGCACCTGATTTCGGACTCGACGGGCGAGACTCTGATCGCGGCGGGCCGCGCGGCGGCGGCGCAGTTCCAGTCCTCGCAGGCGCTGGAACATGTCTATCCGCTGGTCCGCAATCGCAAGCAGCTCATGCCCGTGCTCGACGCGATCGACGGCGCGCCGGGCATCGTGCTTTATACGGTCGTCGACCGCGAGCTTTCGGAAATCATCGACCAGCGCTGCCGGGAGATGGGCGTGCCCTGCGTTTCGGTGCTGGAACCCGTCATCGATCTCTTCCAGTCCTATCTCGGCGCGCCGTCGCGTCGCCGGGTGGGGGCCCAGCATGCGATGAACGCGGAATATTTCGCGCGCATCGACGCCCTGAACTTCACGATGGATCACGACGACGGGCAATTGCCGGCCGATCTCGAGGAGGCGCATGTCATCCTCGTCGGCATCAGCCGCACCTCCAAGACGCCGACCAGCATCTATCTCGCCAATCGTGGCATCAAGACCGCGAATGTGCCGATCGTGCTCGGCGTGCCGCTGCCGGAACGGCTGTCGGCGGCGGTCAAGCCTCTCATCGTAGGCCTCATCGCGACGACCGACCGGATCGCCCAGGTGCGGCAGAACCGGGTGCTTGGGCAGACGCAGGATTTTCGCGGCGACGATTATATAGACCGCGCGCAGATTTCCGAGGAGCTGAAATATGCGCGCGCGCTGTGCGCACGTCACAACTGGCCGATCATCGATGTCACGCGCCGTTCGATCGAGGAAACGGCCGCCGCCATCGTTGCCCTTCGTCCCAAGCTCCGTTAACCCGAAAGGGAACAGGAGATTTCCATGACGCCGCCCTTGATCCTCGCCTCGCAAAGTCCCTTTCGTCGCATGCTGATGGAAAATGCGGGATTGCCATTCCGGGCGCAGGCCGCCGAGATCGACGAGCGCGCGGTGGAAACCGAACTTGCCGCCGGCAATCCGACGCCGCAGCAGGTCGCTGAAGCGCTGGCGATCGAGAAGGCGCGCAATGTTGCCGGCCGCAATCCCGGCGCGCTTGTCATCGGTTCGGACCAGACGCTCTCGCTGGAAGGCCGCGTGTTTCACAAGCCGGCCGACATGGCGGAAGCCAAGGCGCACCTGACAGCCATGGCCGGCCGCACCCATTCGCTGAACTGCGGCATCGCGCTCGTCCGCGATGGCGAGACGCTCTGGAACAATGTTTCCGTCGCCCACCTGACGATGCGGCCTCTGTCGGAACAGTTCATCGACCGTCATCTGGCGCGCGTCGGGACGCGGGTGCTGGCGAGCGTCGGCGCCTATCAGCTCGAGGGCGAAGGCGTGCAGCTCTTCGAGCGCATAGACGGCGATTATTTCACCATTCTCGGCCTGCCGCTGCTGCCGCTGCTGGCTAAACTTCGCGATCTCGGTGCCATCGATGCATGATTCACGTGAAACATCCGCCCGCCATGCCTTCGTCACCGGCTATCCGGTGAAGCATTCCCGTTCGCCGCTGATTCATGGCTACTGGCTGGAAGCACTTGGATTGGCTGGGTCTTACACACGGCAGGAAATTTCCCCTGAGAATTTCGCCGGCTTCATTTCTCGGTTGAAAAGCGGCGAATCCGGCTTCATCGGCGGCAATGTCACCATTCCGCACAAGGAAACGGCGTTCAGGCTCGCCGATCGGCCGGACGCACTCAGCGAAGAACTCGGCGCATCCAACACGCTCTGGCTGGAAGACGGCGCGCTGTGCGCCACCAATACGGACGGCTACGGCTTTCTCGCCAATCTCGACGCGGCGGCACCGGGCTGGGACAAAACGGATCGCGCCGTCGTGCTCGGGGCAGGGGGCGCGAGCCGCGCGATCATCCAGGCGGTGCGTGACCGCGGTGTCGGCGAAATCCATGTGGTGAACCGTACCCTCGGCCGGGCGCAGGAGCTTGCCGACCGCTTCGGGCCGAAGGTGCATGCCCATGGGCTGGCGGCGCTGGCGGAGGTTTCGAAAGGGGCAGGGCTTTTCGTCAACACGACGTCGCTCGGCATGGACGGCGAGCCGGCGCCCGATTTCGATTTCTCGCCGCTGGCCGCTGGCGCGGTGGTAACCGATATCGTTTATGTGCCGCTCGTCACGCCGATCCTGCGTCAGGCGGCGGAGCAGGGCTTCGCCACCGTCGATGGGCTCGGCATGCTGCTGCACCAGGCAGCGCCGGGTTTTGAAAAATGGTTCGGCACGCGGCCGGTCGTCGATGCGCACCTGCGCAACCTCATTCTCGCGGACATGGAGAAACATCGATGATCGTGCTCGGCCTTACCGGATCAATCGGAACGGGCAAGTCGACGACGGCCGCCATGTTCCATGATCTCGGCGTGCCGGTTCACGATGCCGATGCGACGGTGCACGATCTCTACCGTCGGGAAGCGGTGGCGCCGGTGAAGGCGCGTTTTCCGCAAGCCGTGCGGGACGGCGCCATCGACCGCAAGGCGCTGTCCGCCATCCTCGCCCAGTCCCCCGAACGGTTCGGCGAACTGGAGACGATCATCCATCCTCTCGTGCGGGCGCGTGAGATGGCCTTTCTCGATGCGGAGCGGCAGAACGGTTCGGCCCTGGTCCTGCTCGACATCCCGCTGCTCTACGAGACGGGCGGCGAGGCGCGGGTGGACAAAGTCGTCGTCGTCACCTGCGATCCCGAGACGCAAAGGCGGCGGGTGCTCGCCCGGCCGGGCATGACGGAGGAGAAATTCGCGCTCATCCTGTCGCGCCAGATGCCTGATGCGGAAAAGCGGCGGCGGGCGGATTTCGTCATCGATACGGGCAAGGGGCTTGAAGCGGCGCGCAAACAGGTGGAAGAGGTGATCGACATCTTGAAGGGACGGGGCGGCTGATGCGCGAAATCATCTTCGATACGGAAACGACCGGCCTCGACAACAAGCTCGACCGCGTCATCGAAATCGGCGGCGTGGAGCTGGACAACCATTTTCCGACCGGCCGAGTCCTGCACCTCTATATCAATCCCGGCGACCGCAAGGTCCATCCGGATGCGATGGCCGTGCACGGCATCACGGATGAGTCCCTGAAGGACAAGCCGCCCTTCGCCGATGTGGCGAACCAGATCCTCGAATTTTTCGGCAATGCCCGCTGGGTGGCGCATAACGCCAACTTCGACATGGGCTTCATGAATGCCGAGTTCGACCGCCTCGGCCTGCCGCCGATCGCGTCGGATCAGGTGACGGACACGTTGGCGCTCGCCCGCCGCAAGCATCCGATGGGGCCGAATTCGCTCGATGCGCTGTGCCGGCGCTACGGCATCGACAATTCGCACCGCACGAAACACGGCGCGCTCCTCGACTCCGAACTGCTCGCCGAAGTCTATATCGAGATGATCGGCGGCCGCCAGGCGGCGCTCGGCCTCGGCACGGCGGAGAGCGGCCGCAACACGCTGGTCGAGGCGGAGGACGAAGTCATCCTGCCGCTCGGCGTGCGGCCGAAACCGCTTGCCCCCCGGCTGTCCGAAGAGGACCGGGCCGCCCATGCCGCCATGGTGGCGAAGATGGGCGGCAAGGCGATCTGGGCGAAATACGGCGATTGAATCCGGCGCACTGAAAATCGCCCAAAGAAAATGCCCGGTCACGACGTGCCGGGCATTTTGCATTCGGAAGATTGTCAGGCCTCAGTTGGCCTGGACCTTCGCCTTGACCTGCTCCTCGGCCATGCGCTGGGCAAACATCTGGGCGAAATCGATCGGGTCGATCATCAGCGGCGGGAAGCCGCCGTTGCGGGTGGCGTCGGAGATGATCTGACGGGCGAAGGGGAAGAGCAGGCGCGGGCACTCGATGAAGAGGACCGGCAGCATGTGCTCCTGCGGGAAGCCCGTGACGCGGAAGACGCCGCCATAGGCAAGCTCTGCATTGAAGAGGACCTTGTCGCCGTCCTTGGCTTCCGCATTCAGCGAGAGGATGACGTCGAAGTCATTCTCGGCGAGCGGATTGGCATTGACGTTGACGCTGATATTGATCGCCGGCGCCTTGTCGCGGGCCTGCAGCGACCGCGGCGCACCCGGATTTTCGAAGGAGAAGTCCTTCACGTACTGCGCCAGAATATTGAGCGAAGGGCTCGCGGCGTTGTTCTCGGTTGCTGCATCGGTCATGCTGTTATCCTCGGGGACTTGGAAAAGTCAGGCCATCTAACATTTCGGCAGAAGCCTTACAACCCTGGGCCCTCAGGCCCGGCCGTCGCGATGGAAGTCGTCTTCGTCGAGGTCGATCGTGCGCTGCGGGCCGGTCTCGGGCCGGCCGCCGGGGCGCATTCCGCCGATATCGACCACAACGACGTTGCGCATCAGCCGGTTCCAGAGAAAAGAGCGGACGGGCGGCAAAAACAGCGCAAGGCCGAGGATATCGGTCAGGAAGCCGGGAATGAGCAGCAGGATGCCCGCAATGAGGATCATCGCCGCGTCGAGCAGTTCCTTGCCGGGCGCGCGGCCCGTCTCGCCCGATTGCCGCAGCCGGGCAAGCACGCCGAAACCCTGGATGCGCATCAGCACGATACCGGCGATGGCCGAAAGCACGACCAGCGACAGCGTGGGCAGCAGGCCGATCCGCCGCCCGACGAGGATGAAACAGGCGATTTCCGCCAGCGGCAGCAGCAGGACGAAGAGGGGGATAAGGAGTCTGGGCATGGTTTTCTCTGTCGAACGGATTCTGGCGGGCGGAGACCTCCGGCGACGGTTCCGCGCATCTTCGCCGCATTCACGTCATCGCCATTTGAATGATGCGTCTTTGCGGACTATATGGGAAAGGAACAAAAAACAGAAACCGGCAGCGGATCGATAATGGGCTCATTCGACTTTGTAACGATTTTCTTCCTTGTGGCTGCGGTGGTCATCTTCCTGCAATTGCGCAGTGTGCTTGGCCGGCGCACCGGCAGCGAGCGTCCGCCGTTCGATCCCTATTCCAAGCGGGAAGCCGCAGGCGAGGTCGATTCGGCCGACCGCGGCAAGGTCGTGACGCTGCCGCGGCGCGACGGCACCGATGAGGACGAAAATCCCTACGCCGCCATCGACAGCTTCGCCGCGCCGGGAACGCCCCTCAACGATCAGCTGCGCACGGTCGCCAAGGTCGACGCGTCCTTCAACCCGAAGGAATTCGTCAACGGCGCCCGCATGGCCTACGAGATGATCGTCGTCGCCTTTGCCGATGGCGACCGCAAGACGCTGAAGAACCTCCTCTCCCGGGAGGTCTACGAGGGTTTTGACGCGGCCATCTCCGAACGCGAGAGCAAGGGCGAGGTCGTCCGTTCCAGCTTCGTCGGCATCGAGAAGGCCGATATCGTCGGCGCCGAGGTCAAGGACAGCGAAGCGAACGTGACGGTGCGCATCGTCAGCCAGCTGATCTCCGCCACCTATGACAAGGCCGGCGCGCTGGTCGATGGCGATGCGGATACGGTGGCCGAGGTCAACGACCTCTGGACCTTCGCCCGCGACATCCGCTCGCGCGATCCGAACTGGAAGCTGATCGCCACCGAATCGGAAGGCTGAGCGAGGCAAGCCCATGGATTACCGCCTGGTTCCGGCCCGGTTTTCGGCCCTTGCCGGCTGGGAGGAGGATGATCCGACACCCCTGATGGCGGCGATGTGCCGCTGTCGCGATCACATCCGCACCGTCAAACCCTACAAGACAGGCTCGCTCGGCATCACCGCCGGCGAGCTTTTGACGCTTCTGGATGCGGCGGAAGAGGAAAAACCCGAAGGCGCGGCCGCGGTGCGCGCTTTCTTCGAGACGCATTGCGTGCCCTTCCGCATCGAGAAGGCGGATGGCTCCCCCGGTTTCGTCACGGCATTCTACGAGCCGGAAGTGGCCGTGAAGGCCGAGCCGGATGCGGACTATCGCTTTGCCTTCTACCGCCGGCCGAAGGGTCTGGTCGACATCGACGACGCCAACCGCCCCGCCGGTTTTCCAGAGGGCTACGCCTTCGGGCTGCAGAAGGACGGCGCGGTCGTCGAGCATCCCGACCGCGGCGAGATCGAACGGGGCTATCTCGCCGGCCGCGGGCTGGAGATCGCCTATGCGCGCTCGAAGGTCGACGTGTTCTTCGCCCATATCCAGGGCGCGGCCCGGCTGGTCTATCCCGACGGATCGATGAAGCGCATTACCTATGCCGCAAAATCCGGGCATCCCTTCTCGCCGATCGGCAAGCTGCTGATCGACCGCGGTGCGATCGATGCCGCAACCGTCTCCATGGCCTCGATCCGCGACTGGCTGGCCCGGCATGAAGACCAGGTGGACGAAGTGCTCTGGCACAACCGCTCCTTCATCTTCTTCAAGGAAGCGACGGTCGATGATCCCTCGCTCGGCCCGATCGCCGCCGCCAAGGTGCCGCTGGTCGCCGGTCGCTCGCTGGCGGTCGACCGGACGATCCACACCTTCGGCCTGCCCTTCTTTATTGCGAGCGGCAGCCTCACCCACATGGACGGCGGAAAACCCTTCCGTCGGCTGATGCTGGCGCTCGATACCGGCACGGCCATCGTCGGCCCCGCGCGCGGCGATATCTTCACCGGATCCGGCGATGCGGCGGGGGCGCTGGCGGGCCATGTGCGCAATGTCGCCACCTTCCACATCCTCGTCCCCCGCGCGGCGGCGGAGCGCTACCTCCATGCCGAAGGATAAGACGCTCTCCAGCGAGGACCGCATCCTCTGGGGCAAGGTGGCGCGCAGCACGCGGGCGCTGCCCGGCAGGCTCGACGCCCTGACCGAGTTCGAGGCCGTTTTCGCCGAAGAGATCGCGCAGCCGAAACCGCCCGAGGCGGCGCCGAAGAAGGCGAAGCCCGGCAAGCCCGTTGAAGACATCGCGCTTACCCTCGGCCGCGGCAGGGAGACCCGCCATTACCCGCTGGAGCGTCCCGTCAAGCGCAAGATCGCCAAGGGGCGCCTGGCGCTCGAGGCGCGCATCGACCTGCATGGCATGATCCAGAGCGAGGCGCACGGCTTCCTGCTCGGCTTTCTCATCAAGGCGCATGAACGGGGGCTGCGCCATGTGCTCGTCATCACCGGCAAGGGCACCTCGCTCGGCAGCGATGGCGCGCTGAAGCGGGCGGTGCCGCTTTGGTTCTCGCTGCCGGAGTTCCGGCCGCTGATCTCCTCCTACGAGCCGGCGGCGCGCAATCATGGCGGGGAGGGCGCGCTTTACGTCCGCCTCGCCCGCCAGCCGGGAGACCGGTCGTGACGACACCCTTCGGCAAGGCCGTCCGGCACCTGCGCGACCGCAAGGGTGTCTCGCAGAAGGAGATGGCCGCGGCGCTCGGCGTCAGCCCCGCCTACCTCTCGGCGCTGGAGCATGGAAAGCGCGGCATGCCGAGCTTCGATTTCCTCCAGCGCGTCGCCGGCTACTTCAACGTCATCTGGGACGAGGCCGAGGAACTCTTCCGCATCGCGGAGATTTCCGACCCGCGCATCGTGGTGGATACCGCCGGCCTGCCGCCGGAATATACGGCCTTTGCCAACCGCCTCTCGGCCGAAATTCGCAACCTGCCGCCCGAGACGGTGCGCCGGCTTGCCGGCATCCTCGAAAAAGCATGCAATTCCCGGGTAAAACCCGGTTGATCCCCTGAATTCTGCCGTGTTTGCGGGCTCTCTGGTTTGGAACTTCAGGGCAAAATCCCTATATTCAAGGAATCCGGAAAGCCGTGATTCGCCCCGCTTTCCCAGCCTGCCGCGAAAACTCTGGAAAGACTTTTGTATGACTGAGACACCCGAGACCGAAAACGGCCCGGCCGAGTATGGCGCAGATTCGATCAAGGTCCTCAAAGGGCTTGATGCGGTGCGCAAGCGCCCGGGCATGTATATCGGCGATACCGATGACGGTTCGGGCCTGCACCACATGGTCTACGAGGTCGTCGACAACGCGATCGACGAGGCGCTGGCCGGCCATGCCGACATCGTGACGGTGACGCTCAACGCCGACGGCTCCGTGACGGTGACCGACAACGGCCGCGGCATCCCGACCGACATCCACAAGGAAGAGGGCGTCTCGGCGGCCGAGGTCATCATGACCCAGCTCCACGCCGGCGGCAAATTCGACCAGAATTCTTACAAGGTCTCGGGCGGCCTGCACGGCGTGGGCGTTTCGGTGGTGAACGCGCTTTCCGTCTCGCTCAAGCTGAAGATCCGCCGCGTCGGCAAGATCCACGAGATGAGCTTCACCCATGGCGTCGCCGATGGCCCGCTGACTGTGACGGGCGACTGCGGCGAGGAGACCGGCACGGAAGTGACCTTCCTGCCCTCGCCGGAAACCTTCTCCAACATCGAATTCGTCTATTCGACGCTGGAGCACCGCCTTCGCGAGCTGGCCTTCCTCAATTCGGGCGTGCGCATCCTCCTCACCGACCGCCGCCATTCGGACGTCAAGCAGGACGAGCTGATGTATGAGGGCGGCCTCGAGGCCTTCGTCACCTATCTCGACCGCGCCAAGAAGCCGCTGGTCGACAAGCCGATCGCCATCCGCGGCGAGAAGGACGGCATCACGGTCGAAGTCGCCATGTGGTGGAACGACAGCTACCACGAGAACGTGCTGTGCTTCACCAACAACATCCCACAGCGCGACGGCGGCACGCATATGGCCGGCTTCCGCGGCGCGCTGACCCGCCAGGTCGTCTCCTATGCCGAAAGCTCCGGCATCATGAAGAAGGAGAAGGTCACGCTGACGGGCGACGACTGCCGCGAAGGCCTGACCGCCGTTCTCTCGGTCAAGGTTCCCGACCCGAAATTCTCCTCGCAGACCAAGGACAAGCTGGTCTCCTCGGAAGTGCGTCCGGTGGTCGAAAGCCTCGTCAACGAAGCGCTCAACACCTGGATGGAAGAGCACCCGGCCGATGCGAAGACCCTCATCGGCAAGGTCGTGGAGGCCGCAGCGGCCCGCGAGGCGGCGCGCAAGGCGCGCGAACTGACACGGCGCAAGGGCGCGCTCGACATTTCCTCGCTGCCCGGCAAGCTGGCCGATTGCTCCGAGCGTGACCCGGCTAAATCGGAGGTCTTCCTCGTCGAGGGTGATTCGGCCGGCGGTTCGGCCAAGCAGGGCCGTTCGCGCGAGAACCAGGCAATCCTTCCCTTGCGCGGAAAGATCCTCAACGTCGAGCGCGCGCGCTTCGACAAGATGCTGTCCAGCCAGGAGATCGGCACGCTGATCACCGCGCTCGGCACCTCGATCGGCAAGGACGAGTTCAACGCCGACAAGTTGCGCTACCACAAGATCATCATCATGACGGACGCCGACGTCGACGGCGCGCATATCCGTACCCTGCTGCTCACCTTCTTCTTCCGGCAGATGCCGGAGCTGATCGAGCGTGGCCATCTCTACATCGCCCAGCCGCCGCTCTATAAGGTGGCGCGCGGCAAATCGAGCCAGTACCTGAAGAACGAGAAGGCGCTGGAAGACTACCTGATCGGCTCCGGCCTGGACGATGCGGCGCTGGAGCTGGGCTCGGGCGAGGTTCGCGTCGGCCAGGACATTCTCGAGCTGATCCAGGATGCGCTGCGCCTGCGCACGCTGCTCGACGGCCTGCATTCGCGCTACAACCGCTCGATCATCGAGCAGGCGGCGATCACGGGCGCGCTGAACCTCGAACTCAGCCACGACCGCGAGGCCTTCGCCGCCAAGGCCGAGGAGGTCGCGCGCCGCCTCGATCTCATCGCCGAGGAGACGGAGCGCGGCTGGGAAGGCTCGGTCGCGACGGATGGCGGCCTGCGCTTCGAGCGCATGGTGCGCGGCGTCAAGGAATTCGCCCATGTCGACATGGCGCTGATCGGCTCGTCCGACGCGCGCCATATCGATCAGCTCTCGGCCCGCTTCAAGGAAACCTATTCGGTGCCGCCGGTGCTGCGCCGAAAGGACGGCCAGATCGAAATCACCGGTCCGCGCGCGCTGCTCGATGCCGTGTTCGCGGCCGGCCGCAAGGGCCTGTCCATGCAGCGCTACAAGGGCCTTGGCGAAATGAACGCCGAGCAGCTCTGGGAAACGACGCTCGATCCGAACGTCCGCTCGCTGCTGCAGGTGAAGGTGACGGACGCGACGGACGCCGACGGCCTTTTCGCCCGCCTGATGGGCGACGAGGTGGAGCCGCGCCGCGACTTCATCCAGGAAAACGCGCTCAGCGTCGCCAATCTCGACATCTGACGAAGAGAGCCGCCGAAAGGCGGCTCTTTGGTTTCAGGGGTCGTCAGGAGACGAACCGCCCCTCCGAGATGAACTCGTCCACCGGCTTGCGCGTGCTCGGCACCTCGCGCTTCATGAGGTCTTCCGGCAGCGTCTCCTTCGGCGCGATCTTGCCGATGGCAAGACCGGCCTCGACGCGAAACCCGTCGGGAATGCCGAGGACTTCCATCGCCTTCGCGCGATCGATGCCGCCCATGCCGTGGGCGTGGTAGCCGGCACGCGTCGCCTGCAGGGCAAGATAGGCCCAGGCCGCGCCGGTATCGAAGGCGTGGGTATAGATGGGCCGCATCTCGCCGTCGGCGTTTTTGCGGTGGGTCTGCGAGACGATGACGGCAAGTACGGAAGCCTTGTCGGCCCAGCGGCGGTTGCCCTCGTCCAGCGTGTTGTAGATCGTGTCGAAGGCCACAGTGCCGCGATGGCCGTAGATGAAGCGCCAGGGCTGGCCGTTGCCGGCCGAGGGCGCCCAGCGCGCCGCTTCGAACAGCGACAGCAGCGTGTCCTGCGGCATCGCCTCGCCGGTGAAGGCGCGGGGCGACCAGCGGTCGAGGAAAATGGGGTCGATGGCGTGGTCCGCCGAGCGGCCGGTGGGGTGGGTCATTGCAAGCCTCGCATGTCATGTCTGCGCGGCGACCTTAGACCCGCCGGCCCGCGCGGCGAAGCGGTAAAATCGCCGCTCTGTCGCATTGTCGAACGGGTGGCTGACGCAATATAACCCTTGCGACACATCACACGGCATCGCGAAAATGGGAGATATCGATGAGCCTCAAAGACCCGAGCCTGCTCCGCCAGGCAGCCCTTGTCGGCACGCGCTGGATCGAAGCTGACGCCAGCGGCATTGCCGTGAAGAACCCGGCGACGGGCGAGCTCGTCGGCCATGTCCCGAAGCTCGGCGCCAAGGAAACCAGGGAAGCGATCGATGCGGCCGCCGAGGCCCAGAAGGGCTGGGCCGCCCGCACCGCCAAGGAACGCTCGGCCGTGCTGCGCAAGTGGTTCGAGCTGATGATCGAGAACAAGGACGATCTCGGCCGCATCCTGACCATGGAACAGGGCAAGCCGCTGGCCGAAGCCACCGGCGAGATCGTCTACGGCGCCAGCTTTGTCGAATGGTTCGCCGAAGAAGCCCGCCGCCTCTACGGCGACATCGTGCCCGGCCACCAGAAGGACAAGCGCATCCTCGTGATGAAGCAGCCGATCGGCGTCGTCGCGGCCATCACGCCCTGGAACTTCCCCAACGCCATGATCACCCGCAAGGCCGGCCCCGCCTTCGCCGCCGGTTGCGCCATGGTGCTGAAGCCCGCCTCGCAGACGCCCTTCTCGGCGATCGCCATAGCCATCCTCGCCGAGCGAGCCGGCCTGCCCGCCGGCCTCTTCTCGGTCATCACCGGCTCGGCCCGCGAGATCGGCGCGGAAATGACCGCCAACCCGACCGTGCGCAAGCTCACCTTCACCGGCTCGACGGAAATCGGCGCCGAGCTCTACAAGCAGTGCGCGCCGACCATCAAGAAGCTCGGTCTGGAGCTGGGCGGCAATGCGCCCTTCATCGTCTTCGACGATGCAGATCTCGACGCCGCCGTCGAAGGCGCGCTGATCGCGAAGTTCCGCAACAACGGCCAGACCTGCGTGTGCGCCAACCGGCTCTACGTGCAGGAAGGCGTCTATGACGCCTTCTCGGAAAAGCTCGCCGCCGCCGTCGGCAAGCTGAAGACCGGCAACGGGTTCGACGAAGGCGTCATCCTCGGCCCGCTGATCGACACGGCGGCGCTGGAAAAGGTGGAGGAGCACGTTTCCGACGCGCTGAAAAAAGGTGGCCGCGTCGTACAGGGCGGAAAGCGCCATGCGCTCGGCGGCACCTTCTACGAGGCGACCGTTATTGCCGACGTCACGCCCGACATGGCCGTCGCCCGGGAAGAGACGTTCGGCCCCGTCGCCCCGCTCTTCCGCTTCAAGGACGAGGACGACGTCATCGCCCAGGCCAACGACACGGAGTTCGGTCTTGCCTCCTATTTCTACGCCAAGGAGCTGTCGCGGGTCTTCCGCGTCGCCGAGGCGCTGGAATACGGCATGGTCGGCGTCAATACGGGTCTCATCTCGACGGCTGAAGCACCCTTCGGCGGCGTAAAACTCTCCGGCCTCGGCCGCGAGGGCTCGCGCTACGGCATCGAGGAATTCACCGAGATCAAATATGTCTGCCTCGGCGGCATCGCCTGAGCGCAGTGACTCATAAGATCCGGCCGGCATCGTCCGGCCGGATGTCTTTTTGCGGAAGAGGAAAGATCGTGGCAGCACCGAAAAACACCTTCAAGGCCGCACTTCGCGAGGGCCGTTTCCAGCTCGGCCTGTGGGCGGCGCTCGGTAGTGCCTATGCGACGGAAATCCTCTCCACCAGCGGCTATGACTGGCTGCTGATCGACGGCGAGCACGGCCCGAACGATATGCCGCTGATCAGCGCGCAGATCGGGGCGCTGCGCCATTCGCAAACCCATGCCATGGTGCGCCCGCCGATGGGCGAGGCCTGGATTCTCAAGCAGCTGCTCGACCAGGGCGCCCAGACCTTCCTGATCCCGATGGTCCAATCGGCGGCAGAGGCGCAGGCGCTGGTGCGCGCCCTGCGCTATCCGCCGCACGGCATCCGCGGCGTGGGTGCCGGCCTCGGCCGGGCGAGCGATTTCAACCGCACGCCTGATTACATCACGACCGCCAATGACGAAATCTGCCTGATCGTGCAGGTGGAGAACCGGGCGGGCCTTGCGGCGGTCGACGAGATCGCCGCCGTCGAGGGCGTCGACGGTATCTTCATCGGCCCGTCGGACCTCGCCGCCGACATGGGCCATCTCGGCAATCCCGGCGCGCCGGAGGTTCTGGAAGCCGTCACCCACATCTTCGAGCGCACAAGGGCGCACGGCAAGGCTCGCGGCATCATGACCGTCTCGCTGCCGCAGGCCGAGGTCTACCGCGATCTCGGCGCGGACTTCATGGCGATCGGCACCGACGTCAACTGCCTCGTATCGGCGGTGGACAATCTGCGCCGCCGCTTCCTTGGCGAAGAGATGGCGAAAAGCGGTGGCGGTTACTGACCGCTGGCGATATCCAGAAGCACCGGCATCGGCACGTCCGGCGTCCATGCGTGGAAGTCCACGATGCGGCGAACCAGCTTTTCGGCGTGATGGTTGGCGATGTCGCGCAGGCGATGCTCGAGGAAAGGATTGTCGAAGCGCTCAAGCGTTGCGGCGACATAGGCTTCAGCCTCTTTCGCCAAACCTTTAGCCGCAAAACCGGGAACGACCTCGTCGCGATAGATCGAAAGCAGCCGCTGCCGGACGTCGCCGTCACGCAACATCGCCTTCACCGTCTCGCTCGCCGGCCGGTTCTCCTTCATCCAGATATCCGCCAGCACCGTATGGCCGAGATTGAGGATATGCAGCTTGAGCTTCTCATAGGGCGTCAGGTCATCGACAAGGAGAATGGCCGGGTGCCTGCACGGCATCGTCAGGCCCGGCTGCTGTTCGATCGCCCAGAGCGCATAGGGTTCCGCCACTGCGCCGGCCGGTTCGATGGGTTCGGAAACGATCCGGTCCACCAATGTGTTTGCCCAGACCACATCCCTTGACAGCCAATCCCTGAAGTCAGACTCCGGGTAACGATCGGCCTGAAGGTCGAGGATCAGTTTCTTCAAGACCTCGCCGTTCCGCGAAACGAGTTCGCAGGGCAGCACGGTCAGCCCGCGGCGGTTCGCCTGAAATCGATCGTGGAGAAGCGCAAGCAGCTTGCCGGGAAAGGACGCCGGCACCGGACCGGCGCAATCACCCGTTTCCACCTTGTAGCCGGTATCGCCCGTATTCGACAGGACGACTTCGGCCTCCTCGCTGAAAACCCGTTTCACCGCGTCCCAGTCGGTTGCCGTGGAAAGTGCGCGCGCGACACTGGTGATCTTTTGCTCCCGCTCGATATCCCGGCCATCCTGGCGACCGCGGATGATCACCGGATAGCCGCCGGGGACCGCGAAGGCGGCCAGCCGGCCGGCGCGTTCCGGCGACCCGGTGGTCTGGATGATGGTGATGCGGCCGAGCGCCTCGCCCCGTTCCAGCGCCTCGCTGACGAAAAGGTCCGCATGGGCCTGCAGGAAGCGGCTGGTTCCGAATTGCAGGATGGGCGTCGCCATGGCGTCCTCGTCAGTTGATGGATTGCAGCAGGGTTTCGCGGGCGGATTTCAGGTGCTGCCGGCAGGCATGTTCGATTTCGTCCCGGTCACGGGAACGCAGCGCCGCGATATAGGCGAGATGCTCTTCCAGCGCCCGCGCGTTGCGTGCGCGCGCATTCGTCTTGTTCCACTGGTAGTGATAGTGGAAGACGATGGCGATGACGTCGTAGAAATCCACGATGAAGCGGTTCTTCGAGGCGCGGTGCACCAGCAGGTGAAAGCGTTCGTCCAGTTCGGAGAAATCCAGGTAACGATTGTCGATATCGGCAAGAATGGCGTGGTGCACCGCCTCGATCGCGTCGAGTTCCCGCCAGGCCGGATGATCCTCCGGCAGATGCGCGAAGGCGGCGGCCGAGCGCAGCTCGAACATTTCGCGCACCTCCGTCAGTTCCAGCGCGAACTCGCGCGTGAAACCCTTCAGCACCCAATGGCTGTTCGGCCGCTTCTCGATGAGCCCGAAGCGGCTGAAGCGGATCAGGAATTCGCGCACGCTCGTCGTGCCGATGCCGATCTCGCGGGCGAGCTCCAGCTCGTTGATCTGCATGCCCGGCTGGGCGCCGCCGTCGAGAATCCGGCGCATGAAGCTGCGTTCGATGATCTCGGAGAGCGAATCCGTCTCCTCCGTCGGAAAGTAGTCGGCGGCGACGGGCTGGCGCAGCACGATCTTGCGCCGCTTCTCCCAGGCGATCAGCCCGACGTCCTCGAGCCGGGTCAGGATCGCCCGCACGGTGGTGCGGCTGACGCCGAGCGTCGCGCCGAGTTCCGGCTCGGACGGCAGGCTCGCCGTCTGCTCCAGCAGCTTGACGCAGCGATTGAAGGCGTCCTTGAAGACGGTGTTTTGCTTGGCCATGAATACCGCCGGTTGTTGTGTTTCGCGGTGCCTTACGGTCTGGCCGGGTAAATGACCAGCCAACCGGCCGCATGCCCGCTTCCACCTTTTTGCATAATAGCCATTGACGCCGATCTGTCTATTGTCGATAAAAGACAAATTGGGAGCGCGAGGAAGTCAGGCGCGGAGGAGCGATGAAGACGCGGACGATCGGCAGGACGGACCTCGCCGTGACCGAGTACAGTTTCGGCACGGCCCCGCTCGGCGGCCTCTACCGGGCCTGCCCGCGCGATGTCGCCATGGCGACGCTTCAGGCCGCCTGGGACGAGGGCCTGCGCTACTTCGACACCGCGCCCTGGTACGGTTTCGGCCGGGCGGAGCGCACGGTCGGCGATTTCCTGGGTGACAGGCCGAAGGGCAGCTATGTGCTGTCCACGAAGGTCGGGCGGGTGATGATGCCGGTGCCCGACGACAAGGTTCCCGATTACGGCTTCGTCGATCCGCTGCCCTTCGATGCCCGCTACGACTACAGCTATGACGGCATCATGCGCTGCGTCGAGCAGAGCTATGCCCGGCTCGGGCTGAACCGGATCGACATCCTCTATGTGCACGATATCGGCGTCTACACCCATGGTGCGGAGCGCAATGCCGTCTACCTCCGCCAATTGTTCGAATCCGGCTTGAAGGCGCTTGCCGAACTCAAGTCGTCAGGCACGATCAAGGCTTACGGGCTCGGCGTGAACGAGGTGCCGGTCTGCCTTGACGTGATGCGCGAGGCCGACATCGACTGCATCCTGCTTGCCGGCCGCTACACGCTGCTGGATCGCTCCGCCGTGAAGGAACTGCTGCCGCTTTGCGAGACGAAGGGCACGTCGCTGGTCGTCGGCGGCGTCTTCAATTCGGGCATCCTTGCGACCGGGCCGGTCGAGGGCTCGCATTTCGACTACATGCCTGCAACGCCGGAGGTCGCCGGCAAGGTCGGTGCGATGATGGAGATAGCGGAAAGGAACGGCGTGCCGCTGGCGGCGCCCGCTCTGCACTTCCCGCTGCAGCATCCCGCCGTCGCCTCGGTGCTGCTGGGAACGGCGCGGCCGGAGAGCCTGCGCCGCAACATGGCGCTCGCCCGGATGGCGCTGCCGAACGATATTTATCCGGCTTTTGAGCCCTATACGCTGGTGGCGCCAGCGCTCGGGCTTGACGCCGTCAGGCAATAGCGGCCGGAAAGGATCGGACCATGTTGAAAGGCATTCATCCCCTGCTCGGTCCCGATCTCCTGCATGCGATGCGGACCATGGGTCATGGCGACGACATCGTCATCGCGGACGCCAATTTTCCGGCGGGCCTCCTCGGCCCGAAGGTCATCCGGGCGGACGGCGTGGATGCGGTCTCGATGGCCGAGGCGATCCTTTCGCATATGCCACTCGATACCTTCGTGCCGCAAGCCGCCTGGCGCATGGAAGTCGTCGGAGATCCCGCGGCGGTGCCGAAGATCTGCGTGACCTTCCAGGCGCTTGTTCATCGTCTGGCCGGCGATTTCACGGTCCACGCGGTCGAACGCTTCGCCTTTTACGAAATGGCCAGGAAGGCCGCCTGCATCGTCGCAACCACCGAATTCCGCCTCTATGGCAATCTTGTCTTGAAGAAGGGTGTGCTGCACCCGCATGAGGTCTTCCGGGCCTAGCATCCGGCCGTCAACGCCCGCCCTTTGGCAGGGCCGCACGAAGCTTGCCGCATTGAATGTCTTTTATCGATAAGGATCGTCCCGTCCGCTTCCTGCGGCACGATCCGGCAAGGAGGACAGGGAGCACCAGAGAGGAGAATCCAGATGAGCATTGTAAGATCGCTTCTGTCTCGCCGCGCCTTCACGGCGCTTGGCTGTGCCGCCGTCCTCGCCACCATGACCCCCGGCGCGTCCCTCGCGCAGGACGTCACCATCCCCATCATCGTCAAGGACACGACGTCCTTCTACTGGCAGATCGTTCTGGCCGGCGCGCGCGCCGCCGGCAAGGATCTCGGCGTCAACGTGCCGGAACTCGGCGCGCAGTCGGAATCCGACATCAACGGCCAGATCAGCATTCTCGAAAACGCCGTTGCCGGCAGCCCGGCCGCCGTCGTCATCTCGCCGACGGAGTTCAAGGCGCTCGGCAAGCCGGTCGACGAAGCGGCCAAGTCCGTGCCGATCATCGGCATCGACTCGGCGGCCGATTCCAAGGCCTTCACCTCGTTCCTGACGACCGACAACGTGCAGGGCGGCCGCATCGCGGCCGACGGCCTTGCCGCCGCCATCAAGGCGGCGACCGGCAAGGAAGAGGGCGAGATCGCCATCATCACCAGCCTGCCGGGCGTCGGCTCACTCGACCAGCGCCGCGAAGGCTTCCTGGATCAGATCAAGACGAAATATCCGGGCTTCACGGTGGTCGCGGACAAATATGCGGACGGCCAGGCCACCACCGGCCTCAACATGATGACCGACCTCATCACCGCCAATCCCAACCTTGTCGGCGTCTTCGCCTCCAACCTCATCATGGCGCAGGGCGTCGGCCAGGCGATCGCCGAGAACAAGCTTGGCGACAAGATCAAGGTCATCGGTTTCGACAGCGACGAGAAGACCGTCGGCTTCCTCAAGGAAGGCGTGCTCGCCGGTCTCGTCGTGCAGGACCCGTACCGCATGGGTTATGACGGCGTGAAGACGGCGCTCGCGGTCTCCAAGGGCGAAAAGGTCGAGGCCTTCGTCGATACCGGCGCCAATCTCGTGACCAAGGACAACATGGCCGATCCGAAGATCGACGCGCTGCTGAACCCGAAAATCTGATCGTTTGACCATGACCCGCCCGGACCCGCATGATCCGGGCGGCACGCTTTGCGCCTGAGCCACGGAGGACAGAACGATGAGCAGCCTGGAAGCGCTGAGCCATCGGCATGAAGACGAGGCGAAGCTTGCCGAATCCGACGCGGTGCCGCCCGGCGCGCCCATCCTCGAATTGCGCGGGCTCCAGAAGAAATACGGCCTCGTCGAGGCGCTGAAGCCGGCGACGATCACCTTCCTTGCCGGCGAGATCCACGCCATCGTCGGCGAGAACGGCGCGGGCAAATCCACCCTGATCAAGCTTCTGACCGGCGTCATCCGCCGCACCGCCGGCGAGGTGTTCTGGTGCGGCAAGCCGGTCCAGCTCGCCACGCCCAACGAGGCGATTTCCCGCGGCATCAACGCCGTGCACCAGGAGGTCGTGCTGTGCCCGCATCTCTCGGTGGCGGCGAACATGTTCCTCGGCGACGAGATGAACCGCTACGGCCTGATGCGCAAGGTCGCCATGCAGCGCGCCGCGCAGGCCGTGCTTGACGATCTCGGCTTCCAGCTTCCCGCCGCTGCGATGCTCGGCAGCCTCACCATCGGCCAGCAGCAGCTCGTCGCGACGGCCAAGGCGGCCATGCGCGGCATCCGCTTCCTCATCTTCGACGAGCCGACCGCCTACCTCACGCGCCAGGAATCCGCCCAACTCTTCCGGCTCATTCGCCGGCTACGCGATCAGGGCGTCACCATCGTCTATATCAGCCACCGCATGGAAGAGGTCTTCGAGCTGGCCGACCGCGTCTCGGTCCTGCGCGACGGCGCTCATGTCGGCACCCGCCTCATCGGCGCGACAAACGAGAACGAGCTGATCGCGCTGATGATCAACCGCTCGATCGAGCAGATCTACCACAAGGAAAAGGTGCCGGCCGGCGCCGTCATCCTGGAGACGCGGGGCCTGTCGGGGCCAGGTTTCACGGATGTCTCGATGACGGTGCGCGCCGGCGAGATCGTCGGTCTCTACGGCCTCATCGGCGCCGGCCGCAGTGAATTCGCGCTCGGCCTCTACGGCCGCCAGCCGCTGACGTCGGGCGAAATCTTCTGGGACGGCAGGAAGGTCGATATCCGCAATGAGCGCACCGCGATGGGCCTCGGCATCGCGCTCGCGCCGGAAAGCCGCCGCGACCAGGGCCTCTGCCTCAACCTGCCCATCGGGCTCAACATCAACCTGCCGGTCCTGGAGCGGCTGAGTTCGGGCCTGGTGATCCGCAAGGGCGACGAGGCGAAAAACGCCGACCGGCAGATCCGCGACCTCCGCATCAAGACGCCGTCGCGCCGGGTGCTGGCCTCCGCCATGTCCGGCGGCAACCAGCAGAAGATCGTCATCGGCAAGTGGCTGAGCCATGGCGCACGGCTCTTCATCTTCGATGAGCCGACGGTCGGCGTCGATGTCGGCACCAAGGCGGAAATCTACCGCCTGTTCGGCGAGCTCCTGAAGGGCGGCGCCGGCATCATCCTCATCTCGTCCTACCTGCCGGAAGTCTATGAGCTGGCCGACCGGCTGCACGTCTTCCGCGGCGGACGGCTCGTCGCCAGCCACGACCACCGGGCGGCAAGCCATGAAGACGTCCTGACCCAGGCCATCGGCATCTGAAGAGCCGCGCGAAAGAAGGAGAAGACCATGAGCGTGGAGACGACGACGGAAAGCGCACCGGCGCCGAAGAAGGGCACGAACATCCTGCTCGGCCTGACGCTGCTCGGGCTGCTCCTGGCGCTCTGGCTGGCGCTGGGCCTTGCGACCCATGCCTTCTGGACGCCGAACAATATCAGCAACCTGCTGCGCCAGGGCGCGATGACGGCGATCCTAGCGGTCGGCCAGACCTTCGTGATCATCACGGCCGGCATCGACCTGTCCGTCGGGGCCATCGTCGGCTTCACCAGCGTCATCGTCGCCTGGCTGCTGCAGGCGGGCGTGCCGCTCTGGCTCGCCATCGTGCTGACGCTGCTGATCGGCGTCGCCATCGGCGCCTTCCACGGCTTCGGCATCGTGCATATGGGCCTGCCGCCCTTCATCATCACGCTGGCGACGCTCACCTCGCTGCGCGGCATCGGCCTGCTGCTGACGAACGGCTCGACCATCTCGATCAGCCACGAAGGCTTCACGAACTTCTCGCGCGCCGACTTCCTTGGCGTGCCGAGCCTGTTCTGGATGGTCGTTCTGGTGGCGATCCCGGCCTTCGTCTTCCTGCATCTCAGCCGCTTCGGCCGCTATCTCTTCGCAGTCGGCTCGAACAAGGAGGCGGCGCGGCTTTCCGGCGTCAATGTCGATCGCACGATCTACCTTGCCTATATCCTCTCGGCCACCTGCGCGGCCTTTGTCGGCCTGCTGCTCGCCTCGCGCATCGGCATCGGCAATGCCACGCAGGCGGAAGGCTGGGAGCTGCAGGCCATCGCCTCCTCGGTCATCGGCGGCACCAGCCTGTTCGGCGCGGTCGGCTCCGTGCACGGCCCGTTGCTCGGCGCCTTCATCCTCGCGACGATCAACAACGGCGCGAACCTGCTCAACGTGAACTCGTTCTGGCAGCGCATCATCACCGGCCTTCTGATCATCGTCATCGTCTATTTCGACCAGCTGCGCCGCCGGGGAAGCCGCTGAGATGAAAGCCGTCGTCTGTAGCGAGCCGGGCCGCCTCGAAATGGCCGAAAGGCAGAGCCCGACCGGGATGCCGGAGGGCTGGGTGCGGCTCGCCGTCAGCCATGTCGGCATCTGCGGCACCGATTACCACATCTTCGAGGGCAAGCACCCGTTCCTCGACTATCCCCGCATCATGGGCCACGAGGTCTCGGCGACGGTCGTCGATCCGGGCAAGAGCGCGCTTTCGGCCGGCGCGCCCGTCGTTGTGAATCCCTATATTTCCTGCGGCACCTGCATCGCCTGCCGAAAGGCCAAGCCCAACTGTTGCACGGCGATCCGCGTGCTCGGCGTGCACACCGACGGCGCCTTGTGCGAGGAGATCCTGATGCCGGCCGGCAATCTTTACCCGGCTGACGGCCTGTCGCTGGAAGCGGCCGCGACGGTGGAGTTCCTGGCGATCGGGGCCCACGCGGTCCGCCGTTCCCTTGCACCGGAAGGATCGCGCGCCCTCGTCATCGGTGCCGGCCCCATCGGCCTCGGCACCGCGCTGTTTTCCCGCATCGCCGGCCATGCGGTGACGCTGATGGACACGTCTGCCGAACGCCTCGCCATGGCTGCGGAACGCTTCGGCTTTGAAAGCGGCATTGTCGCGGGGGACGCTGCCTCCGGCGAGGTGGACAAGGCAACAGGCGGCGACGGCTTCGACGTCGTCTTCGATGCAACCGGCCATGGAAAATCCATGGAGGCGGCCTTCGCCCATGTCGCCCATGGCGGCGCGCTGGTGCTGGTCAGCGTGGTGAAGGACGAGATCCGCTTTTCCGATCCGGAATTCCACAAGCGCGAGATGATGCTGGTCGGTAGCCGCAATGCAACGCTAATCGACTTCGAGCATGTCATGGAAAACATCCGCACCGGCCAAATTCCGGTGGAAGCGCTCGTCACCCATCGCACCACGCTTGACCGTGTCCCCGTCGATCTTGCCCGCTGGGCAAGGGAAAAGTCCGGCCTTATCAAGGCCATCGTGCGTGTCTCCCCGACCGCGGCAGAAGACTGAAACCCGTTCATCCCCGCGAAAGGTTCGCGGCGTTAGGATGATGACATGACTTGTTGCCACGCAGCGAAAACCTGTTAGTCTTTTCGCACTGCGGAAACCGGGGAAGGACGGTGCGGCCAGCGCGAGCCCCGCACCGAGGAAATGGGATAACGCGTCTATGTATTATCAGCTCTACGAACTCAACCATGCGGTGATGGCGCCCTGGCGCGCCGTGGCGGACCAGATGCGGATCGCCTTCCGCAATCCGCTCAACCCCCTGGCGCATACCTATTTCGGTCGCACCATGGCTGCGGGCTTCGAGGTCCTGGAGCGTACGACGCGGCGCTACGGCAAACCGGAATTCGGCCTTCCCACCACGCTCATCGACGGTCAGGACGTTTCCGTCCATGAAAAGGTCGTCTGGAAGCGCCCCTTCTGCAACCTCATCCATTTCGAACGCTGTCTGCCGGCCGGCCACCGCAAGGACCCGAAGATCCTCATCGTCGCGCCGATGTCCGGCCACTATGCGACGCTTCTGCGCGGCACCGTCGAGGCGCTGCTGCCTCATGCGGAAGTGCACATCACCGATTGGGTGGACGCCCGCATGGTGCCGCTATCGGAAGGCAGCTTCGATCTCGACGACTATATCGACTACGTCATCCAGATGCTGCACGCGCTGGGGCCGGATACCCATGTGATCGCCGTCTGCCAGCCGGCCGTGCCCGTTCTCGCCGCCGTTTCGGTTATGGAGGCGGACAACGACCCGCTGTCGCCCTCCACCATGACGCTGATGGGCGGGCCGATCGATACCCGCATCAACCCGACGGCCGTCAACCAGCTTGCCAAGGAAAAGCCGCTCGAGTGGTTCCGCGACAATGTCATCATGCCGGTGCCGTGGCCGCAGCCGGGCGTTATGCGCCAGGTCTATCCGGGCTTCCTGCAGCTTTCCGGTTTCATGTCGATGAACCTCGACCGCCACGTCGTCGCCCATAAGGAATTCTTCGCCCATCTCGTGAAGAACGACGGCGACGCGGCGGAAAAGCACCGCGATTTCTACGACGAATACCTCGCCGTGATGGATCTCACCGCCGAGTTCTATCTCCAGACGGTCGAAACCGTGTTCATGAAGCACGCGCTGCCGAAGGGCGAGATGATGCACCGGGCGCGTCCCGTCGATACGACGGCGATCCGCAAGGTGGCGCTGCTCACCGTCGAGGGCGAGAACGACGACATCTCCGGCGTCGGCCAGACCAAGGCGGCGCAGACCATCTGCACCAACATCCCGGATGACATGCGCATGCACTACATGCAGCCGGATGTCGGCCATTACGGCGTCTTCAACGGCTCGCGCTTCCGCAAGGAGATCGCGCCGCGCATCCTGTCCTTCATCGGCCAGCACGGCAAGGCCGCGAAGGCAAAGCCGGTGCCACGCGTCATCAAGGGCGGCAAGGCCGGTGGCGGGGCCTGATTTTTCGGGCTCCTTTCAGGCACTTGCCCGAATTCACGACGCATCGTCTTGAACGCGATGGGCGGTCTAACCACATCGGATTCACCGGAAACCTTGGTGGTTTCCGCCGATCGTGAGGAAGATTGCACATGAACCAGTCAGCACTGATCCGTCCGGACTGGACGCCTGCGACCATCGCCCTGATGGTGCTCGGCTTCGTGGTGTTCTGGCCGCTCGGCCTTGCCATGCTTGCCTACATCATCTTCGGCGACCGCCTGAAAAACTTCAAAAAAGACGCCAACGACACCATGGACGGCATGTTCGCCTCCTGCCGGGGCAAGTTCCGCGGCGGCCGCGGCTCCGCCTTCCGCAGCGCCACCGGCAATGTCGCCTTCGACGACTGGCGTGACGCCGAGCTCTCCCGCCTCGACGAGGAGCGCCGCAAGCTCGACGAGATGCGCGAGGAGTTCGACAGCTACGTCCGCGAACTGCGCCGCGCCAAGGACCAGGAGGAGTTCGACCGCTTCATGCGCGAACGCCGCGCCAATGGCCAGGGCGACGTCCCGGGCTTCCCGGCGACGTAAGGACGCTTGGGGTATTCCGTTGCCCCACTCTCCGTCATCCTCGGGCTTGACCCGAGGATCCACGCCCCACCCGCGGCATGGATGGTCGGGTCGAGCCCGGCCCCCGTTAAAATCCGACCGGCGCCCCGTGCGCCGGTTTTTCGTTGGGCCGTTTCAGTCGCGGCCGAATCGGCTATGAAGGACAGCATGTTTTCCTTGGCTCGCAAGCCCCGCAAGGCCCTTAAGGCTCCGCCCCCGCCGGAACGGCGCGAGGTGGACGTCAATGGCAGGGCGCTGCCGCTCACCATCAAGCGTGATCTGCGCGCCACGCGCCTGACGCTGCGCATAGAGCCCGGTGGCCGGGCGCTGCGCATGACCGTGCCGAACGGCATTCCCGAACGCGACATCCGCGATTTTCTCGATCGCCATCAGGGCTGGCTGATGACGAAGCTCGCCAAGTTCCGCTCGACGAACGAGCTGGCCCACGGCGGCTATGTCATGATCCGCGGCGTCTCCCACCGCATCGAGGCGACTGGCCGGCTGCGCGGGTTGACGGAGGCGATCATTGTCGATGACGAGGCGGTGTTGCTCGTCGGCGGCATGGAAGAGAGCATTCCCCGCCGTATAAGCGACTTCCTGAAGAAGGAGGCGCGGCTGGAGCTCGAACGGCTCGTCGCCGTGCATGCCGGCCGCATCGGCAGGAAGGTCAAGTCCCTCACCTTGCGCGACACCCGTAGCCGCTGGGGCTCCTGCTCGGCGGACGGCGCGCTCAGCTTCTCCTGGCGCATCGCCATGGCTCCGCCCGGCGTGATCGATTATCTCGCGGCCCACGAAGTGGCGCACCTGCGCGAGATGAACCACAGCCCGGCCTTCTGGACGCTGTGCGGGCAGCTCTGCCCGACGACGGAGGACGCCAAGCGCTGGCTGAAGCGCAATGGCAGCCTGCTGCACGCCGTCGATTTCGGCTGACGCTCCGTTTTAGCGGCCCCTGTCGGCCAGCGCGTCGCGGATCTTCTTGTCCGTATTGTACTGCCCGAGCGCGTAGACGGCCCAGATCGCCGCCGGCAGCCAGCCGATCAGCGTGATCTGCAGGATGAGGCAGATAATGCCCGCGATCGGCCGCCCGATGGTGAAAAACACGAGGAAGGGCAGGAGGATGGCGATGATGAGCCGCATGGTTGTCTCCGGTCTTGGTCCACCCTCCATATGGGCCTCCCGTTCATCCATGCAAGGGCCGGCGTTTGCGGGCGAACCGGTGCCGTCTTTCGGCTCGACTCTTCGCAGGATTCATGCGACTCCCTGCGCCATGACACTCGACATCAAGATCTGCGGATTGAAGACCGGGGAGGCCGTCGACAAGGCCGTATCCCTCGGCGCCAGCCATGTCGGCTTCATCTTCTTTCCGAAAAGCCCGCGCAACATCGAGCCCTCCGATGCCGGCCGGCTTGCCGACTGCGCCCGCGGCCGCGCCAAGATCGTCGCCGTGACCGTGAACGCCGACAATGACCTGCTCGACGAGATCGTCGACCAGCTTGCGCCGGATATCCTGCAGCTGCACGGCAGCGAGAGCCCGGAACGGGTGCTGAACCTCAAGGCGGTCTACGGCCTGCCGGTGATGAAGGCCTTTTCGGTGCGCGAGGCGGACGATTTCAAGAAGATCGAGCCCTATATCGGCATCGCCGACCGGTTCCTGTTCGATGCCAAGCCGCCGGCAGGCTCGGACCTGCCGGGCGGCAACGGCGTCACCTTCGACTGGACGCTCATGCATCTGCTTGACGGCGGCGTCGATTACATGCTTTCGGGTGGACTGAACAAGGATAACCTCGCCGAGGCCATCCGGCTGACCGGCGCACCGGGCATCGATCTCAGTTCCGGGGTCGAGAGCGCGCCGGGCGTCAAGGATCTCGGCCTGATGGAAGCGTTTTTTGAAGCGGCACGGAAAGCGGAATGCGAGACCGCCGTCGGAGGGAGAGGCAAGTGAACCAGTCACCCAACCTGAATTCGTACCGCGAGGGTCCGGACGAGGACGGCCGCTTCGGCATCTTCGGCGGTCGTTTCGTTGCCGAAACCCTGATGCCGCTGATCCTCGACCTCCAGGAAGAATGGAACAAGGCGAAGACCGACCCCGCCTTCCAGGCGGAGCTCAAGGACCTCGGCGCCCACTATATCGGCCGCCCGAGCCCGCTCTATTATGCCGAGCGCCTGACGCAGCATCTCGGCGGCGCGAAAATCTATTTCAAGCGCGAGGAGCTGAACCACACCGGCTCGCACAAGATCAACAACTGCATCGGCCAGATCCTGCTCGCCAAGCGCATGGGCAAGACGCGCATCATCGCGGAAACCGGCGCCGGCCAGCATGGCGTGGCCTCGGCCACGGTCGCCGCCCGCTTCGGATTCCCCTGCGTCGTCTATATGGGCGCGACGGATGTCGAGCGTCAGGCGCCGAACGTCTTCCGCATGAAGCTGCTCGGTGCCGAGGTAAAGCCAGTCACGGCCGGCAGCGGCACGCTGAAGGACGCCATGAACGAGGCGCTGCGCGACTGGGTCACCAATGTCGACGACACCTATTACCTGATCGGCACCGCCGCCGGCCCGCATCCCTATCCCGAGCTGGTGCGTGACTTCCAGGCCGTCATCGGCACGGAAGCGCGCGAGCAGATGCTGGCCGCCGAAGGCCGCCTGCCGGACATGGTGATCGCCGCCGTCGGCGGCGGCTCCAACGCCATCGGCATCTTCCATCCGTTCCTTGACGACAAGGGCGTGCAGATCGTCGGCGTCGAAGCCGGCGGCAAGGGCCTCGACGGCGAGGAGCACTGCGCCTCGCTGACCGCCGGTTCCCCCGGCGTGCTGCACGGCAACCGCACCTACCTCCTGCAGGACGCCGACGGCCAGATCAAGGAAGGCCACTCGATCTCCGCCGGCCTCGACTATCCCGGCATCGGCCCGGAACACGCCTGGCTGCACGAGATCGGCCGCGCCGAATATGTGCCGATCATGGACGACGAGGCGCTGGAGGCCTTCCAGCTCCTGACGAGGCTCGAAGGCATCATCCCGGCGCTGGAGCCGAGCCATGCCGTCGCCGAGGTGATCAAGCGCGCACCCAGGATGGGCAAGGACCAGATCATCCTGATGAACCTCTCCGGCCGCGGCGACAAGGATATCTTCACCGTCGGCAAGATCCTCGGCATGGAGCTCTAAGATGACCGCACGCATGGACAAACGCTTTGCGGACCTTTCCGCCGAAGGCCGTCCGGCCCTCGTCACCTATTTCATGGGCGGCGATCCGGACTATGCCAGCTCGCTGGAGATCATGAAGGCCCTGCCGAAGGCAGGCTCCGACGTTATCGAACTCGGCATGCCCTTTTCCGATCCGATGGCCGACGGCCCGGCGATCCAGCTCGCCGGCCAGCGCGCGCTGAAGGGTGGCCAGACGCTCGCAAAGACGATCCAGATGGCCCGCGACTTCCGCAAGGAAGACGACGCGACTCCGATCGTGCTGATGGGCTATTACAACCCGATCTACATCTACGGCGTCGAGCGCTTCCTCGACGAAGCCCTCGAAGCCGGCATTGATGGCCTGATCGTCGTCGACCTGCCGCCGGAAATGGACGACGAACTGTGCCTGCCCGCCATCGCCAAGGGCATCAACTTCATCCGCCTCGCAACGCCGACGACGGATGAGAAGCGCCTGCCGGCGGTCCTCAGGAACACGTCGGGCTTCGTCTACTACGTCTCGATGAACGGTATCACCGGCTCGGCCCTGCCGGACCCCTCGCTGGTCGGTGGCGCGGTCGGCCGCATCAAGGCGCATACCAAGCTGCCGGTCTGCGTCGGCTTCGGCGTCAAGACGGCCGAACATGCCCGCGCCATCGGCGCCTCGGCGGATGGCGTCGTCGTCGGCACGGCCATCGTCAACCAGATCGCCTCCAGCCTCACGGCGGATGGCAAGGCCAGCGCCGCCACCGTCGCCGGTGTCGAGACGCTGGTGATGAGCCTCGCATCGGGCGTGCGCGGCGCGCGCCTTGCGGCGGCGGAGTAAAGTTCCCACATGGGAACCACCATTATAACGGAGTTGAGACCGTGAACTGGATTACGAATTACGTTCGGCCGAAGATCAACTCGATGCTCGGCCGCCCCGACCGGGATGTGCCCGACAATCTCTGGATCAAGTGCCCGGAAACCGGCGAGATGGTGTTCCACCGCGATCTCGAGGAAAACAAGTGGGTCATCCCGGCGTCCGGCTACCACATGAAGATGCCGGCGAAGGCCCGCCTCAAGGACCTTTTCGATGACGGCGTCTTCGAGGCGCTGCAGCAGCCGAAGGTCGCGCAGGACCCGCTGAAATTCCGCGATTCGAAGAAGTACACGGACCGCCTGAAGGACAGCCGCGCCAAGACTGAGCTGGAAGACACCATCCTCGCCGGCGTCGGCAAGGTCCGCGGCGTCAAGCTCGTCGCCGTCGTGCATGAATTCAACTTCATGGGCGGCTCGCTCGGCATCGCCGCTGGCGAGGCGATCATCAAGGCCTTCGAACGCGCCATCGCGGAAAAGTGCCCGCTCGTCATGTTCCCCGCCTCCGGCGGTGCGCGTATGCAGGAAGGCATCCTCTCGCTGATGCAGCTGCCGCGCACCACCGTCGCCGTGGAGATGCTGAAGGAAGCGGGCCTTCCCTATATCGTCGTGCTCACCAACCCCACGACGGGCGGCGTGACGGCGTCCTACGCCATGCTGGGCGATATCCATCTCGCCGAGCCGGGCGCCGAAATCTGCTTTGCCGGCAAGCGCGTCATCGAGCAGACCATCCGCGAGAAGCTCCCCGAGGGCTTCCAGACCTCGGAATACCTTTTGGAACACGGCATGGTCGATCTCGTCGTCAAGCGCCATGACATTCCCGCGACGCTGGCCCGCCTTCTCAAGATACTGATGAAGAAGCCGGCGAGCGTTGCCGCGACGAACGGCGCCGTCGCCATCGCGGCCCAGTAGGCCGATCGGCGAGGGCGGCATGGCGATGGTGACGGTCAGCGAAGCGGCAACGGAGATCGAGAAGCTTCTCGGCCTCCATCCCAAAGGGTTCGATCTCTCGCTGGACCGCATCACGCGGCTGCTTGCCGCGCTCGGCGATCCGCATCTGCGGCTGCCGCCGGTCATCCATGTGGCCGGCACCAACGGCAAGGGCTCGGTCACCGCCTTCTGCCGTTCGATCCTCGAGGCAGCCGGCCTCAGTGTGCACGTCCACACCTCGCCCCATCTCGTCAACTGGCACGAGCGCTACCGCCTCGGCGTCAAGGGCGGGCGCGGGCAGCTCGTCGCGGACGCGGTCCTCGCCGATGCCGTGCGCCGCGTGGCCGAGGCCAATGGCGGCGAGAAGATCACCGTCTTCGAAATCCTGACGGCCGTCACCTTCCTGCTGTTTTCCGAGCATCCGGCGGATGTGGCGATCATCGAGGTCGGCCTCGGCGGCCGCTTCGATGCGACGAACGTCATTCCACGCCCCGCCATCTCGGTCATCATGCCGATTTCGCTCGATCACCAGGCCTATCTCGGCGACCGGGTGGAGCTCATCGCTGCGGAGAAGGCCGGCATCATGAAGCGGGGCGTACCCGTCGTCATCGGCTACCAGTCGGAAGACGCCGCCCGCGACGTGCTGGTCGAGACGGCCGAGCGGCTCGGCTGCCCGCATGCCGTCTACGGCCAGGATTTCATGGCGCATGAGGAATATGGCCGCCTCGTCTACCAGGACGAGTTCGGCCTTGCCGACCTGCCCCTGCCGCGCCTGCCCGGTCGCCATCAATATGCCAATGCCGCCGCGGCCATCCGCGCCGTCAAGGCGGCGGGCTTCACCCTTTCCGATCATGCGCTGGAACGGGGCCTCGCCCAGGTCGAATGGCCCGGCCGCCTGCAGCGCCTGACGGACGGCGCGCTGGTGCGGCTTGCCCCGCGCGGCAGCGAGATCTGGGTCGATGGCGGGCACAATCCCGGTGCCGGCCAGGTCATTGCCGAAACCATGGCCAATTTCGAGGAGCGCGATCCGCGCCCGCTCTTCCTCGTCACCGGCATGATCAACACAAAGGATCCGGTCGGCTATTTCGAGCCGTTCCGCGGCCTTGCCGAGCGGGTCTTCACCGTGCCGATCCGCGGCTCGGATGCCGGCCTCGATCCGGTGTCGCTGGCCGATGACGCGGCCCGCGCCGGCCTGGAGTCGGAACCCCTGTCGATGGTCGCCGACGCGCTTGCCGAGATTGGCCGCATCACCGCGGAGGACTCGGTTCCCCCGCGCATCCTGATCGGCGGCTCGCTCTATCTCGTCGGCGACGTGCTCGCCGACAACGGCACGCCGCCCACTTGAAACCTTGCCGGAACGAAAAAGCCCGGCGCGAAGGCCGGGCTTGATCTTGTCCAGTAGCGGGCCGATCAGGCGGCGCTGGAAATCCACGAGGAGAGGGCCGTCTTCGGCGCGGCGCCGACCTTGATGTCGGCCACTTCGCCGCCCTTGAACAGGGCGAGGGTCGGGATCGAGCGCACGCCGAACTTGGCGGCGAGTTCCGGGTTCTCGTCGATGTTCAGCTTGGCGACCTTCACCTTGCCGGCCAGCTCGGAAGAGATTTCCTCCAGCGCGGGCGCGATCATCTTGCACGGGCCGCACCATTCGGCCCAGAAATCGACGACGACCGGCTCTGCGGAATTCAGCACTTCGGCCTCGAAATTGGACTGGTCGACTTTAACGGTAGCCATCAGGCTCTCCTTGAATGGTGATTGTTGTAGAGGATGTGGCGCTGCCGGTGCCCGGTTTCAAGGCCCGGCCGGCAGCGGATCGTCCCGTCCGGTATCTCATTTCGAGGCGAGTTCGGCAAGGCTCGCGTCCATAAGCCCGCCATCCAGCCAGTAGGTTTTCGCCGCTTCCGTATAGATCAACCCGCAGCGGATCTGCCGTCCGGGATAGAGCGGCGCGAGGATCGCGCGATAGATTGCAAGCTGCGCCCGGTGCTCGAAAGGAATCTCCTGGACAGAGGCCGGCGGCGCGCGGTTCGTCTTGAAATCGACGATCTCGACCGCATCGTCGTTCACGGCCATGCGGTCGATGCGCCCGGAGACGGCAAAGTCCCGGCTGCCGAGCGTCAGCGTGCCCATGATCGAGACTTCCGCCCGCGCCGCGGGCGAGAAGATCGCGGCAAGGCTGCCATCGCCGATCACGGCCAGCGCCGCCGCGACGAGCGCCGTGCGCGCGCTTTCCGGCCAGTGCGCCGCCGCCCGTTCGAGATAGCGGCCCGCCGCCGCCGGCCGCTCCGCCGGGTCGAAGGCGGGCAGGACCTGCAGGAAGCGGTGCAGGATGCGCCCCCGTTCCAGCGCAAGGCCGGCGCCGGGAGCGCCGCCCTTCCTGCCGAACAGCGCCGAGGGCACCAGGAGGTCCGCCTTGTCCGTCTCGATCACCGCCGCCGCGCCCGAGGGGCTGAGCGGCCGCGGCAGGGATTTCTGCGGCGGCAGCGGCCGCCCGAGCGCGTCCGGCAAGACCGTCCTCGCCTTTTCCTCGGCGGCCGCCACGACGACGTCGCCGGCCGCCGCCGCGCCCGCTTCCCGCCAGGAAAAACCCTGCCAGCTTTCGCCGGCCGTCGAAAAGGCCGTTTCCACGCACCGTCCGCCCCCGGCGGCAAGCGCGGCGGCGATCATCGGATGCCAGGTGTCCTTGTTCTCCAGCCGGCCGCGATAGCCGCAGACGACGAGCCGGTCGGCGGCGCGGGTCATCGCCACGTAGAGCAGGCGGCGATATTCCTCTTCCGCCGCCGCCTTGATGCGGTCCGCGTCGGCCCCGGTCATGTCGTTGCCGAGATCCTTCAGCGGCAGCCAGACCGGCAGGCCGCCGGCAAGGCTTGGCGCCGGCAGGAAGCGGAGCTGCGGCATGTGGCTCGGGCTGAAGGCCTTCGCGCCGCCGTCGACGAGGAAGACGACAGGCGCTTCCAGGCCTTTGGCGGCATGCACGGTCATGATGCGGATCTCGCCGCGCGCCTTGTCCTGCTCGCGCTTGACGGTCGGCGCTTCCAGTTCCAGCGTCGAGACGAAGGCCTGCAGGCCTGGCAGGCCGTTCTCCTCCTGGTCCAGCGCGAAGGTCAGGAACTCGTCGATGATCTCCCCGGCCTCCACGCCGAGCCGCGCAAGGAACGCCCGCCGCCCGCCGCCCGCGCCGAGGATCCGGGCATAGAAATCGTGCACGGACTGGCCGCGCGCATCGCGGATCATGGTTTCGAGCCGGCGAACGACGGCGGAAAGCGCCGCCTCGGTCTCGGCCATCTCCCGCAACCGCATCCAGAGGCTCTGTTTTTCGCCGCGCCGGGCGGCCAGCGTGAACAGTGCCTCCTCGTCGAGGCCGAAGAGCGGGCTTTTCAGCAGGGAAGCCAGCGAAAGATCGTCCTCAGGCAGCACGGCGAAGCGGCCGAGCGCCATCAGGTCCTGCACGGCGATGTGCTTTGTCAGCACCAGCCGGTCGGCGCCGGCGACGGGCAGGTTGTGCCGCTGCTTCAGCGTGCGGGTCAGCGCGTTGACGAAGGCGTCTCGTTTGCGCACCAGCACGATGATGTCGCCGGCCTCCATCGGCCGCGTCCTGCCCTTCTCCGTCACCGTCTCGCGGCTGATCCAGCCGGCGAGCGTATCGGCGATGCGGCGCGCCAGCACATTGATCGGCGCTTCCTCGGCGACCGCGTCGAAGGGCGCCGTCCAGTCCTCCTCGTCGAGGCCCGGCGGCGCGGCGATCACCTCCCAGATGTCGACCGCGCCCGGCTCGCGTCCGCGATTGGAGGCATGCACGATCTCCCCGCCGCCAGGCGAAAGGCCGCGCGCATTGGCGGGGTCGAGAAAGACCTGATCTACGGCCGAAAGCACGTCGCGCGTCGAGCGGAAGGAGAGCAGCAGGCGGATCGGGCTGAAGGCCGCGTCCGCCGCCTGCGTCCGCCTCGCGACCGCGCGGCCTTCCTCCGCGAATCGTTCCGGCCGCGCGCCCTGGAAGGAATAGATCGACTGCTTCTCGTCGCCCACGGCGAAGATCGTGCGCCCCGTCACGCGCGCCGTTTCGCCGGCGAAGAAGTCGTCGGTCAGCGCTTTCACGATCTGCCATTGCCGCGGGCTGGTGTCCTGCGCCTCGTCGACGAGGATGTGGTCGATGCCCTGGTCGAGCTTGTAGTGCACCCAGGCGCTCACCTTGTCGCGCGTCAGCAGCGTCGCGGTGCGGTCGATCAGGTCGTCGAAATCGAGCAGGCTGCGCGCGCGCTTCAGGTCCTCGTAGTCGCCGATCAGCCGCTCGGCGATGGTGAGCGCGGCTAGCGTCGCCTCGACCATGCGCAGGCGCCGCAGCCGGTCGTCGCAGGCGATCACATGGGCCTGGGCGGTAAGCAGCGCCGCTTCCAGTTGCTGAGCGCTGTCCTTGACCTTCTTCGAGAGGAAGGAGCGGTCGATGCTGCGCGGCGCACCGGCCGCGGTGAAGAAGAGGTCGGTCAGCGCCGCCCGCCGAGCCTGCGGGTCGCTCAGCCGCGCGAGCCCGCGCAAGGCGGCGGCCGAGGTCTTCACCGTATCGCTGCCGAGGCTTTCCGCAGCCGCGAGATAGGAATCCAGCACGGCGCCCTGCAGGCCGTCGAGCGGCCAGTAGGCGGCGAGGATGTCCTCTGCCGTCTCATGGGGGCCGAGCCCGGTCTCGCGCCGCAGCACCGCCTCCACGCCGTCCGCCCGTCCGGCCGATTCGAGGAAGTCGCGGATCGGTCCGCGGCTGGCGACGATATCCGAAATCAGCCGCTCCAGCCCCGTATCATCGGCAATGTCGAGCACGGTCGCGAAAGCGCCCGCAAGCGCCTCGTCTTCTTCGCTCGTTGTCGCGGTCAGGAGGGTGCGGCGCGCATCCGCCAGCAGCACGGCCGCCGCCCGGTCGTCGAGCACGGAGAAATGTCCGGCGACATTGGCTTCCAGCGGAAACTGGTGCAGCAGTGCCTCGCAGAAGGCGTGGATGGTCTGGATCTTCAGGCCGCCGGGCGTTTCCAGCGCCCGGGCGAAGAGGCGGCGCGCCTCGGCGAGCTTGAAGAGGTCCGGCCGCGCGCCTTCGATCGCCGTCACGCGGTCGGACAGCGCCTCGTCGGATAGCGTCGCCCAGTCGGCAAGCCGCTCGAAGACGCGGTTCGACATTTCGGAGGCCGCCGCCTTGGTATAGGTGAGGCAGAGGATGGCGGACGGCCGGCAGCCGGCCAAAAGCAGGCGGATGACCCGCTGGGTCAGGACATGCGTCTTGCCCGAGCCGGCATTGGCCGAGACCCAGGCGGAGCGGCCGGGATCGGAGGCCGTCGCCTGCTTCTGCGACGTCCAGCTCAGCCAGGCGGCTGGATCCGTGGAGGCCGGCCGGTCTTCCGCGGGAATCCCGTTTTCAGGCATCCTCGCCCTCCTCGCCGTTTTCCGCCGAAGACCATTCGGCGACGCGCGCCAAGTGGTCGTATTCGCCGCCATAGCTGCGTTCCTGCTCGGGAATGAGCCGCGAGGCGAAGCCGTAGCGCCCCTCGATCAGGCCCGTCAGCAGCTTTTCCAGCTCCGCCAGCGATTCCTCGGCAAGGTCGGCGGCGGATTTCGGTATCGCGCTTGCGGATTTCGAATGCTCGTTGTTGACCTGCTCGGCCTTGAACCGTTCGCCGGGTTTGAGGCGCACATAGAGAAGGTTCGCCGGCTGGCGAATGCCGGGGCCGCGGAACGCCCCGCGCCTGATCGCCGCCGCCTCCAGCGCGAGCTGCGGGTCGAGCAGGGCGCGCGCCACCTTCAGCGACGGCGTGCTGCCCGTCTTGTAGTCGATGAGGTCGGCGCTGCCGTCGGGCAGGATGTCGATGCGGTCGGCGATGCCGGTGAGCCGGATGCCGCCGACGGAGAGGTCGAGCGAGGCCGGCACCTCCGTCAGGCTCTCGCGCACGTCGCCGGCCCGTTTCAGGTGCCAGTCGACGAAGGCGCGGCCGACGGCGGCAAAACGCGGCCGCCAGACGGCGTCGATATGCGGCGGCAGCGCTACCGCGTCGAATTCCTCGTTGAGAATCCGGCTTATCAATGTCAGCGGCTCGCCGGTTCCTTCCTCGCGCACGAAGCGGTCGACGATCCGGTGATAGAGCGAGCCGCGCTCGGCCGGCCCCGGATCGAGGTTGAAGGGCGCGATCGGATCGAGCCGCAGGATATGCCGGGCATAGATCGCATAGGGGTCGCGGCGCAGCCGACCCACTTCGCTGAAGGAATATTTCCTCGGCTGCAGGTCTGCCGGCGGGCGCGGGGCGGGGCGGGGGGCGTTCGGCACCGGCGCGCTTTTGTCGATCGCGCCTGCCCAGTCGATGAAATTTTTGCCGCGGGCGCGAAGATCGCCTGCCAGCGCCGGGCCGCCGACGGCGAGCAGCCGTTGCAGCCAGCGCGAGGCGACGGTCGGCGCGGTGCCGTTGCGCAGCGCCCGCGTCAGCACGACCTTCGGCGCGCCGGCCGCCATCTGCAGGTCGTGGCCGAGCTGGCCGATGCGCCGTTCCGGCGGCTCCAGGCCGATCTCCACCTTCATGATGCGCGACAGGAAGGCGTCGTTTGCCGCCTGTCCTGGCCAGGTGCCTTCGTTGAGCCCGCCGATCACCACCGTATCGACGCTCTGCAGGCGCGATTCGAGCGCCCCGAAGATGAAGACGCGCGGATGGCGCATGGAGCGCGGCTTGACGCTTTCGCTCGCCGCCAGCGCCTCGATGATGTCGCACCACTGCGGCCCGTCGGCCTCGATCTGCCCGTCCGTCTCGATGACGCTTTTCAGGAGGTTGGCAAGGCTGTCGCCGGCTTCCCCCGACCACAGCGCCGCAAGGTCGCCGCGCTCGTCCCTTGCAACGGCCTCCAGCGCACGGCCGGTCCGCTCCGACCAGTCGGAGAGCGGCAGTTTCGAAGAGAAGCGCCGCCCCGCGCGGCTTTGAAGCAACGCGCCCGCCAACGGCTCGACGGCTTCCGCAACCCGGCGCGCCAGATCGCGGGCCGACGAGACGGCCTCGCCCGGCAACGCCGAGCGCCACACGGGCGGGTGGCGATCCCCGGCCTGCTGCGCGATGGCGGCCTCCAGCAGGGGTCCGAGCGTCGAAATGTCGATCTCCGCCGTGCCGCCGCGCAGCGCCGTCAGCTCCAGCGCGGTCACAGCCTCGCGCATCGCCGCCTCGTCGAGGCCGAAGCGGGCCAGCGGATGCTTGAGCAGGGCGACGAGTGGCACCGGATCGCCGGGACGCAGCGCCGCCTCGGCAAGGAGGCGCAGCAGCGTGCCCTGCGGCGTCGAGAGCAGCGGCGTGCCGGCCGAATCGTCCGCCTCGATGCCGAACCGGGCCAGCTCCGCGGCGACGCGCCGGCCGAGCTTGCGGTCCGGCGTGATCAGGGCGGCCTGCGCTTCTTCGCCGTCTTCCAGCGCCAGGCGCAGCGCGATCGCGATCCCCAGCGCCTCCTCCCGTTCGTTGGCCGCCTCGACCAGCGAGACGTCGCGGAAGGCCTCTGCCATCAGGCCGCTGTCGAGCGTGCCGCGGATCTCGCCCCAGCCGGCCGTCGCCTGCGTCGGCAGGAAGGCGCTGGAAAGGATCTGCGCGCGATATTCGAGATGTTTGGGCGGCGTGCCGAGCGTTTCCACGTCGGCCCGGGTGCAGCCCATGCGGGTGAGCAGGCGGTGGAGGCCGTATTGCGGGTGGCTGCGCGAGGCCGCGTCCGGTTTCTGCGCGCCGCCGCCCTGATGGCCGACGAGCAGCCATTCGGCATCCGACATGAAGCGGTCGAGCCCCGGCAGGATGACGACGCCGTTCGGCAGGTTCGCCACGGCCGCGATCAGCCCTGATGTTGCGGGGATGGAGCCGGTGGAGCCGGCGATGATCACCGGTCCTGTGGGCGGCGAATGGCGGTAGCGCTCCGTCTCGGCATGCAGCGTCGCGTTGCGCCGCAGCGAGGGCGAGGAGCGGCCAAGCTCGGCAAGCCGCGCCGGCCAGTAGTCGCTGGCGATCTTCAGGAATTCGGCGGTGAGCTGCCACCAGAGCGCATGGTTGGAGACATCGAGATTGTCCAGCGCCGACCAGTCGAGCTCCTCCGTCTCCATCGCATCGATGATTTCGGCGAGGTTGCGGGCAAGCCAGACGGCATCGGCCGGGCTCGCCGGGGCGACGAGCGGGCTTTCGGCATGGATGGCGGTGACGGCGGCGGGCAGGCGGTTGCGCCAGGCGAGCACGAGCCGGGCAAGCTCCAGGAGCCGCGTCGGGCCGGACAGCGGCTCGGCCATGTCTAGGAGCGCCGGCGCGACCTCGTCGAAGAAGCCGCTGTCGTCGTCCGTCTCGCCGAGCGCGCGGATCGTCGGCAGGATCGCCGAGCGGCCGCCGAAGAGATCGACGAATTCCGAGCGGATGACGCGGGCCGAACGGCGCGTCGGCACGTAGATCGTCACGTCGGCCAGCGCGAGCGGATCGGCGGGATCGTAGCTGAAGCCGGGAACCAGCCGGCCGTCGACGAGGTTCTGCGCGACCGTCCTGAGGAAGGGCAGGCTCGCCGGGATCGAGTAGATGCGGCCGCCCCGGCCGCCGGTCACGCCGCCGCCTCGCGGAAGCTGCCGATGACGGCTTCCGCCGCGCCGATGGCGTCCGGCGTGCCCACCGTGATCCAGTGGCCCTCCAGCATGAGGCCGAAGAGCCGGCCCGTTTCGATGGCCCGGTCGAAATAGATGTTGAGGTTGAAGGCGTCATCCGGCGCGTCGTCGAACAAAGCCGGCATCATGGCGATGGCGCCGGCATAGACCACCGGATTGCCGCTCTCCTCCCGATAGCGGGCAAGGCGGCCTTCCCCGTCCATCGAAAAGTCCTTCTTGCCGTTGTGGCCGGTCGTGTCCTCCAGCCGCACGCAGAGCATGAGCATGTCCATGCGCTGCGGGTCGAAGTGTTCCGCCAGCCGCTGGAGATTGGTCTTCTCGCCGGGCGTCTCGCCGATCCAGAAGAGGTCCGCATTCATGACGAGCACTGGCCCGCGGCCGAGCAGCTTCAGGCCTTTGGCAAGCCCCCCGCCGGAATTCATCAGCCGCTCCGCCTCGTCGGAAAGGATGATCTCGGGCACCGTGCGGTTCGCCAGGTGCGCCGTCATCTGGTCGGCGAAATGATGCACGTTGACGACGGCGCGCTTGACACCCGCCGCCGCCAGCGCGTCGAGGCCGTAGTCGATCATCGGTTTTCCCGCGATCGGCACCAGCGGTTTCGGCATCGTGTCGGTGATGGGGCGCAGGCGCGTTCCCAGGCCCGCGGCCAGCACCATGGCGTCTTCGATCTTCATCGGCATCTCGCGCTTATGATTCGGTCGCGAGGATTCCAGCCTTTTCGCACCAGTCGCGCAAGGGGGCGAGGTCGGGGTGGGAAAGCGCCCGCGTGAGATAGCGGAAGGTGCGCGGCATGTGGCGCATATAGGCGGGCTTGCCGTCGCGCTGCATCAGGCGGACCCAGAGGCCGGCGAGCTTGCAGTTGCGCTGCGCCGCCATGACGTGCCAGTCGCGCACGAATCGCTCGCGGTCGAAGCCGCCCTGTTTCTCGCGCAGCGAGAGATAGTGGGTGAGAACGTCTTCGGCGACGGCATCCGGCATATCGACGCGCGCATCCTGCACCAGCGAGGCGACGTCATAGGCCGAGGAGCCGATCATCGCGTCCTGGAAATCGATGATGCCGACCCGGTCGGTGCCGGTCGCCTTCGGCCGCCAGATGATGTTCGGCGAATGGAAGTCGCGCAGAAGCAGGTTGTGCTCGGCCGCCGAAAGGCTCCCGATCAGCCCGTCCCAGATGGCGACATAGGCGCGCCGCTCCTCCTCGCTCGCCGGTGTGCCGCGCTTCCAAGGCAGGTACCAGTCGGTGAGGAGGCTCACCTCGATCTGCATGGCGTCGCGGTCGAAATCCGGCACGCTATGGACGAGGCCGTCCGCCACGGGCAGGTCGCGCACATAGAGCTGGCCGTGCATGTGGGCAAGGCAGGCGGCGCTTTCGCGGTAGCGCTCGGCGATCGGCGCGCCGTCCGCGTCAAGAACGCCGTCGCTGCCGAGGTCCTCGATGAGGAGAATGCCTTGGTCGATATCGGTTTCGTGGATGGCAGGCGCGCTGAGGCCGCGCGCGACAAGGTGCCGGCCGATCGCGATGAACGGCTTCACGTCTTCGGCAATATGGGCGATCTGCTGGTAATATTTGCCATGGGCGAGGATCGGGCCGGGCGCATGGCGCGGCGCATCCATCAGCACGAGGCGCGTGCCGCCGGCGTAGACATGTTCGTAAGCACGCACCGAGGCGTCGCCCGTCAGGTGCCGCCGCGTTGCATCCCGGTAGCCGGCTTCGTCGAGGAAGGCGCGGATCGCCAGCGAGCGGCGGATGCGGGCAAGCGCCGGCGCCGGGCCGTCGATGGAGACGCGCCGACCGTCGCCCTCATGCACGAAGGTCAGCCAAATCCCTTCCGCCGGCAGCGCGCCAAGACCCTTTTCCGGCCATTCGACGAGACAGACGCCCTCGGAAAGCGCCTCGTCGAAGCCAAGCTCGTCGATCTCGGCGGCATCGGCGATGCGGTAGAGGTCGAAATGGGCGACGGGGATGCGGAGGTCGTAGCTCTGGACCAGCGTGAAGGTCGGGCTCGGCACTTCCAGGAAGGCATCGTCCGCGATGGCGCGGAGCAGCGCGCGCGAAAAGGTCGACTTGCCCGCGCCGAGATCGCCCGACAGCGCGATATAGTCGCCGCGCCTGACGGCGAGCGCCATGTCCTCACTGAGCCGGATTGTCGCGGCTTCATCGGGAAGGAAAATGTCGAGCGCCATGACGGCCTATTCCGCCGCCGCGAAGGAGGTCATCGTCGCGGAGGGGATGCGCACGGTGACGTCGGTGCCGCGGCCCTCGTGGCTGTCGATGGTGACGGTGCCGTGATGCAGGCTGACGAAGCTCTCGACGATAGAGAGGCCGAGCCCCGCCCCGCCGTGCCGGCCGTGGCTCTCGAAGCGGTCGAACACCGTCTTCAGCACGTCCTGCGGAATGCCCGGTCCCCGGTCGGAGACGGTGAAGACGAGGTCCCGGCCCTCGCGCCAGCATCTGAGGCCGATGGAGGTGCCTGATGGCGCGAAATTCGCGGCATTGGCAAGCAGCTTGATGAGGATCTGCTTGAGGCGCTGCTGGTCGGCGACGATGGTGCCGAGATTGTCCGGCGCGGTGATCTCCAGCGTCACCTGCGCATCGTGCAGCCGGTCGGCGAACTGCATCGACACGTCGTCGATGAGGTCCGTCAGGTTGATCTCGGTATAGTCGAGCTCCATGATGCCGGCATCGACGGTCGCAAGGTCGAGGATGTCGTTGACGATGGTCAGCAGCACCGCCGAGGAGGTCGCGATATGGTCGACATATTCGGCCTGGCGGTCGTTGAGCTCGCCCATGGTCGGCGTCTTCAGGAGGTCCGCGAAGCCGATGATGTTGGTGAGCGGCGAGCGCAGCTCATAGGAGACGTGCTGGACGAAATCGTTCTTCAGCGCGTCCGCCTTGCGCAGCGCCTCGTTCTTTTCCGTCAGCGCCCGGCTGACGCGCACGCTGTCGGTGATGTTGACGAAGGTCAGCATCGTCTGGGCGTTGGAGAGTGGGATGACGGCGAAGTCGAGCACCAGCCCGGTGCGCAGTTCCAGCATGCCCTGGCAGGAGGGGCGCTCGTCGTCGAAGCTGGTGATCATGTGCGCGAAGCGCTTCCAGCCGTCCGGCCTGTCGTAGGACGGGGCGCAGGCCTGCTCGATGGCGCGGATATGCGTGCCGGATTTCGCCTCGGCCTCGCTGATGCCCCACAGCGCCCGGAAGGCCGGGTTGGACAGGCGGATGCGCCCGTCCGGGCTGAACACCGCGACGCCCTCGGCCAGATGGTCGATCGTCTCGTCCTGCACCTGCACCAGCGTGTTGTAGCGCGTTTCGAGATCGACCTTTTCCGTCAGATTCTCGAAGACCCAGGTGGCGCCGCCCTGCGGGCGGGCGGTGGCGAAGACGCGCAGCGTCTGGCCGTTCGGCAGGTGCCAGAGATCGCTCTGCGTCTCGATGGCGCGGTAGACGGACAGCGCCGTTTCCTTCCACTGTTTCCAGTTGAGCTGTTCGGGCAGTTTTCCGCCGGCACGCAGGCGGTCGAGCAGCTCGCCGTTGCCGGGCTTGCTTTCGAGGAACGCCGTCTCGATCTCCCACATGCGCTGGAAGGCCTGGTTGTAGAATTGCAGGCGCTGCTCGCCGTCGAAGATCGCGACCGGCGTTGCGAGATGGTCGAGCGTCTCGGCATGGCTCTTCAGCGTGCGCACTAGTTCCTCGCGCACCGCCTCGGCATCGGAGATGTTGACGGCGATGCCGGCCGAACCCGTCGCGCTTCGCGCGTCGACGACGTCGAAGAAGCTGCGGTTGCCGTGCACGACGGTGGAGACCTTGTCGCGGAACGGCGTGTCGTAGGTGCTCGTCGCGCGGATCTTTTCGCGCGCGATCGTCGGCAGCAGCTCGCGGCCCTCGGCGACGGCGCCGGCCGCGTCCTTGGCCTCGACGGCCTCGGCATAGGCTTCGTTCACCCAGGCGAGCGAGCCGTCGGCGGCGCGCTGCCAGACGGGAAGGTCGATCTGGTCGAGCAGGCCCTGCAGCGTGGTGAGCGCGGCGACGAGGCGGTCGCGCTCCAGTTTGAGTTCGGCGGCTTCCGCGCGCAGGTTGTTGAGTGCCACGAAGCGCACGAAGGCCTGTCCGCCGGAAACGCGCCCCTGCGCCTCCAGCACTTCCTCCCGGCTCGTCTCGACGACGAGGTCGAAGCTCTGGGCTTGCGAGCGCAGCTTTTCGACGGCGCGCTCGATCTCGAGGGCCGAGTTCGGCTTCATCCAGCGGCCGAAGGCCAGGAATTCGCGGTCGGCCTGCGGCGCGCCGGTCTCCGGCGGCAGCTGGCCCAGGAATTCCGGCTTGCCGGAAAGCCCGTCCCACATGACGATGCGGCGGTTCTTGTCGCCGATCAGCGCTTGCAGGCGGGAAACGGTGTGGCGGGCATCAGAAAGATGGGCGCGCAACTCGCGGTGCTCGGCCTCCATGCGGCCGCGCTGGCGGATCATCCAGATGGCGGAGACCATCGTCGCCGACATCACGCCGAGCAGCATGGAAACGGTGACGATCTCGGTAGTGGCGAGGTAGGGGCCGGCGGCGTGGGCCGGGCCGGCAAGAGCAAGCGACGTCAACGCCGAGCCGGCCGCCAGAAGGCGCCTGCCATGCCGCGTCAACCAGCCGTTAACCATATTCGCATTTTGCGGCGCACATGCATGCGCCCCATCCCGCTCCGGCGGGCAAAAAGCCTGCCCGGAACGGCCTCGTTTCAGTTCCGCCATCATCCCCGGTATGTCTCCGTCCGTTTGCCGCCTGATCGACAAGACATCCCAATCCGGCGCAAAGGGTCCGCATCTCCACGCCGAATCAACGCGTTAACGATACTTGTTTCCCGAATCGTCGGGAAGGGACGGGCCCAAAAAAGAGGCGGCGCGCCTTGTCAAGCGCGCCGCCTCTAGATGTTGTGGATAATCCGGGTAAGGATCAGTACCTGTAGTGCTCGGCCTTGAACGGACCCTGCGTCGTCACGCCGATATAGCCGGCCTGCTCCTCGGAGAGCTCGGTGAGCCTTGCGCCGAGCTTGGCGAGGTGCAGGCGGGCGACCTTCTCGTCCAGCTGCTTGGGCAGGACGTAGACCTCGTTCTTGTAGTTCTCGCCCTTCGTGTAGAGCTCGATCTGCGCCAGCACCTGGTTGGAGAATGAGGCGGACATGACGAAGGACGGGTGGCCGGTGGCGTTGCCGAGGTTGAGCAGGCGACCCTCGGAGAGCAGGATCATGCGGTTGCCCTTCGGGAACTCGATCATGTCGACCTGCGGCTTGATGTTCGTCCACTTGAAGTTCTTCAGCGATGCGACCTGGATCTCGTTGTCGAAGTGGCCGATATTGCCGACGATCGCCATGTCCTTCATCTCGCGCATGTGCTCGACGCGGATGACGTCCTTGTTGCCGGTCGTGGTGATGAAGATGTCGGCGCTGGAGACGACGTCCTCGAGCTGCACGACCTCGAAACCGTCCATGGCGGCCTGCAGGGCGCAGATCGGGTCGATCTCGGTGACCTTGACGCGCGCGCCCGCGCCGCGCAGCGAGGCGGCCGAACCCTTGCCGACGTCGCCATAGCCGCAGACGACGGCGACCTTGCCGGCCATCATCACGTCGGTGCCGCGGCGGATGCCGTCGACCAGCGATTCCTTGCAGCCGTACTTGTTGTCGAACTTCGACTTGGTGACCGAGTCGTTGACGTTGATCGCCGGGAAGGGCAGCAGGCCCTTCTGCTGGAGCTGGTAGAGACGGTTGACGCCGGTGGTCGTCTCCTCGGTCACGCCCTGGATGGCGTCGCGCTGCTTGGTGAACCAGCCCGGGGAGGCGGCAAGGCGCTTCTTGATCTGCGCGAAGAGGATTTCCTCTTCTTCCGAGCCGGGGTTGACCAGGATGTTCTCGCCGGCTTCGGCGCGCGCGCCGAGCAGGATGTACATCGTGGCGTCGCCGCCGTCGTCGAGGATCATGTTGGAGAGGCCGCCATCGGCCCACTGGAAGATCTTGTCGGTATATTCCCAGTATTCCGTCAGCGTCTCGCCCTTCACGGCATAGACCGGGATGCCGGCGGCGGCGATCGCGGCGGCGGCGTGGTCCTGCGTGGAGAAGATGTTGCACGAGGCCCAGCGCACATCCGCGCCGAGCGCCACCAGCGTCTCGATGAGCACGGCGGTCTGGATGGTCATGTGCAGCGAGCCGGTGATGCGCGCGCCCTTGAGCGGCTTTGCGGCGCCGAACTCTTCGCGGCAGGCCATCAGGCCCGGCATTTCGGTCTCGGCGATCTGAATTTCCTTGCGGCCGAAATCGGCAAGCGCGATGTCGGCGACGTGATAGTCCTGCGTGGTGGTCATGAAAATCTCCAGTCTTGATGGCGCTTCCTATCAGGAAACCGCTGCTGGAGCAACTGGATATAAAGAAGTCTTTATATCCTTATATCAACGGGAAGCCTACATTTCCTCGCCGAACCGGTCGGCGATGAGCGCGTCGAGCGCGTCGAGCACCCGCTGGGCGTCGGTGCCCGTCGCGGTGACGAAGACGCTGCAGCCCGGGCTGGCGGCCAGCATCATCAGGCCCATGATCGAGGTGCCGCCGACGGTCATGCCGTCCTTGGAGACCGTGACCTCCGCATCGAAACCGTCGACTGTCTGCACGAATTTCGCCGAGGCGCGGGCGTGAAGCCCCCGCTTGTTGATGATGAGAAGCTCTTTCGAGACGGTCATGGACGGCGGGGAACCCTATTTGCCGCTGAGCACGCGGCTTGCCACGTTGATATATTTGCGGCCCGCCTCGGAGGCGTCGATCAGCGCCTTTTCCATGTTGTTCTCGCCGCGGATGCCGGCGAGCTTGATCAGCATGGGAAGGTTGACGCCGGCGATCACCTCGATGCCGTTGCCGGTCATCACCGAAATGGCGAGGTTCGACGGCGTGCCGCCGAACATGTCGGTGAGGATGATGACGCCATGGCCCTGGTCGGCCTTCATCACCGCTTCCAGGATATCCTGGCGACGCTGGTCCATGTCGTCCTCGGGACCGATGCAGACGGTTTCGATGGCCTTCTGCGGACCGACGACATGTTCGAGGGCGTGCCGGAATTCCTCCGCCAGCTTGCCATGGGTGACAAGCACCAGTCCGATCATCAGCAGTCGCTCCAGTTTCCCGACACAAACGGACGGCCCATTACCGCAACGCAACAATTCCGTCCACCGTTGGGGTGGCCATCATGTCAATGAAAAGCCCAAGTGCAAGCCCAAAATGCCCGTTTTCGCTTTTTGCGGGGGCTTTCCCGGTCAACTTTGCAGGATTTCCGGGTGGAGTGCGGCCAATGTCGTGAAAGCCGTGCAGCCGGCAAACAGCGGCAGCCGGGTCAGCGGCAGGAAAAGCGAAGGAAGCACCTCGAAGGTTTCCCCGTCCGGGGGCAGGCGCTCGGCAAATGGCGGCTCGATCGGGCGGATGGCGCGGTGCAGTTCGGCCGCCTCGACCGTCTCCACGGTGATGATGCCCGCCCCGCGCACCTCCATCAGGCCGGCAATGCTGGCCGGCGCGCGGGCGACAAGGCGGCCGTCGGCGATGGAGACCAGCACCTGGTCGTCGCTGACGAGGGCGGCGAACAGCCCGCGCGCCCGCGCTTCCCCGATGCAGTGCAGCGCGACGGCGCTCTTGCCCGCGCCGGACGGCCCGACGAACAGCAGTCCCGTCGTGCCGATCACGATCGCCGTTCCGTACACATTCAAGGCAGCCGACTTTGTCATAACCCCCTCATCCGCCTGCCGGCACCTTCTCCCCGAGGGGAGAAGGGAAATGCGGCGCGCGTGGTCGTCCCCTTCTCTCCTCGGGGAGAAGGTGGCCCGAAGGGCCGGATGAGGGGGTTATCGCACGCCGTCCCGTCAGGCGCCAAGGCCGGTCATTTCTGCGGGCCGGCGGGAAGGGCGAGGGTGAAGCGGGCGCCGGCAAGCTCGCCGGTCGCCTTGTCGGTGATGTTTTCCGCCTTCAGCGTGCCGCCATGCGCCTCGGCGATCTGCCGCGAAATGGAAAGGCCGAGGCCGGAATTCTGGCCGAAATCCTCGGTCGCCGGGCGATCCGTGTAGAAGCGTTCGAAGATGCGGTCGATGTCTTCCGCCTGGATGCCGGGGCCGTTGTCCTCGACCTGGATGATGCAGCGGTCGCCCCGCCCGCGCGACAGGCGCACGACGATCCGCCCGCCCGGCTCCGGCACGAAGGAGCGCGCATTCTCGATGAGGTTGGTGACGATCTGGCCGATGCGCAGCTCGTAGCCGGAAATCTCGAACTTGGTCTTCGGATTGTCCTTCCGGTCGACGACGAAATCGAGCGTGACGGGCTTCTTGCGGGTGTTGACCTGGCGCGAAATGTCGATGAGGTCGCCGAGCAGCTTTTCGAGGTCGACGGTGCGCGCGTCGCTGCGGGCAAGCTCCGCGTCGAGCCGCGAGGCGTCGGAAATGTCGCTGATCAGCCGGTCGAGGCGGCGCACGTCGTGCTGGATGATGTCGAGCAGGCGCTTCTTCGAATCGTCCGTGCGGGCGAGCGGCAGGGTCTCCACGGCGCTGCGCAGCGAGGTGAGCGGGTTCTTCAGCTCATGGCTGACATCGGCGGCAAAACTCTCGATCGCGTCGATGCGGTCGTAGAGCGCCGTCGTCATCTGGCGCAGCGCGATGGAAAGATTGCCGATCTCATCCTGGCGCGCGGAGAAGTCCGGGATCTCCTCGCGCTCCTTGGCGCCGCGGCGCACGCGGATCGCCGCCGCCGCAAGCCGGCGCAGCGGATTGGCGATGGTGCTGGACAAGAGCAGCGAGAGCGCGATGTTGACGAGGCCGGCGACGCCGGCGACGCGCATGATGGCAAGCCGCTCGGCATGCACGATCTTGTCGATGTCGCCTGCCTGCGTCGACAGCAGCAGCACGCCCAGCACCGCGCGGAAGCGCTGCACGGGCACGGCGACCGAGACGATCAGCTCGCCCTTGTCGTTGACGCGCACGACGGCGCCGCGCACGCCCGTCAGCGCGTTCATCACCTCGGGATAGATCGAGCCGTCGCCGCCGGGCGCTTCCTTGTATTGCGGCAGGTTGCTCGGCTGGAGGATGCGGTTGAACCAGACGTTCAGGCGCTCGATGAGGCTGGGGGTCTCGGGCTCCACCGGCGGCAGGTCGAAGCGCAGCACCTGGCCCTGCGTGTAGAGGTGCCGCGAATCGAGCAGCAGGTTGGCGTCCGTGTCGTAGATGCGCGCGCGCGTGCGGGTCGGCGAGATCAGCCGCCTGAGCACGGGGGCCACGCGCTCCGGATTGATCGGGAATTCGAGGTCCTCGTCGTTCGGCAGCGGCGTGATGCTCTGGCCGGCCTGCAGCTCCAGCAGCTTTTCCGGGTCGATGGTGATCGAATTGGTGTCGACCGAGGCGGAGGCGGAGATCGCGCCGGCGATGATCTCGCCCTGCGTCAGGAGGCTTTCGACGCGCGCGTCGATCAGCCCCTCGCGGAACTGGTTGAGATAGAGGATGCCGGCGACGAGCACGACGAGCGCGACGAGGTTGAAGAAGAGGATGCGGCGCGTCAGGCTGGAGAAGACGGCATTGCCGAAGATGCGGCGGGCGAGCGTGAAGGGGTGGGTCCAGCGGCGCCGGAACGAGCGCGGCGCGGGCCGGCCTTCGGCCTCGCCTCCATCCCTTTCGAGCACGTTCTGCGACACGCGGTTCATCCTTGGCTGCGGGGCGGCGCCGTCACGCCGCCGGGACTGCGGCATGCCATCGCCGCCGCAGTCGATGCAAGCAAAATCGCTTCCCGCGCCCCGTCAGGCCATTTCGCGGAAGCGGTAGCCGACGCCGTAGAGCGTTTCGATCATGTCGAAATCGTCGTCAACCATCTTGAACTTCTTGCGTAGCCGCTTGATGTGGCTGTCGATCGTGCGGTCGTCGACATAGACCTGCTCGTCATAGGCGGCATCCATCAGCGAATCGCGGCTCTTCACCACGCCGGGGCGCTGGGCGAGCGAATGCAGGATGAGGAATTCGGTGACGGTCAGCGTCACCGCCTCGCCCTTCCAGGTGCAGGTGTGGCGCTCCTGGTCCATGACGAGCTGGCCGCGTTCCAGCGAGCGGGCCGCCACTTCCCCTGCCTTGGCCGCGCCGCCGGTGCCGGCGGATGCCGCCGCTTCGCGGTTCGAAGCGCGGCGCAGGATCGCCTTGACGCGCTCGACCAGCAGGCGCTGCGAGAAAGGCTTGGTGATGAAGTCGTCGGCGCCCATCTTCAGGCCGAACAGTTCGTCGATCTCCTCGTCCTTCGAGGTGAGGAAGATGACGGGGATGTCCGACTTCTGGCGCAGGCGGCGCAGAAGCTCCATGCCGTCCATGCGCGGCATCTTGATGTCGAAGATGGCAAGCTGCGGCGGGCGGGCGAGAAGGCCGTCGAGCGCGGACGCGCCGTCCGTATAGGTTTCCACCTTGTAGCCTTCCGCCTCCAGGGCGATCGACACGGATGTGAGGATATTCCGGTCGTCGTCAACGAGTGCGATCGTCTGCATCCTGCTAGTCTCCATATTCATGGGCGCCTTTCCCGACCTCGGATCGTATTCCTGTCCTGGATGAATGAAGCGCCTCTCTGGGGGTAAAGGTGGAACAAATTGTGGCGAAGATAAAGGGAGACGTTTCAGCCGCGGTTTTCGACTCGTTTTTAAATCGATTATTCAAACGATTAAAAAAGTAGTACAATTCTTTAAATCGATTAAATAATTGATATTATTGCCTAATTTCGATTCCCCTCTTGTTTTTGTGACACCGGCAGATTAGCTTCCCCAAAACTTCACCTGGGTCTTCGTCCATGGAGGGAAACTGGACCATGCAGGAACTTGGCGTTCGCAACCCCACTCTGGGGCTCACCGCGATGGGTATCCACACCAACGGCACGGTCCGGTACAACTTTGCAGCAGAGGCTCTTTATGAAGAGGCGCTCGGCCGCGGCGAAGCTGTCAAGACCGCCCACGGCGCACTTCGCGCGCTGACCGGCCAGCACACCGGCCGCTCGCCCAAGGACAAGTTCGTCGTGCGCGACGAAAACACCGAGGGCGCGATCTGGTGGGACAACAACAAGGCTGTGTCGCGCGAGCATTTCGACGCGCTCCATGCCGACATGCTGGCCCATGCCGGCACGCGCGATCTCTTCGTGCAGGACCTCGTCGGCGGCGCCGATGCCGCATACGCCCTGCCGACCCGTGTCGTCACGGAACTCGCCTGGCATTCGCTGTTCATCCGCAACCTGCTCATCCGCCCGGAAGAGAAGGACCTTGCCGGATTCGCGCCGAAGCTCACCATCATCGACCTGCCGACCTTCAAGGCCGATCCCGCCCGCCACGGCGCGCGCACGGAAACGATGATCGCCTGCGACCTGACGCGCGGCATCGTGCTCATCGCCGGCACCTATTATGCCGGCGAAATGAAGAAGTCGGTCTTCACCGTGCTGAACTGGCTGCTTCCGTCGGAAAAGGTCATGCCGATGCACTGCTCGGCCAATGTCGGCCCGGCCGGCGATGCCGCCGTGTTCTTCGGCCTTTCCGGCACCGGCAAGACGACGCTGTCGGCCGATCCGAACCGCACGCTGATCGGCGACGACGAGCACGGCTGGGGCGAAAACGGCATCTTCAACTTCGAAGGCGGCTGCTACGCCAAGACGATCCGCCTGTCGGCCGAAGCCGAGCCGGAAATCTACGCCACCACCCAGCGTTTCGGCACCGTTCTCGAGAACGTCGTGCTCGATGCCAACGGCGTACCGGATTTCAACGACGGCTCGCTGACGGAAAACACCCGCTGCGCCTATCCGCTGCACTTCATCCCGAATGCCAGCGAGACCGGCAATGCGCCGCACCCCAAGACCATCATCATGCTGACGGCCGACGCCTTCGGCGTGATGCCGCCGATCGCCAAGCTGACGCCCGACCAGGCCATGTACCACTTCCTGTCCGGCTACACCGCCAAGGTCGCCGGCACGGAACGCGGCGTGACCGAGCCGGAAGCCACCTTCTCGACCTGCTTCGGCGCCCCCTTCATGCCGCGTCACCCGACAGTCTACGGCAACCTGCTGAAGGAGCTGATCGCCGAGCATGGCGTCGATTGCTGGCTGGTCAACACCGGCTGGACGGGCGGCGCCTATGGCGAAGGCCGTCGCATGCCGATCAAGGCGACCCGCACGCTGCTCGCCGCGGCCCTCGACGGTTCGTTGAAGGACGCGCTCTTCCGCCGCGACGACAATTTCGGCTTCCAGGTGCCGGTCTCGGTGCCCGGCGTCGACACCAAGATCCTCGATCCGCGCTCGACCTGGTCAAACGGTCCCGCTTACGACAAGCAGGCCCGCAAGCTCGTCGACATGTTCATCGCGAACTTCGAGAAATTCGAAGGCCAGGTGGATGGCAGCGTGCGCGATGCGGCACCCGGCCTCAAGGTCGCCGCCGAGTAAGGCAATGATTCACGTGAAACCCGGCCCGAAAGGCCGGGTTTTTCGTCTCGGCATCCGGCTTTTCGTTTGCCGGCTTGCCCGCTACAACGGCCTGGAAAGGAATTTTCATGGCCAGCGATCCCCTTTACATCAATGCTTCGATCACGATTGCCGGTTGGGAGCTGACCGAACAGTTCGTGCTGGCCGGCGGGCCGGGCGGGCAGAACGTCAACAAGGTCTCGACGGCGGTCCAGCTCTTCTTCGACCTGCGCAATTCGCCTTCCCTCAACGAGCGCATCAAGGCGAATGCGGAAAAGCTGGCCGGCCGCAAGGTTTCCAAGGACGGCGTGCTGATGATCGAGGCGAACCGCTTCCGCAGCCAGGAGCGCAACCGCGAGGATGCGCGCGAGCGGTTGAAGGAGCTGATCCTCAAGGCCGCCGAACCGCCGCCGCCGCCGCGCCGCAAGACAAAGCCGACGAAGGGCTCGGTCGAACGCCGGCTCAAGGAAAAATCGGGCCGGGCCGACGTGAAACGCATGCGCGCCAAGCCCGGCGGCGAATGATTGTCACAACTTGGCCGTTTATGGATATGATTGAAGTGAAACCGGCGTAAGTCCGGGAAAAACAGGGAGGTAGCCATGGGTCTCTTCAGTTTCATCAAGAACGCCGGCAAGAAACTCGGCATCGGCGACGACGACGCGCCGCAGGCCGAGGCGGTCAAGAAGGAACTCGATTCCTTCGATCTCGGCACGCAGAATGTCGAGGTTTCCGTCGAAGGCGACAAATGCGTGTTGAAGGGCGTCGTGGCCGACCAGACGGCCTTTGAGAAGGCCGTCGTCGCCGTCGGCAACACGCTCGGCATCTCCAGGGTCGAGGCCGCCGAACTCAAGCTCGCCGGCGCTGACAAGGCGGCAGAGCCGGCGCTGCACACCGTCAAGAAGGGCGACAATCTCTGGAGCATCGCCGAGGCCTATTACGGCAAGGGCAAGGGCGCCAAGCATATCCTGATCTTCGACGCCAACCGGCCGATGCTGTCCCATCCGGACAAGATCTATCCCGGTCAGGTGCTGCGCATTCCGGACCTTTCGGAAGCGTGAGCGGCCTTGCGCCGGGGCTGCGCTATCTCCCCGACCATTTCGACCGTGCCGCACAGGAGGCGCTCGTCGCCGCGATCAGGCAGGTCGTGGCGGAGGCGCCGCTCTTCGTGCCGCGCATGCCGAAGACGGGAAAGCCGATGTCGGTGCGCATGACCAATTGCGGACCGCTCGGCTGGGTGACGGACAAGGAGCGCGGCTACCGCTATCAGCCGACGCACCCCGAGACCGGCCGCCCCTGGCCGGCCATTCCCGAGGCGCTTTTGGCACTCTGGGACGAGGTCTCCGGCTTCGGCAAGCCGCCGGAAGCCTGCCTCGTCAATTTCTACGATCCCGACGCGAAGATGGGGCTGCATCAGGACCGGGACGAAAGCGAGTTCGGTGCGCCGGTCGTCTCGGTCTCGCTGGGCGATCAGTGCCTGTTTCGCGTCGGAGGCGTTTCGCGGGGCGATCCGACCCGGTCGTTCCGGCTGTCGAGCGGCGACGTTTTCGTCTTCGGCGGCGAAAGCCGGCTTGTGTTCCACGGGGTCGACCGGATCTATCCCGATACCTCGACGCTTCTGAAGAACGCCGGGCGCATCAACCTGACGCTGCGCCGCGTCAATCCGTAAGCCGGCTACAGTTTGCGCAGCGCCACCGTCTCGATGAGGTGGTTCTCGCCCTTCTGCAGGATCAGGTCGGCGCGCGGGCGCGTCGGCAGGATGTTCTGGTGCAGGTTCTTCAGGTTGATGTTGTGCCAGAGGCCTTCGGCGATGGCGAGCGCCGCCGTCTCGCTGATCGTTGCATAGCGATGGAAGTAGGAATCCGGGTTCTTGAAGGCGGTGTCGCGCAGGCGCATGAAGCGCTCGACATACCAGTTGTGGATCAGCGTCTCTTCCGCGTCGATATAGATCGAGAAATCGAAGAAGTCGGAGACCATCGGCACGATCTTGCCGTCCGCCGGCAGATTGCGCGACTGCAGCACGTTGATGCCCTCGAAGATCAGGATATCGGGCCGGTCGATGGTGCGGAACGTGTTCGGCAGCACGTCATAGGTGAGGTGCGAATATGTCGGCGCCTGCACGTCCTTCTTGCCGGCCTTGATCGCCGAGAGGAAGCGCAGCAGCGCGCCGATATCGTAGCTCTCCGGAAAACCCTTGCGGTCCATCATGTTTTCGCGCTGGAGCACGGCGTTCGGATAGAGGAAGCCATCGGTCGTCACGAGATCGACCTTGGGGCTGGAGGGCCAGCGCGACAGCAGTTCCATCAGGATACGCGCCGTGGTCGACTTGCCGACCGCGACGGAGCCGGCAATGCCGATGACGAAAGGCGTTTTCGCCTCGTCGGAAAGGCTGAGGAAGTGCTTCCTCTGCTCGAAGAGCATCTGCGAGGATTCGACATGGGCCGACAGCAGGCGCGAGAGCGAGAGGTAGATGCGCCGGACCTCGTCGAGGTCGATCGGGTCGTTGAGGGAGCGCAGGCGCTGCACCTCGTCCGCCGTCAGCGTCAGGGGCGTATCAGCCCGGAAGTGCGCCCACTCCTCGACGGGGAAGAAGCGGTAGGGAGAATAGTCGCGGTTGCCGAAATCGTCCGGAATATCCGCCTGGTCCTTGTCGCGCGCTGCCTGGATCATCAATTCTTCCGGCTGGCCTTTTCCGCGAGGCCCGACTGGCCTGTGCGCCGTTCCAGCTCCCCCATGACATCTTGTAACGGGACGCCGCCGATTTTCAATACGACCATGAGATGATAGAGCAAATCGGCCGTTTCGCTGGTCAATTCGGCTTTTTTGCCCTCGATCGCGGCGATAACGGTCTCGACCGCCTCCTCGCCGAGCTTTTTCGCCGCTTTCTGCTGGCCGCTGGCAACGAGCTTCGCCGTCCAGCTTTCGGAAGGGTCGGCCGCCGCGCGGGCCGCGACGATGGCTTCGAGATCGGCAAGGGTGAAGGTACTCATGGGCAATGCTCCTCAGTCGAGCCGCATGGCGATGCCATGCTCGGCCATGTAGCGCTTGGCCTCGCCGACCGTATAGGTGCCGAAGTGGAAGATCGAGGCCGCCAGCACCGCCGTCGCATGGCCGTCGCGCACGCCTTCGACGAGGTGGTCGAGCGTGCCGACGCCGCCCGACGCGATGACCGGGACGGAGACGCGGTCGGCGATGGTGCGGGTGAGCGCGATGTCATAGCCGCCCTTCTGCCCGTCGCGGTCCATGGAGGTGAGCAGCAACTCGCCCGCGCCGCGCTCCACCATCTTCTCCGCGAAGGCGACGGCGTCGATGCCGGTCGCCTTGCGCCCGCCATGGGTGAAGATCTCCCAGCGGTCCTCCTCGCCTTCGGCGGAGACCTTCTTGGAATCGATCGAGACGACGATGCACTGGTTGCCGAACTTGTCGGCGGCTTCCGCCACGAAATCCGGATTGGCGACGGCGGCCGAGTTGATCGACACCTTGTCGGCACCGGCAAGCAGCAGCTTGCGGATATCGGCGACCGCCCGCACGCCGCCGCCGACGGTGAGCGGCATGAAGCAATGTTCTGCCGTGCGCGCCACGACGTCGAAGATCGTGTCGCGATTGTCCGAGGAGGCGGTGATGTCGAGGAAGCAGAGTTCGTCGGCACCGGCCGCATCGTAGGCCTTGGCCGATTCGACGGGATCGCCGGCATCGACGAGGTTGACGAAGCTGACGCCCTTGACGACGCGGCCGTCCTTTACGTCGAGGCAGGGTATGACGCGAGCCTTGAGGGTCATGCGGCTTCTCCCCGTGCAGCGCGGATCACGGCCTGCGCTTCCGCCGGATCGATGCGCCCGTCATAGAGCGCGCGGCCGGAGATCGCGCCTTCGAGCTTCTGGGCGTCGGCGGCGACGAGGCGGCGGATGTCGTCCATGGAGGCAAGGCCCCCAGAGGCGATGACGGGGATGGAGACGGCGTCGGCGAGTTCCAGCGTGGAGGCCCAGTTGATGCCGGCGAGAATCCCGTCGCGGTCGATGTCGGTATAGATGATCGCGGCAACGCCCGCGCCCTCGAATTTCTTCGCAAGCTCGATCACGCCGAGCTCGGAGGCTTCCGCCCAGCCCTCGACGGCGACCTTGCCGCCCTTGGCGTCGATGCCGACGGCGACCTTGCCGGGGAATTTTTTGCAGGCTTCGATGACGAGACCGGGATCGCGCACGGCGACGGTGCCGAGGATGACGCGCGACAGGCCGCGCGACAGCCAGCTTTCGATATGGTCGAGCGTGCGGATGCCGCCGCCGAGCTGCACCGGGTTCTTTGTCGCCGCGAGGATGGCATCGACGGCGGCGCCGTTGACGCTTTCTCCCGCGAAGGCGCCGTTGAGGTCGACGACATGCAGCCATTCAAAACCCTGGTCCTCGAAGGCTTTCGCCTGCGCAGCCGGGTCGGGATTGTAGACGGTGGCCTGGTCCATGTCGCCGAGCTTGAGGCGAACGCACTGGCCGTCTTTCAGGTCGATGGCGGGAAAGAGGATCATGTCAGGGTTTCCAGCGCAGGAAATTGGTAAGGAGGGCGAGGCCGAGCGTCTGGCTCTTTTCCGGATGGAACTGCGCGCCGGCCTTGTTGCCGCTGGCGACGAAGGCGGTCATCGGCCCGCCGTAGTCGACGGTCGCGACCACGTCTTCGGGGTTCGCCGCGGCAAGGTGATAGGAATGCACGAAATAGGCGTGCAGCGTTTCCGGGATGCCGTCGAAGAGCGGATGCGCCCGCTTGCGGTCGAGCGTGTTCCAGCCGATCTGCGGAATCTTCAGGTCCGGGTCGCCGGGCGCCATCTTCACGACGTCGCCCTCGATCCACCCGAGGCCTTCCGTCACGGTCTTTTCGAGGCCGCGCGAGGACATGAGCTGCATGCCGACGCAGATGCCGAGGAAGGGACGGGCCTTGTCCTCCACCACGTCGCGCAGCGCTTGCACCATGCCGGGCACGGCATCGAGGCCGCGGCGGCAATCGGCATAGGCGCCGACGCCGGGCAGCACGATGCGGTCGGCGGTGGCGACGCGCTCGGCCTTGTCGGTAAGGTCGATCTCGGCGGCTATGCCGGCCTCGCGCGCGGCCCGCTCGAAGGCCTTGGTGGCCGAGCGCAGGTTGCCCGAGCCGTAGTCGATGATCGCAACGCGCATGTCAGCGTCCTTCCTTGAAACCGACGAGGCCGAGCATGGGAGCGTGCCGGCGCACGGAGGTTTCGGAGGCCGGCAGGGAAACGCTGTCGCGCGTCTCCGCTTCGCCGGCCGGGGTTTCCATGTAGTAGATCTCTTCGGCCGTTTCCCGGTCGTCGGCCGATATCACCGCATCGATCGTCCAGCCGCGCCGTTCGAGGCCTGCGACGACCATGGACGGGCCTTCGAGCGCGACGAGTAGGCTCGTCGCAAGGCAGAGGCCGAGGCCGGCAAGGCTGAAGACCGGATGGTCCGCCACGGCCGAGCCCAGCGCCTGGACGGCGAAGGCGAGCGCGGCGGCGAGCCAGGCCCGGTGCCAGAGCAGCCAGATCACCGGCATTACAAGCGCGAGCCAGGAAAAACGGTCGCGGACGATGCGGGCGCTTTCGTCCCGGGATTTCGCGCCCGGCGGTATCAGAACAAGGAACGTGGCCATGGGAGGCCTCCAGCTTTGCCTTCGGTCAGGCCAGCGTGCCCTTCGTCGAGGGAACGCGGTCCGCCTGGCGGGGATCGATCTCGGTCGCGGTGCGCAGCACGCGGGCGACGGCCTTGAAGCAGGTCTCCGAGATATGATGGTTGTTCGCGCCGTAGATGTTCTGGATATGCAGCGTGATGCCGGCATGCTGGGCGAGCGCCTGGAAGAATTCGCGCACCAGCTCGGTATCGAAGGTGCCGATCTTCGGGGCGGAGAACGTCACGTTCCAGACGAGGAAGGGGCGGCCGGAAACGTCCACGGCGGCGCGCGTCATCGTCTCGTCCATGGCAAGGTCGAGCGAGGCATAGCGCGTGATGCCGCGCCGGTCGCCGAGCGCCCTGGCGATGGCCTGGCCGATGGCGATCCCCGTATCCTCCACCGTGTGATGGTCGTCGATATGGAGGTCGCCTTCGGCCTTGATGTCCATGTCGATGAGCGAATGGCGCGACAACTGCTCGAGCATGTGATCGAAGAAGCCAACGCCCGTCGAAATGCTCGACGTGCCGGTGCCGTCGATATCGACGGTGACCGAAATATCGGTCTCGTTCGTCTTGCGCGAAACGCTGGCTGTGCGGCTCATTTTTTGCTCCGGTAATTCTGCCGCCGCTCCTTAACAGGGCTGTCACGAAAAGACCAGTCTTTCGCGGCTTTCGGCGCAGGGTGAAACGCCCCGCGCGGCTTGCCGCCGGGTGGATAGGACAGTCCGGAGAACCGCGCGAAAGCGTTGCCTCTGGATTGGGTATGAGGTGGCTTCGCTTTCGCGCGGCCCCAAGGCGTTCTACGGAGGCGGTCGTCCTCCTTCAGACGCGCAAGAGGCTTCGCTGCACGGCTGGCCTTTCGACCGGCCGCTTGCATGGCGGACCCAAACCGACCCCGCGACCCGGGGAAGGGGGAAGCCTCGTCGCCTTGGTCCATTCCGCGACCACGGCGTTTTGCGTCTCTCCCGTCTCCGGCCGCACGTTACGGCCATCAACGAAAGCGCCTCCTCCCGCCCGCATCGACACGTTACGCGATCCGTCCGGCGGCGGAAGGACGATCAGGATAAGCGAGGTTCCGGGGGCGGGGAAAATCGGGGTGCGTTTTTCGGGAATTTTGCGGGATGCCGGGGCGGCGGTTGCCGCCCGTGCGCCTGCGGCGGGGCTGTCGCCCATGGCAGAGCGTTGCGGTTTTCCCTTCTCCCCGGCGGGGAGAAGGTGGCCCGAAGGGTCGGATGAAGGGGGTAGTATGCGGCGGGAAACGTTGTCTTTTTGCCATCGGCATCCCCCTCATCCGCCTGCCGGCACCTTCTCCCCATTGGGGAGAAGGGGACGAGCTTCGATGGGTTCATTCCATATGCGGTTGCCCTGCCGCCTGCGGGAGACGAGGGCTTTCCCGTCTCGCCGTCGTCCCCGCTCTTCCGGCGGCCTTCACTTCTTCTTCAGCGTGCTCTCGCTGTTCTTGACCTGCGCGCCAAGCGTGGAGGGGGCGGCTTTGTCGGCGCCCTTTTCCTTCTTGGGTTTGCGCACTTCCTTGTTGCTTCGGACCTGACCCTTGGCCATTGCCTTACCCCTTCGTTGGTGGAAGCTCATAACCTGCCCATCGCACGGAGAAAGCAAGGGTTATTTTGCATGGGGCGGGCCGTCCGCTTCCGGTGCCGGAGGAATATCGGCCGCGGCCGCGCGCCGTTTGCAATTGGCGAAACGCCGCTTACATAGGAGAAAACGAGGCCGCCTCGCCGGCGGCGCCATGCCCGGCATGCCGGGCTTTCGAAGGTATACTTATGAGTGAACACGACCCCTATGCTTCCATGCACGCCACGACGATCATCACCGTCCGCAAGGACGGCAAGGTGGTCATGGCGGGCGATGGCCAGGTGAGCCTCGGCCAGACGGTGATGAAGGGCAATGCGCGAAAGGTCCGCCGTCTTGCCAAGGGCGACGTGATCGCCGGTTTCGCCGGCGCGACCGCCGACGCCTTCACGCTGCTCGAACGGCTCGAGGCCAAGCTGGAGCAATATCCCGACCAGCTGATGCGCGCGGCCGTCGAGCTTGCCAAGGACTGGCGCACCGACCGCTACCTCCGCCGGCTGGAAGCCATGATGCTCGTCGCCGACAAGTCCGTGACGCTGGCGCTGACCGGCAATGGCGACGTGCTGGAGCCGGAACACGGCACGATGGCGATCGGTTCGGGCGGCAACTACGCCTATGCCGCGGCCCGCGCGCTGATGGATACCGACAAGTCGGCAGAAGAAATCGCACGCCGCGCCATGCAGATCGCCGGCGACATCTGCGTCTACACCAACCACAATGTCGTGGTGGAGACGCTGGATGCCGATTGATCGCGCCCGGATCGGCTTCGCTCCCGTCGAGCCGAAGCATTACCCGCTGCTTCTCGCCTGGCTGAACAGGCCGCATGTGCGCGAATGGTGGGGCGATCCGGACGAGGAACTCGGCTTCATCCGCGACATGGTGGAGGGCAGGGACACGACGCGTCCCTTCCTCATCACGCTCGACGGCGAGCCGCTCGGCTATATCCAGTACTGGTTTCTCGGCCATCACCAGAACGAGGAATGGACGAAGGACAATCCCTGGCTGGCGGAACTGCCGCAGGAGGCCGTGGGCGTCGATCTTTCGATCGGCGAGGCCGACAAGGTGTCCCTGGGCATCGGCTCCGCGGCGCTTGTCGCCTTCGTCGCCTATCTTCGCGGCCTTGGCCATGAGACCATTATCATCGACCCCGATCCCGCCAATGCCCGTGCGGTTCGCGCCTATGCCAAGGCCGGTTTCCGGCCCGTGCCCGAACTGGAAGGCCGCACCGGCGACGACGTGCTGATCATGCAATTCGACCCGAAAGCGAACGAGATATCATGAGCAACTTTTCCCCCCGCGAGATCGTTTCCGAACTCGACCGCTACATTATCGGCCAGCACGACGCCAAGCGCGCCGTCGCCATCGCGTTGCGCAACCGCTGGCGCCGCCACCAGCTCGAGCCGGACCTGCGCGACGAGGTGATGCCGAAGAACATCCTGATGATCGGCCCGACCGGCGTCGGCAAGACGGAGATCTCGCGGCGGCTCGCGAAACTCGCCGGCGCGCCCTTCGTCAAGGTCGAGGCGACCAAGTTCACCGAGGTCGGCTATGTCGGCCGTGACGTCGAGCAGATCGTGCGCGACCTCGTCGAGGTCGGCATCGGCCTGGTGCGCGAGAAGAAGCGCGCCGAGGTGACGGCGAAAGCCCATATGAATGCCGAGGAACGGGTGCTCGACGCCCTTGTCGGCGCCACCGCCTCGCCGGCGACGCGTGATAGTTTCCGCAAAAAGCTGCGCAACAACGAGCTGGACGACAAGGAGATCGAGGTCGACGTCGCCGATGCCGGCGGCATGCCCGGCGGCTTCGAGATTCCCGGCATGCCGGGCGCCAATATCGGCGTGCTGAACCTGTCCGAAATGTTCGGCAAGGCGATGGGCGGGCGCACCAAGAAGGTGAAGACGACGGTCAAGGATTCTTACAAGATCCTGATCGACGACGAATCCGACAAGCTGCTCGATAACGAGCAGATCCAGCGCGAGGCGATCCGCTCGGCCGAGAACGACGGCATCGTCTTCATCGACGAGATCGACAAGATCGCCGCGCGCGACGGCGGCATGGGCGCGGGCGTCTCGCGAGAGGGCGTGCAGCGCGACCTGCTGCCGCTCGTCGAGGGCACGACGGTGGCGACGAAATACGGGCCGGTGAAGACCGACCATATCCTCTTCATCGCCTCGGGCGCCTTCCATGTCTCCAAGCCCTCGGACCTCCTGCCGGAGCTGCAGGGCCGTCTGCCGATCCGCGTCGAGCTGCGCGCGCTGACCAAGGAGGACTTCCGCCGCATCCTGACGGAAACGGAGGCGAGCCTCATCCGCCAGTACAAGGCACTGATGCAGACGGAAAGCGTCGAGCTCGAGTTCACCGAGGAAGGCATCGACGCGCTGGCCGACGTCGCGGTGCAGCTCAATGCCAGCGTCGAGAACATCGGCGCGCGGCGGCTGCAGACGGTGATGGAGCGGGTGCTCGACGAGATCTCCTTCGAGGCGCCGGACAAGGGCGGCAACCGGCTGGTGATCGACGCCGAATATGTGCGCAAGCATGTCGGCGCGCTGGCGGCCAACACGGACCTGTCGCGCTACATCCTGTGACGTTTCGGCACCGGTGGCTCTTTTCGCAGCCGCCGGTGCCGGTTTTTTGATGGCGGGGGCCCTCGACAGGACGGACGGCGTGGCCTTAAGCCTTCCCCCGCGCTTTGGCATCATTCCGACATGATTGTTGTGCATCGGTCGCCGCCATTCGCCGACAGATTTGACGAGACGGGAACCGGAATCGTGCGACAGCTCTTGCCTGTGCTTGCCCTTGCAGCCGCTCTTTTTGTCCAGAGCCAGACGAACGCGCTGGCCATCGACGTGGTGCCACCGGGCAACCGCAATGCCGAGCAGCCGAACATTCCGGGCGCTTCCGTGCGCCGCACCAAGGCCGGAAAAACCTCGTTCGACGCGAAATACGAGAAGGTGCGCGACCTCATCGCCAATGACGGCCAGCTCACCGGCAAGATCAAGTCGGTGGCGAGCCGCTACGGCATCAGCCCGATCCACATGGTCGGCGCGATCGTCGGCGAGCATACCTACAATGTCGATGCCTACGACCGGCTGCAGAGCTATTATGTGAAGGCGGCCGCCTATACCGGCAGCTTCCGCTTCGCCTATGACGGCGAATCCATCGCCGATTTCGTCGACCGGCCGGAATTTGCCCAGTGCGCGTCGAAGAAGGGCTCCTACGGGCTGTGGACCTGCCGCGAGAGCGTCTGGAACCGGACCTTCAAGGGCCGGACGGTGGGCGGCACGTCCTTCCCGAACAACCGCTTCAGCGCGGTGTTCTTCCAGCCCTTCTATGCCGGCCAGACCTTCGGCCTCGGCCAGATCAACCCGCTGACGGCGCTGACGCTGACCGACGACGTGGCGCGCATTTCCGGCTATGACCGGCTCGACGAGAACGATGCGGCCAGCGTCTACCAGGCGATCATGGATCCTGACATTTCGCTTGCCTACATGGCCGCCGCGATCCGCCGCTCGATCGACGCCTACCGCAAGATCGCCGGCATCGACATCTCGAAGAATCCCGGCCTGACGGCGACGCTCTACAATATCGGCAACCCCGAGGCGCGCGCCGCCGCCTTCGCCGCCCGTCGCGCGTCCGGCGAGGCGACCTGGCCCGAGGAGAACTATTACGGCTGGCTGATCAACGACAAGCTGGCCGAACTCCAGGGCCTGCTCTAACTTCTGCCTCTCTGTCGGTTCATTCTGGCATGAGCCGATCACAAGGAGGCAGAGCATGGACATGCGCCCCGAGCCCTTCGAGCCGCCGGCACCGATTCCCCGCACGGTGCCGCCGTCGATGCTCGAGATCATCCGCACCGTGTTCCGCAACCCGCTGGAACTGTGGGGCGAGCCTTCCTATACGCTGCCCTGGATCAAGACGAGCTTCGTCGGCGAAAAGACGCTGATCGCCAACGATCCCGGCCTCATCAAGCACCTGCTGGTCGACAATGCCGCCAACTACAAGATGGCCGTGGTGCGCCAGCTCGTGCTGCGGCCGATCCTGCGCGACGGGCTGCTGACGGCGGAAGGCGCGGTCTGGCGCCGTTCGCGCAAGGCCGTCGCGCCGATCTTCACGCCGCGCCACGCCAAGGGCTTCGCCAGCCAGATGCTGGCGCAATCGGAACTCTACGTGGAGAAATACGCTGACGCGGACGGCGCGGTCTTCGACATCGGCAACGACATGACGGAGCTCGCCTTCGCGATCCTCTCGGAAACCCTGTTCTCCGGCGAGATCGCCACGGAGACCGACAATTTCGCCGACGACGTGGACGATCTGCTGCACACGATGGGCCGGGTGGATCCGATGGACCTCCTGCGCGCGCCGTCCTGGGTGCCGCGCGTCACGCGCATCGGCGGCGCGAAGGTGATGGCGAAGTTCCGCCGCGTCGTGCGCGATACGATCGAAAAGCGCCGCGAGCGCATGGAGCGCGAGGGCGATGCCGCGCCGAGCGATTTCCTGACCCTGCTGCTGCGCGTCGCCGGGCCCGACGGCCTGACCATCGAGGAAGTGGAGGACAATATCCTCACCTTCATCGGCGCGGGCCACGAGACGACGGCGCGGGCGCTCGCCTGGACACTCTATTGCGTCGCCAACAGCCCGCATGTGCGCGAGGCGATGGAAGAGGAGATCGACCGGGTGCTGGCGAGCGGCGCCGAGCCGGTCGACTGGCTGGACCTGATGCCCTGGACGCGGGCGGCCTTCGAGGAGGCCCTGCGGCTCTATCCGCCGGCGCCCTCGATCAACCGGGCGGCGATCGCCGACGACAAGTGGACGAGCCCGAAGGGCGAGCGCATCGAGATCCCGGCCGGCATCACCGTGCTGGTCCTGCCCTGGACGCTGCACCGCCACACGCTGCTCTGGAACAAGCCGCGCGCCTTCATGCCGGAGCGCTTCCTGCCGGAGAACCGCGACGCCATCCACCGCTTCCAGTACCTGCCCTTCGGCGTCGGGCCGCGCGTGTGCATCGGCGCGACCTTCGCCATGCAGGAGGCGATCATCGCGCTCGGCGTGCTGATGCACCGCTTCCGCTTCGACATGACGGCCGAGACCAAGGCCTGGCCGGTGCAGCGCCTGACGACGCAGCCGGCTAACGGACTGGCGTTGCGGGTGACGGCTCGTCCGCGCGCTTCTTCGATTTCTTGATCGTCTTGATCGAGGCGCAGGTCGCTTCCGGGTTCTTGCAGGGCTGGTAGACGACGATCTCGCTGCCGCTGCCGTCGTCCCACACCGCCTGCACCGCGATGGTCTCGGCCTCGCCGGGCTTCAGGTTCAGGTAGAGCCAGTTCTGGCTGTCGTCCGACGGCAGGTTGAAGGGCAGTTCCGGATCGCAGGCCGCCATCGGGAACGTCTTGTCCAGCGCGTCGGAATTGATCGAGTAGCGCACCTCCTTCAGCCGGCAATGCATGGTCTGCAGCGCCGTGAAATAGATGAGCTGCTGGCCGGAGAATTCGCGGAACTGCACCCAGCCCGTCTGCTTGTTGGCATCCAGCATCGCCTTGTAGATGGCGACGTCGGGGATCTGCGCCTTGTATTCCTCCCCGTCCTCTTCCTGCGCATGCGCGACGCCGGCAAGAAGCGCGGTGCCGATGAGAAGGGCGGCCAGAAGCGGCTTTCGGATGGCAAGGTCGGTCAAGACGGGCTCCTCGTTCTTTCACCTGATGTCGCCGGTGGAATGGTGGCAATTGCTCCGGACATGCAATAACACCATTCAAGGCCCGCTTTGAAAAGAGGTTGCTCTTTTCGAAAGGACGGGGGCGGTTCGGAAGAATTCTCGTGGCAGACCATTTGTTACTCGGCATCGATACCGGCGGCACCTATACGGATGCCGTCCTTTACAGCGAACTCGACGGCGTCGTCGCCCGCGCCAAGGCGCTTACCACCCGCCACGATCTCTCGGTCGGCATTTCCGGCGCGGTGGAGGCGGTGCTCACCGAGGCGAAGGTGCCCGTTTCCGCCATCGGCCTCGTCTCCCTTTCGACGACGCTCGCCACCAACGCACTGGTGGAAGGACAGGGCGGCCGCGCCGGCCTCGTGATGATCGGCTTCGGCCCCGACGACCTGAAGCGCGACGGGCTTGCCGACGCGCTCGGCAACGATCCCGTGCTGTTCCTGCCCGGCGGCCACAACGTGCACGGCACCGAGACGGCGCTCGACATGACGGCGCTGGGCGAGGCCCTGCCGGCGCTTGCGCAAAGCGTCTCCTCCTTCGCCGTCGCCGGCTATTTCGCCGTGCGCAACCCGGCGCACGAGGAGCGGGTGCGCGAGCGCATCCGCGAGATCTCCCATCTGCCCGTCACCTGCAGCCATGAGCTCTCCTCCAAGCTCGGCGGGCCGCGCCGCGCGCTGACGACGCTGCTCAACGCCCGCCTCGTCTCGATGATCGACCGGCTGATCGGCGCCTGCGAGGACTACCTGACGCGCCGCGGCATCCATGTGCCGATGATGGTGGTGCGCGGCGACGGCGCGCTGATCTCGGCGGCCGAGGCGCGGCTGCGCCCGATCGAGACCATCCTGTCCGGCCCGGCGGCGAGCCTCGTCGGCGCGCGCCACCTGACGGGGCTCGACAATGCCGTGGTCTCCGATATCGGCGGCACGACGACGGACGTCGCGGTGCTCGACGGCGGACGGCCGAAGCTCGATGCCGACGGCGCCGTGGTCGGCGGCTACCGCACCATGGTCGAAGCCGTCGCCATGCGGACCTTCGGGCTCGGCGGTGATTCGGAGGTGCGCATCAACGACCGCGGCCTGACGGCAAAAATCGATCTCGGGCCGCGCCGCTTCATGCCGCTCAGCCTTGCCTCGGCGCTGCATCCGGAAGCCGTGATCCCGGTGCTGGAACGGCAGATCCGCGCGCCCCATGCCGGGCGGCACGACGGCCGGTTCGCCGTGCGCACCGGCGTTCCGGAATGGCTGGCGAGCGGGTTGCAGCCGCAGGAACAGGCGCTCTACGAAAAGATCGGCGCGGTGCCGCTGCCGCTCGACGGGCTGCTCGTCTCCACGCTGCAGAAGGCGACGCTCGACCGGCTGGTCGCCCGCGGCCTCGTCCATATCTGCGGCGTCACGCCGTCGGACGCCATGCATGTGCTCGGCGGGCAGGGGCAATGGGATGCCGCCGCCGCCCGTCTCGGCCTGGAGCTTGCCGCGCGCACCAAGGACGGCACCGGCCGGCCGATCGCCGACGGCCCCGAGGATCTGGCGCGGCTTTTGGTCGACCGGCTCACCCGCCAGTCGTCGGACGTCATCCTGTCCGCCTGCCTTGCCGACGACGGCGTCGGCTCGATCGATCCCGCAAGCTCGACCTCCGTCGACCGGGCCCTGCACCGCCCCAAGGGTATCGTGCAGTTCCGCATCGCGCTCGACCGGCCGCTCGTCGGCCTCGGCGCGTCCGCGCCCGTCTATTATCCCGCCATCGCGGAGATGCTCGGCGCCGAATCGGCCATTCCCGCCGACGCGGGCGTCGCCAATGCGGTCGGCGCGGTGGTCGGCCAGGTGCGCACCGCCGTCACGGTCTTCGTGACCATGCCGGACGAGGGCATCTTCATCGTGGGCGGTGCGGGAGAGAGCGTGCGCCTCATCGACGAGGCCGAAGCCTTCTCGCTGGCGAAGGAACGGGCGATGACCGCGGCGCTGCATTCCGCCCGCGCCAACGGCGCCGACGAGCCGGTTGTGACGCTCGCCGAAGAGATCGACGCGCCCGAGGTGGAAGGCCGGCGCAAGCTCATCGAGGCGCGTTTCACAGCAACGGCGAGCGGCCGGCCGCGCATCGCCGAAGAGGCATAAATATGATTTTATCCTGAGTGGAATAAATTCTTTATGCTATTGCCGAATTGACTATGCGTGAAAGCTCCGGAAAGTGGCAGCGTTCGGGATACTCCCCAAATCGTCCCGCCCTTCGGAGCTTTTCAAATGACCTATACGGAAAAAGCCGGCCTTTCGATCGATAGCGCCCTTTATGATTTCATCGTCGAGGAGGCGCTTCCGGGCACCGGCGTGGACGCCGAACGCTACTTTGCCGATTTCTCCGCCATCGTGCACAACCTCGCGCCGGAAAACCGCGCGCTGCTTGCCAAGCGCGATGCGCTGCAGGAGAAGATCGACGGCTGGTACCGCGCCAACGGCGCGCCGTCCGACATGGCGGCCTACGAAGCCTTCCTGCGCGAGATCGGCTACCTGCTGCCGGAAGGCGGCGACTTCAGCGTGACGACGGACAATGTCGATCCAGAGATCGCCAGCGTGGCCGGCCCGCAGCTCGTCGTTCCCGTCATGAACGCGCGCTATGCGCTGAACGCGGCCAATGCGCGCTGGGGCTCGCTCTATGATGCGCTCTACGGCACGGACGCGATCCCGGAAACGGACGGCGCGGAGAAGGGCAAGGGCTACAATCCCAAGCGCGGCGCAAAGGTCATCGCCTGGGCGCGCGGCTTCCTCGACGAAAGCGCGCCGCTCGCCGGCGCGTCCTGGCGGGATGCGGCGGGCCTTTCCATCGACGGCGGCAAGCTCGTCGTCGCTTTGACGGCCGGTGGCACAACGGGCCTTGCCGACGGGAAGAAGTTCGCCGGCTATCTCGGCGACGCCTCCGCGCCGACGGCCGTGCTCCTGCGCAACAACGGCCTGCACATCGAAATCCGCATCGACGCCACGACGCCGACCGGCAAGGACGACGCGGCGCATATTTCCGACGTCGCGATCGAATCGGCCCTGACCACGATCATGGACTGCGAGGATTCCGTCGCCGCCGTCGATGCCGAGGACAAGGTCGTCGTCTACCGCAACTGGCTCGGCCTGATGAAGGGCGACCTTTCCGAAGAGGTCGTGAAGGGCGGCAAGAGCTTTACCCGCCGCCTCAACCCCGACCGCGACTATACCGCGCCCGACGGTTCGACCTATGCCGCGCGCGCCCGCTCGCTGATGCTGGTGCGCAATGTCGGCCACCTCATGACCAACCCGGCCATCCGCGACCGCGACGGCAACGAGGTGCCGGAAGGCATCATGGACGCCATGGTCACGGCGCTGATCGCGCTGCACGACGTCGGCCCGAACGGCCGCCGCAAGAATTCGCCGGCCGGCTCGATGTATGTCGTCAAGCCGAAGATGCATGGCCCCGAGGAGGTCGCCTTCGCCTCCAAGCTGTTCGGTCGCGTCGAGGCCGCCGTCGGCATGGCGCCGAACACGATGAAGATGGGCATCATGGACGAGGAGCGCCGCACGACGGTCAACCTCAAGGAAGCGATCCGCGCCGCCAAGGAGCGCGTCGTCTTCATCAATACCGGCTTCCTCGACCGCACCGGCGACGAGATCCACACCTCGATGGAAGCGGGTCCGATGATCCGCAAGGGCGACATGAAGCAGGCCGCCTGGATTTCCGCCTACGAGAACTGGAACGTCGATATCGGTCTCGAATGCGGCCTGTCCGGCCATGCGCAGATCGGCAAGGGCATGTGGGCCATGCCGGACCTCATGGCGGCGATGCTGGAGCAGAAGATCGCCCATCCGAAGGCCGGCGCCAACACCGCCTGGGTGCCCTCGCCGACCGCCGCGACGCTGCACGCGACGCACTACCACAAGGTCAACGTCGCCGACGTGCAGGCCTCGCTCCGCGCCCGCCCGCGCGCCAAGCTCTCCGACATCCTCTCGGTACCGGTCGCGGTGCGCCCGAACTGGACGCCGGAAGAGATCCAGCGCGAGCTCGACAACAATGCCCAGGGCATCCTCGGCTATGTCGTGCGCTGGATCGACCAGGGCGTCGGCTGCTCCAAGGTGCCTGATATCAACGATGTCGGCCTGATGGAGGACCGCGCGACGCTGCGCATCTCCGCCCAGCACCTCGCCAACTGGCTGCATCACGGCGTCATCACCGAGGCCCAGATCATCGAGACGATGAAGCGCATGGCCGCCGTCGTCGACGGGCAGAATGCCGGCGATCCGCTCTACCGCCCGATGGCCGCCGATTTCGACGGCTCGATCGCCTTCCAGGCCGCCGTCGAGCTGGTGCTGAAGGGCCGCGAGCAGCCGAACGGCTACACCGAGCCGGTCCTGCACCGCCGCCGCCTGGAGCTGAAAGCGGCCGGGCGCTGAAGACGCGAAGGGGCCGGGACGCTCAAGCGGCCCGGCCCCTTCCCATACCGGCCGGCACCTTTGGAGCACCGGCCGCACACCTCTCCTCCGTCATCCTCGGGCTTGACCCGAGGATCCATGCCCTATGGCACACCCTGAGTTTGTTGTGTGGATCCTCGGGTCAAGCCCGAGGATGACGGCAGTGATTGGGGAGAAGGCGAGCCCAATCGCGGTTCTATGGCAAGCCAAACGAAAGAAGCCGCCGGAGCGATCCGGCGGCTTCTTCTTTATATCGATGCGTCCGCTTACTGCTGGACGACGACGCGGGCGCTCGTGCCGGGGCGCACGCGCTTGTAGAGGTCGATAATGTCCTGGTTCATCAGGCGGATGCAGCCCGAGGACGCGGCCGTGCCGATGGACGCCCATTCCGGCGTGCCGTGCAGGCGGAACAGCGTGTCCTGGCCCTTCTCGTTGAAGAGGTAGAGCGCGCGTGCGCCGAGCGGGTTCTTCAGACCCGGGCCCATGCCGTCCTTGACGTAGCGGGCGACTTCCGGCTTGCGGTCGGCCATTTCCTTCGGCGGGTGCCAGCTCGGCCATTCCTGCTTCCAGGCGATATAGGCCTCGCCCTGCCAGGCAAAGCCCGACTTGCCGACGCCGATGCCGTAGCGCACGGCCTTGCCGCCGGGCAGCACGTAGTAAAGGAAGCGGTTCGGCGTATTGACGATGATCGTGCCGGGCCTTTCCTTGGTGGCGTAATCGACGATCTGGCGGTGGAACTTCTCGTTCACGCGGTTGATCGGGATCGCCGGCAGGGCATAGCCATTGTCCTCAACAGCGCCATAATCCGATGTGAAGATAGCATTCGTCGCCACCTTTTCGCCCGGACCGGACGTGGAGGAAGAAGAGCAACCGGCGAGCGTGACGGCCGCTGCGAGGCCGCACAGAAGGAGGGCATTGCGGAAGCGCATGAGATTCTCTTAAGATCAAGGAATTAAGAAGTTCCAGGACGCAGAACTTTCATCGATCATGGTTTATTTTCGATTAAACCAGTCAATGCAAGTGCGTGCGCCGTAGCTCGGGCCTGCGCCGAAGCAAAAAGCCCGGTGATTGCTTTTTTGCAACAACAATACCCGCTTCCCGCCGCTTTCGCCGCGCCCGATCCATGCCAAGCATGCCTTCGCCGGCCGTTCAATGCTCTTCCCGCCACCTGCCTTGAAGCCGCACAGGAACCGCGCGGTGCGGTTAACGAAGTCTTCCGGCCGGCCCGCGCCGGCCCGCCGCCTTAACTTTTTCGGGCGGCTGGAGAGCCGTTTGGCGGTAGAATGCGATTCGCCGAGGTGGACCCACATGACGATCGTTTCCCTGCACAACGACAATCCGCTGCTCGACGGCCGCCAGTCGGACCGTGCCATGATGGTGCGCCGTGGCGTGCAGCGCATGCTGATGGACATGCGCCACGCCGTGCTGCCGGAACTGACGCTGGCGAGCGGCCGGCGCGCCGACCTGATCAGCCTGTCCGACAAGGGTGAGATCTGGATCGTCGAGATCAAGACGTCGATCGAGGATTTCCGCGTCGACCGCAAATGGCCGGATTACCGCCGGCACTGCGACCGGCTGTTCTTCGCCACCCACAAGGAGGTGCCGCTCGACATCTTCCCGGAGGACTGCGGCCTCATCCTTTCCGACGGCTACGGCGCGCACATGCTGCGCGAGGCGCCGGAACACAAATTGCCGGCGCCGACGCGAAAGTCCGTGACCTTCGCCTTCGCCCGCGTCGCCGCAGGCCGCCTGCTGCTTGCGGAATTCGCCATGGATGCACGGCGCGACGGGCCCGACATCTCCGCCATCGTCTCGGGGCGCCGCGACGAGCCGGCGTGAAGCAGGCCGCAAGACCATCACATAGGGAAACCAAAGGGTGCCACCTCCCCCTTCTCCCCTCGGGGAGAAGGTCGCGGCAGCGGGATGAGGGGGGCGCAGGACGTGAGAAGTCGTGAAAGCCCCCTCATCCGACCCTTCGGGCCACCTTCTCCCCGAGGGGAGAAGGGGAAAGCGGCGATGCCGCGGCAGGGGATTTTCCGTAAGCGCCGGCGAAAGACCGCTACTTCGGCGCGCGCTTGGCCAGGATGCGCTGGAGCGTGCGGCGGTGCATGTTGAGGCGGCGCGCTGTCTCGGAGACGTTGCGGTCGCACATCTCGTAGACGCGCTGGATGTGCTCCCAGCGCACGCGGTCCGCCGACATCGGGTTTTCCGGCAGTTCCGCCTTCTCGCCCGGGCGCTGCGTCAATGCGGCGAAGATGTCGTCGGCATCGGCGGGCTTGGCGAGGTAATCGACCGCGCCGAGCTTCACGGCGTTGACGGCCGTCGCGATATTGCCATAGCCGGTCAGCATGATGATGCGGGTGTCGTCGCGGCGCTGGCGGATGGCGGCGATCACGTCGAGGCCGCTGCCGTCGCCGAGGCGAAGGTCCACCACCGCATATTTCGGCGGGTTGGTCTTGGCCTTCGCAATGCCCTCGGCCACCGATTCGGCGGTATCGACGGCAAAGCCGCGCGTCTCCATGGCGCGCGCGAGACGACGCAGGAACGGGGCGTCGTCATCGACGAGAAGAAGCGTGGGATCCGGCCCGATATCATCCGCTGCCGCGTGAACTTCGTTGTTTTCAGCCATTTTCGTCTTCCGTGGCGTATTTTCGTCCATTCTTGATCGGGATCAGCTTATCACCCGTAAGATGCGGCGGGTAAAGTCATTTTGCGCCCTTGGCCTCCATGCGCGCCCGCGGCCAATCGACCGAGACCCGCGCCCCCGGCCGGTCGCCGGTGCGGTTGCCGAAGGTCAACCGGGCGCCCGAGCGCTCCAGCAGCGTCTTGGCGATGAAGAGGCCGAGGCCGAGCCCGCCGGCCCGCTCGTCCTTCTGGCGCTTGGTGACGTAGGGGTCGCCGATGCGCTGGAGGATATCCGCCGCATAGCCGTCGCCGTCGTCCTCGATGACGATCGTCACGCGTTCCGGTGTGTGGCCGACCGTGACGGTCACCTCCTCGCGGGCATGGTCGACAGCGTTCTCCAGCAGATTGCCGAGGCCATAGAGGATGCCGGGATTGCGGTTGCCGACCGGTTCGCTCGCCCGGTCGCCGTTCTCCACCAGGTTGAGCGTGATGCCGAATTCGCGGTGCGGCGCCAGCACCTCCTCCATGAGGGAAGACAGCGGCAGCACGCGCATATGCGCCTCGTCCTCGGTGGAAAGGGTGGTGAGCCGGCGCAGGATGTCGCGGCAGCGCTCGCTCTGGCTGCGCAGCAGTTGCACGTCTTCCTTGAAGCGCTCGTCGGTGCCGAGCTCGCGCTCCATCTCACGCGCGACGACGCTGATGGTGGCGAGCGGCGTGCCGAGTTCGTGCGCGGCCGCCGCGGCAAGGCCGTCGAGCTGCGAAAGGTGCTTTTCCCGCTGGAGGATGAGTTCGGTCGCCGCGAGCGCATCGGAAAGCTCGGCCGCCTCCTGCGACACGCGATAGGAATAGAAGGCGGCAAAGGCCGTGGTCGAGACGATGGCGAACCAGAAGCCGGCCGTCAGGATCGGCGGCACGACGAGCAGCGTGCCGGGGAACCAGGGTAGCGGGAAGGGCGTGAAGGCGAGCGCCGTGATGCCCGCAACGGCGAGCCCCCCGAGCGTCAGGCTGAAGCGGACCGGCTGCAGCGAGGACGAGATGATGACGGGCACGCAGACGAGCGGCGCGAAGGGATTGGCAAGGCCGCCGGTGATGAAGAGCAGCGCCGTCAGCTGGCAGAGGTCGAAGGCGAGCAGCAGGAAGGCGGAGGTCGGCGTCAGCCGGTGCGCCGGGGGAAAGCGCACGGCAAGGAAGAAGTTCACCGCCGCCAGCAGCGCGATCAGCACCGAGGCCGGCAGCAGCGGCAGCGGGAAATCCAGCCACAGCGCGACGACGATGACGCTGATCGTCTGGCCCGCCACCGCCAGCCAGCGCAGGCGGATGAGCGTTTCGAGGCGAAGGCGCCGGCCGGAGCCCTCGAAGTCGATATCCTGGTAGCCTGTCATCTCCTCGTCCTTCCTTCCGGTGCCCTGTCTCATGTGCCGCGCGGCTTGACGCGCGTCGTCGGTGTCGCCGCGGCCGGATCTTCCGGCCAGGGGTGTTTCGGATAGCGCCCGCGCATGTCCGCCCGGACATCGCGCCAGGAGCCCGCCCAGAAGCCGGGCAGGTCGCGCGTCGTCTGGATCAGGCGATGGGCGGGGGACTGGAGCTCGAGCAGCAGCGGCAGCCGCCCGCCGGCAATGGCCGGGTGCTGCTTAAGACCGAACAGTTCCTGCACGCGGATTTCCAGCACTGGCTCGTCGCCGTCGTAACGGATCGGGTGGCGCTGGCCGGTCGGCGCCTCGAAATGGGTGGGGGCGAGGCGGGCGAGATCGCGCTGCGCCTCGTAGGGCACCAGCGCCATCAGCCCCTCCTGAAGGCTGGCCGGCTTGATGTCGTCGAGGCCGCGTGTCGCCTCCTGGAACGGAACGAACCAGTCGTCGAGCCGCGCCAGCAAGGCCGCCTCGCTCGTATCCGGCCAGGGCTCGCCGATCGAACGGTGG
>NZ_CP132311.1:3702500-3964868 GCF_030733845.1 Shinella zoogloeoides
CATAGACAATGAGAACGATTAAGTGTCGTAAGGGCAATTGGTGGATGCCTTGGCATGCACAGGCGATGAAGGACGTGATACGCTGCGATAAGCCGTGGGGAGCTGCGAATGAGCTTTGATCCATGGATCTCCGAATGGGGAAACCCACCTTAAATGCTTGGAGAATCCAGACTGTTCGCAAGAACGGCCTGGGTTTCCAAGCATTGAAATAAGGTATCTTATTCTGAATACATAGGGGTAAGAAGCGAACGCAGGGAACTGAAACATCTAAGTACCTGCAGGAAAGGACATCAACCGAGACTCCGCAAGTAGTGGCGAGCGAACGCGGACCAGGCCAGTGGCAACGGTGAATAAAGTGGAACGGAATGGAAAGTCCGGCCTTAGCGGGTGATAGCCCCGTACACGTAGAACAACCGTTGTCCTTGAGTAAGGCGGGACACGTGAAATCCTGTCTGAACATGGGGAGACCACTCTCCAAGCCTAAGTACTCGTGCATGACCGATAGCGAACAAGTACCGTGAGGGAAAGGTGAAAAGCACCCCGACAAGGGGAGTGAAATAGAACCTGAAACCGGTTGCCTACAAGCAGTCGGAGGCCGCAAGGCTGACGGCGTACCTTTTGTATAATGGGTCAACGACTTAGTGTAACTAGCAAGCTTAAGCCGGTAGGTGTAGGCGCAGCGAAAGCGAGTCTGAACAGGGCGTTCAGTTAGTTGCATTAGACCCGAAACCGAGTGATCTAGCCATGAGCAGGTTGAAGGTTGGGTAACACCAACTGGAGGACCGAACCCGCATCTGTTGCAATAGATTGGGATGACTTGTGGCTAGGGGTGAAAGGCCAATCAAACTCGGAGATAGCTGGTTCTCCGCGAAATCTATTTAGGTAGAGCGTCGACCGAATACCCTCGGGGGTAGAGCACTGGATGGGCTATGGGGACTCACCGTCTTACTGATCCTAACCAAACTCCGAATACCGAGGAGTACTAGTCGGCAGACACACGGCGGGTGCTAACGTCCGTCGTGAAAAGGGCAACAACCCTGACCTCCAGCTAAGGTCCCCAAGTCATGGCTAAGTGGGAAAGGATGTGAGGATCCCAAAACAACCAGGATGTTGGCTTAGAAGCAGCCATCATTTAAAGAAAGCGTAACAGCTCACTGGTCTAAATAAGGGTCTTTGCGCCGAAAATGTAACGGGGCTAAAGCCATGCACCGAAGCTGAGGATTGGACGCAAGTCCAGTGGTAGCGGAGCGTTCCGTAAGCCTGTGAAGGAGGACCCGTGAGGGCCTCTGGAGGTATCGGAAGTGCGAATGTTGACATGAGTAACGATAAAGAGGGTGAGAGACCCTCTCGCCGAAAGACCAAGGGTTCCTGCTTAAAGTTAATCTGAGCAGGGTTAGCCGGCCCCTAAGACGAGGCGGACACGCGTAGTCGATGGGAACCACGTTAATATTCGTGGGCCTGGTGGTAGTGACGGATTGCGTAACTTGTTCAGACTTATTGGATTGTCTGGGCGGGGAAGCGGTTCCAGGAAATAGCTCCACCGTATAGACCGTACCCGAAACCGACACAGGTGGTCAGGTAGAGCATACCAAGGCGCTTGAGAGAACTCTGCTGAAGGAACTCGGCAAATTGCACGCGTAACTTCGGAAGAAGCGTGACCCCATGCTACGCAAGTATTGTGGGGTGGCACAGACCAGGGGGTAGCGACTGTTTATCAAAAACACAGGGCTCTGCGAAGTCGCAAGACGACGTATAGGGTCTGACGCCTGCCCGGTGCTGGAAGGTTAAGAGGAGAGGTGCAAGCTTTGAATCGAAGCCCCAGTAAACGGCGGCCGTAACTATAACGGTCCTAAGGTAGCGAAATTCCTTGTCGGGTAAGTTCCGACCTGCACGAATGGCGTAACGACTTCCCCGCTGTCTCCAGCAGAGACTCAGTGAAATTGAATTCCCCGTGAAGATGCGGGGTTCCTGCGGTTAGACGGAAAGACCCCGTGCACCTTTACTATAGCTTTACACTGGCATTCGTGTCGGCATGTGTAGGATAGGTGGTAGGCTTTGAAGCGCGGACGCCAGTTTGCGTGGAGCCATCCTTGAAATACCACCCTTATCGTCATGGATGTCTAACCGCGGCCCGTCATCCGGGTCCGGGACAGTGTATGGTGGGTAGTTTGACTGGGGCGGTCGCCTCCGAAAGAGTAACGGAGGCGCGCGATGGTGGGCTCAGACCGGTCGGAAATCGGTCGTCGAGTGCAATGGCATAAGCCCGCCTGACTGCGAGACTGACAAGTCGAGCAGAGACGAAAGTCGGTCATAGTGATCCGGTGGTCCCGCGTGGAAGGGCCATCGCTCAACGGATAAAAGGTACGCCGGGGATAACAGGCTGATGACCCCCAAGAGTCCATATCGACGGGGTTGTTTGGCACCTCGATGTCGGCTCATCGCATCCTGGGGCTGGAGCAGGTCCCAAGGGTTTGGCTGTTCGCCAATTAAAGCGGTACGTGAGCTGGGTTCAGAACGTCGTGAGACAGTTCGGTCCCTATCTGCCGTGGGTGTAGGAATATTGACAGGATCTGTCCCTAGTACGAGAGGACCGGGATGGACATATCTCTGGTGGACCTGTTGTCCTGCCAAGGGCATAGCAGGGTAGCTATATATGGAATGGATAACCGCTGAAGGCATCTAAGCGGGAAACCAACCTGAAAACGAGTATTCCCTTGAGAGCCGTGGAAGACGACCACGTTGATAGGCCGGGTGTGGAAGCGCAGCAATGTGTGAAGCTTACCGGTACTAATCGCTCGATTGGCTTGATCGTTCTCATTGAATATGCTCATCTCAGGGCAAACGCGGAGCGTTTGTCCCGACAAGACGAAGGCGAAAGCATTCGTCCGGTTGACGTCCAAAGACGTGTTCACAGACTAAACAAACGAAGGCATCCGGTTATTGCGCACGCAAAACACCGACCCTTCTACCAGCTTCTCAATTGATTGCCCTTAGCCGACCTGGTGGTTATGGCGGGGTGGCCGCACCCGTTCCCATTCCGAACACGGCCGTGAAACGCCCCAGCGCCAATGGTACTTCGTCTCAAGACGCGGGAGAGTAGGTCGCTGCCAGGTCTGCTAAAGGCAATCAACGTTCCTGCAACGCAGGATACATCTTCTCGACACACCTTCGGCCCCGCCGAAACTCAAGGGCCGCTCAAAGCGGTCCTTTCTGTTTTGAAAACCTCGACAAATGTCAGGGCCGAGCACAACAACGGTATTTTGCCAAAGGCAAAAACCGGCGGTATTTTGCCAAAGGGCAAAAACCTGGTAACGCGGGGTGGAGCAGCCCGGTAGCTCGTCAGGCTCATAACCTGAAGGCCGCAGGTTCAAATCCTGCCCCCGCAACCAAACCAAAAAGCCCCTGTCGCAGAAATGCGCGGGGGCTTTTGGCGTTCAAAGAGGCAGAAGGACGCCAAACGCACTCCGCCGTCGCCCACCTCACGCGGCGCCTCCAGACCCCTTGGCCTGCCCGATCTCAACCTCGATCAGCGACAGAAAACGTTGCGCCAAAGGCGAAAGCAGTGCATCCCGGTGGAGGATGATGTTGTACGCGGGAACGCTGACCCGGCGCGCCATGTCCAGCGTCACGATGTGCGCGCTGAGATCCTCCGCCATCAGCAGGTTGGCGACCTCGCGCGCGAAGGGGGCGATGGCGTCGCTGCGCGAAACCGTCGTCAGCGTCAGAAGCACCGAGGCGGAATAGGTGATCCGTTCCGGGAAATCCGCCCGGTCCGCCCGGAAGGCGTCCGCCACCGTCGACCAGATCGGCGATCCCGCCGGCTGGATCACCCAGTCATAGGGCGAAAGATCGCGGAAACCGAGCTGCGCGCGCCCGGCAAGCGGATGCTGCTCGCGCACCGCAAAGCTCAGCACCTCCTCGCCGATCGGCCGCACGTCGTAGGCCGCGGGATCGTCAGCCGCGCTCATCCGCGCCAGCACGAAATCGTATTCGCCCGCGCGCATGCGCTGCATCAGCGTCAGGCTCGGCTCGACGTCGATCTGAAGCTGCGCATGCGGAGCCTGCGCGCGCAGCGCCATCGACGCCGGCAGCGCATAGGCGACGGCCGCCGCCGTCACCGCACCGATCCTCACCCGGCCGCGCAGGCCGTCCGCGACCTCCCGCATGTCGCGGCCGATATTCTCCACCTCCGCGACGACACGGCTCGCGCGCGCCGCCAGCACGTTGCCGAATTCGTTGAAGACAAAGCCGCGCGCATTGCGAGTGCAGACCTGCTGGCCGACAAGCGCCTCGATATCGGCAAGCGTGCGCGAGGCGGCCGGCTGTGAGATGTTCATCTCCTCGGCGGCAAGGCTCAGCTTTCCCCGGCGCTTCAGCGCATCGATGAACCGAAGCTGGTTGAGCTTGAGATAGTGCGCTTTCATGCCGGCAATCTAGCCAGGGCGATATCATGACGCAATTGATATGCAACGATATCGATTGATGATTTGACTGTTATGTGAGTTCCGCGTTCCCTGTGGCGGACAGGGAGGATGGCGATTTGCGCCCGCAGGCGCGCGCACCGCATCGCCCGCACAACAGAGAGCACCACGACATGACATTCAAACCCTCCCCCTGGCCACGCAAGCTGCGTTCGCAGGAATGGTACGGCGGCACCTCGCGCGACAACATCTATCATCGCGGCTGGCTGAAGAACCAGGGATATCCGCACGACCTGTTCGACGGGCGCCCGGTGATCGGCATCCTCAACACCTGGTCGGACCTGACGCCCTGCAACGGCCATCTGCGCGAGCTGGCGGAAAAGGTGAAGGCTGGCGTCTGGGAGGCGGGCGGTTTCCCGCTGGAGGTTCCGGTGTTCTCCGCCTCGGAAAACACTTACCGGCCGACGGCCATGATGTACCGCAACCTCGCCGCGCTCGCGGTCGAGGAGACGATGCGCGCCCAGCCGATCGACGGCGCGGTCCTGCTGGTCGGCTGTGACAAGACGACGCCCTCGCTTTTGATGGGCGCGGCCTCCACCGACATCCCCTCCATCGTCGTCACCGGCGGGCCGATGCTGAACGGCTGGTTCCGCGGCGAGCGCGTCGGCTCTGGCACGGCGCTCTGGCAGATGTCCGAAGCCATCAAGGCCGGCACGATGAGCAAGGAGGACTTCCTCGAGGCCGAGCAGGCGATGAGCCGCTCGTCCGGCACCTGCAACACGATGGGCACGGCCTCCACCATGGCGTCGATGGCCGAGGCGCTCGGCATGGCGCTCTCCGGCAATGCGGCGATCCCCGCCGTCGACAGCCGCCGCCGCGTCATGGCGCAGCTCACCGGCCGGCGCATCGTCCAGATGGTCAAGGACGACCTGAAGCCTTCCGACATCATGACCCGCGAAGCCTTCGAGAACGCCATCCGCACCAACGGCGCCATCGGCGGCTCGACCAATGCGGTGGTGCACCTCCTGGCGATGGCCGGCCGTGTCGGCATCGACCTCACGCTCGACGACTGGGACCGCCTCGGCCGTGATGTGCCGACGATCGTCAACCTCATGCCGTCGGGCAAATACCTGATGGAGGAGTTCTTCTATGCCGGCGGCCTGCCGGTGGTGCTGAAGCGCCTCGGCGAAGCCGGGCTTCTCAACAAGGATGCGCTGACGGTTTCCGGCGAGACGATCTGGGACGAGGTCAAGGACGTCACTAACTGGAACGAGGATGTCATCCTGCCGACGGAGAAGGCGCTGGCGCAGGCCGGCGGCATCGCCGTGCTCAAGGGCAACCTCGCGCCGAAGGGTGCGGTGCTGAAGCCGTCGGCCGCCACGGCCTCGCTGATGGTGCATCGCGGCCGCGCCGTCGTCTTCGAGGACATCGACGACTACAAGCGCAAGATCAACGATCCCGATCTCGACATCGACGAAACCTGCATAATGGTGCTGAAGAACTGTGGTCCGCGCGGTTATCCCGGCATGGCCGAGGTCGGCAATATGGGCCTGCCGCCCAAAGTGCTGAAGAAGGGCATCACCGACATGGTGCGCATTTCGGATGCCCGCATGTCCGGCACCGCCTATGGCACCGTCGTGCTGCATACCAGCCCTGAAGCCGCCGCCGGCGGGCCACTCGCCATCGTGCGCGACGGCGATTTCATCGAGCTCGACGTGCCGAACCGGCGTCTCCACCTCGATGTGCCGGAAGGCGAGATCGAACGGCGTCTTGCCGAATGGAAGAGCCCGGTCGCGCGGCCGGCGAGCGGCTACGGCATGCTCTACCACGACCATGTCGAGGGGGCCGATACCGGCGCCGATTTCGACTTCCTGCGCGGCGCGCGCGGCAATGCCGTGCCGAAGGATTCGCACTGACCGGCGGAGCGGAAACGCTCCGTTCCGACATAGGAAAAAGCCCATCCGCATATCCTGCGGATGGGCTTTTTTACTGAAGCTGGAGGCCTTCCTCAGAATTCCTCCCACTCGCCCTTCGTGTCGAGTGCCGCATTGCCGCTGAAGGCGGTGGCGACCTTGCGGCCGAGCGCGCGGGCGGGAGAGGCATGGCCGGTGTCTCCGGTGCGGACGGAGCGAACCATGCCGGCCGCGGGCGCACCCTCGAGACGGAACTGGCTGACGAGTTCGCGCAGGCGCACTGCCTCGTTTGCCAGCGTGTTGGAGGCGGCGTTGGACTGTTCCACCATCGCGGCGTTCTGCTGCGTCGTCTGGTCCATCGCATTGACTGCGGTGTTGACCTCGGCAAGCCCGACGGACTGTTCCTTGGCGGAGGTCGCGATCGATTCCATATGGGCGTTGATCTCGACGATGAAGCCGCTGATGGTCTTCAGCGCCGTGCCGGCATCGCGCACCAGCTTCACGCCGGTTCCCACTTCGGCCGAGGAGTTCTGGATCAGGCCCTTGATCTCCTTGGCGGCCTGGGCGGAGCGCTGGGCGAGCTCGCGCACTTCCTGCGCCACGACCGCAAAGCCCTTGCCGGCCTCGCCGGCGCGGGCGGCCTCGACGCCGGCATTCAGCGCCAGCAGGTTCGTCTGGAAGGCGATCTCGTCGATGACGCCGATGATGTTGGAAATCTGCTGCGAGCTTTCCTCGATCTTGCGCATCGCTTCTTCCGCGTGGGAGACCACCTCGGCGGATTCGGCAGCGGAGCGGTTGGCCCGGCTGGCGACGTCCTTGGCCTCCTCGGTGCGCTTGGAGGAATTGGCGACGTTGACGGTGATCTCGTCGAGCGCGGCGGCGGTCTCCTCCAGCGAGGCGGCCTGCTGCTCGGTGCGTTTCGACAGGTCGTCCGTGCCGGACGCGATCTCGCGGGTGCCCGTGTCTAGCGTCGAGATCGAGCCGGAAATCTCCGAGAGCGTGGAGCCGAGCTGGGCCACGGACTGGTTGAAGTCATGGCGCAGCGCCTCGAAATCCTGCGCGAAGGCTTCGTTGAGCTGGAAGGCGAGGTCGCCCGCCGACAGGCGCTTCAGGCCGGCGGCAAGGCCGGATGTGGCGATGCGCAGCCGCTCGGCAGCGTCGGCCTCGGCTTTCTCCTGCATGGCGATGCGCTCGGCTTCGGCGCGCTTGCGCGCCTCCACCGCTTCCTGTTCCAGCCGCCGGTTGGCGATGGCGCCCTGGCGGAAGACTTCGAGCGCCTTGGCCATGTCGCCGATCTCGTCCTTGTTCCTGGCGAGGGCGATCTCGGTATCGAGCTGGCCGCCTGCGACCTCGCCCATCGAACTGGCGAGCTTATCCATGCCTCCGATGATGCGTTTGAAGGTGACGAAGCCGACGATGGCAAGCATCAGCGCCAGCATCGACATGGCTGCGATGGTCAGCATCCAGTAGAAGGAGGCGCGGGTGTTCGCTTCGTCCACGGCGCCCTGCGTGCGTGCTTCGAGCTTCACGAAGAAGGCGTCGACCGGCTTCATGATCTCCGCCTTGAACTTGTGGTAGTCCGGCGAATTCAGCATCAGGGCCGCCTTGTCCCGGGCCTGCGGCCCGAGAGTGGCGGCGCCATCGACGAGCGCCATCGCCTCGGTCTCGATCTTGACGAGGGCGTCGGAGCGCTTGCCGGCCTCGTCCAGGAGGGCGAATTCCTCGTCGGTGAAACCGGCCTGCTTCATCAGGTCGTGAAGCGGAACGGCGGCGCCGTCGGGACGGGGCCTGGCCTCGCCGCCCGCGACGAAGTCCCAGTAGATGCGGTGGTAGTCTTCCGGGCGCGGGCGCGTGCCGTTGCGGATCTCGATGACGGCGTTGTACTGGTCCTTGAAGGAGGCGTCGCCCGTCTCGGCATAGGTCCGCACCATGCGCGTCAGGTCGTCGGAAGACTGGCGGAAGCCGTCGGCCAGCAGGTAGGACTTGTATTTCTGGTCATAGGCATTGGTGACGTCGCCGGCCGCGCCGGCATAGCCCCACAGGCTGCCGATGAGCCCCGCAATCGCCACGCCGGTGACCGATGCGAGCACGATGAACTGCGTCTTTATTCTCATGATGAATCCTGGCGTGCCCATGCTTCTTCTGCCGCGCCGAACTCATTTCTGACGTCATGAAGCCATGCCGCACCTGAGTGCCCTGTCCGACCGCATCGTCGGAGTGCTCATGAGATTTGCTTGCATTGGTTATGAAATCGATAATTTTATCCGGTGCGGGCGCGAGTTTTACTGAGCTATCGTAACTATTCTTGATCAATCGCAACTCTGCGTAATCCTGCGGAAGGAATAACACTCAGGATGATCGTCTCAACGCAAGATAACGTTACGGAAGTTGTTGTTTACGCCCGATATAATACTTGCACAATCAACGGTAGAAGGGTGGAAATTTCAAGGATGATCTCCGGCAGGAGGCTTATGTGAAATTATCGCGCTCCATGCGTGAATGTATCATTACACGACGCCAGCCTGTTCGACCGCCGCCCATCCTGTATGTGCCTGGCGGATCGTGTGTGCCGGGCCATCCCGTCCTGGCCGCGGGCCTTCGCCGCCGTGAAGCGCAGGGGAGGCCTGCAGGCTGAGCGGGCGGAAAAAAGGGCTTCGTTTTCCCCGCCCCTTGCCGCGCCCCTATACTTGTCCGGACCCTTTTCGACAGGAGCCGGACGACATGGACACGACTGAAAACCTGAACCTTCCCTATATCCTGCCCGCGCAGGCGCAAAAGCACGTCACCCACAACGAGGCGATCCGGGCGCTGGATGCGCTGACGCAGCTTGCCGTGCTGAGCCGGACGGTCGCAAGCCCGCCGGCCAGCCCCGCGGGCGGCGCGCGCTATATCGTTCCCGCCGGCGCGACCGGCGCCTGGGCCGGTGAGGCCAAGGCGCTGGCCGCCTGGCAGGATGGCGTCTGGAGCTTCTATGCACCGCGCGAAGGCTGGCTTGCCTTCGTGCTGGACGAGAACCGCCTCCTCGCCTTCAAGGCCGGCGACTGGGCGGCGGCGGCCTTCGATGTCGCCATTCCGAACGAGGTCGGCATCAATGCGACGGCGGACGCGACCAACCGGCTGGCGGTCGCCGCGCCCGCCTCGCTTTTCACCAATGAGGGGGCAGGCCACCAGATCAAGGTCAACAAGGCGAATGCGGGCGATACCGCATCGCTGCTGTTCCAGACCGGCTGGTCCGGGCGGGCCGAGATGGGCCTTGCCGGCAGCGACGCCTTTCGCGTCAAGGTGAGCGCGGACGGTTCCGCCTTCAACGACGCGATGGTGGCCGACCCGGCGACCGGGCGCGTCTCCTTTCCGGCTGGCGTCGACGGGCTGCGCGTGCAGCTTGCGGCAAACCGCACCTACCATGTCGCCACGAGCGGCAATGACGGCAATAGCGGCCTGACCGCGGGCGCTCCCTTCGCGACCCTCCAGAAGGCGGTGGACGAGGCGCACAGGCTGGATTGCGCGGGCTACGATGTCACGATCGAGCTGGCGGCCGGCACCTATGCCGGGGCGACTGTCGGCCGGCCGCTGCTCGGCGGCGGCACGCTTTTCATCAAGGGCAACGAGACGACGCCGTCCTCCGTCGTGCTCTCCTCGGGGCTCGCCTTCGGCAACGGCGCGCAGGTGCGTGTCTCCGGCGTGCGCATCGCGATCGCGACGGACCTCATCCACGCGCTGCTGGTCGGCAACGGCGTTTCGCTGCGCCTCGGCAAGGTGGAGTTCGGCGCGGTGGGGGCGAATGCCGACCATATCCATGCCGACAATCCCTGCCACATCCTGCTGGAGAGCGACTACACCATTTCCGGCGGCGCACGCCGGCACATCGATATCGGCGCCGGCCTGCTGACGGCGACGAACCGCACCTTCACGCTCACCGGCACGCCTGCCTTCACGGTTTTCGTGGCAGTGCGCAACGGCGGGGCCGTCTCGCTGTCGAACCCCACCATCGTCGGCAGCGCCACCGGCAGCCGCTACCTCGCCGAGACCAACGGCGTCATCGACACCTTCGGCAAGGCGACGACCTTCCTGCCCGGCTCGACCGCCGGCACCACGCCCTCGGGCGGCATCTACGCCTAGAAAACATCGCACACGATCCTTTTCGGCGGCTCTTGCCTGGGAGCCGCCGGACTGGTTATGAAATGCGATGTCTCTCGAATCCGTCCGCACCTTCTTCGCCGCAAACGCTCCCGATATCGACGTTCTCGTCACCGAGCAGAGTTCGGCGACCGTAACGCTGGCCGCCGAGGCCCATGGTGTGGCGCCCGAGCAGATCGCCAAGACGATCTGCCTGCGCGTCGGCGAGGAGATCGTCCTCCTGGTCGCCGCTGGCACGGCGCGGCTCAGCAACCGGAAATTCAAGGACCGGTTCTCGGCAAAGCCGCGCATGCTGGATGCCGAACAGGTGGTGGCGGCGACGTCCCATCCGGTCGGCGGCGTCTGCCCCTTCGGCCTGCCCTCGGCGCTCCCCGTCTATTGCGATATCTCCCTGCGGCCCTTCGAGGAAGTCGTGCCGGCCGCCGGCGCGACCAATGCCGCCGTGCGCATCGCGCCCGACCGTATGGCCGCGCTCGTTTCGGCCGAATGGATCGACGTCTGCGAGTGACGGACGGCCGATTTCGGCTTGTCGTGAAAGAGTTTCGCTAAAAACCGGGGAAATGACCGGCTGGCGCGAACGCCTTGGAAAAAGCAATATAACGAAACTGTGATCACGGTGGTCTGGCCTTTTGGGGACCGCCGCGCACAGGCGCGGAACGATCCGCGACGGGCCTGCTGGAGGAGCATTCGGCCCGAACTATCGCACGGCGCGCCATCGGCGTTCGCCAGGGGGAGAAAATATGTTTGAACGGCTTTTCAAGCTGAGTGAGCACGGCACCACCGTGCGCACCGAAGTGATCGCGGGTCTCACGACCTTCCTCACCATGTCCTATATCATCTTCGTCAATCCGGACATCCTGTCGACGACGGGCATGGACCGGGATGCCGTCTTCGTGGCGACCTGTCTTGCCGCCGCGCTCGGCTCCATGGTCATGGCGACCATGGCCAACTGGCCTATCGGCATGGCGCCCGGCATGGGCCTCAACGCCTTCTTCGCCTTCACCGTAGTGGCGGCGCTGGGCTTCACCTGGCAGCAGGCGCTCGGTGCGGTCTTCATCTCCGGCATCATCTTCGTCATCCTGACGGTGACGGGCGTGCGAAGCTGGCTGATCCAGGGCATTCCGCATTCGCTCAGAAGCGCTATCGCCACCGGTATCGGCCTCTTCCTCGGCATCATCGCGCTCAAGAGCTCCGGTATCGTCGTCGACAACCCGGCGACCCTCGTCGGCCTCGGCGACCTGAAGCAGACCGGCCCGCTGCTCGCGATCCTCGGCTTCTTCGTCATCGCCGTGCTCGACGCGCTGCGCGTCAAGGGCGCGATCCTGATCGGCATCCTCGTCGTCACGGTCCTGTCGTGGATCCTCGGCGTCAGCGAATTCCGCGGTCTGGTCTCGGCCCCGCCGTCCATCCTGCCGACCTTCCTGCAGCTCGACATCATGGGCGCGCTGCACGGCGGCCTGCTGCACGTCATCCTCGTCTTCGTGCTCGTCGAGGTCTTCGACGCCACGGGCACGCTGATCGGCGTCGCCAAGCGCGCCAACCTCATCCAGGAAGGCAAGCCGAACCGCCTCGGCCGCGCGCTTCTGGCCGACAGCACGGCCATCGTCGCCGGCTCGCTGATGGGCACGAGCAGCACCACGGCCTATGTCGAAAGCGCCTCGGGCGTGCAGGCGGGCGGGCGCACCGGCCTCACCGCGCTCACCGTCGCCGTGCTCTTCCTCGCCGCCCTCTTCATCTCGCCGCTTGCCGGCTCGGTGCCGAGCTACGCGACGGCCCCGGCCCTGCTATACGTCGCCGGCCTGATGATGCGCGAAATGACGGAAGTCGACTGGGAAGACCTGACGGAAGCGGCACCCGCCGCGCTCACCGCGCTCGCCATGCCCTTCACCTATTCCATCGCCAACGGCCTTGCCTTCGGCTTCATCACCTATGTCGTGCTGAAGCTTTTCACCGGCAAGTGGAAGCAGATCCACCCGGCAACGGCGATCGTCGCCGCGCTCTTCGTCATCCGCTTCGCCTTCTTCGCGGAATAAGCGGACGAGCACACATCTGGAACGGGCCGCGCGATGAGCGCGGCCCGTTTGCGTTTCAGGCCTTTGCCACCGCGTCGAGCCAGGTCTGCCATTTCGGCTGCGCGGCGGCGGCGGCCGCGCCAGCCTCCGAGCCGTAGAAGAAGCGGCAGAGGCTGAGGCGGACCGTATCGCCCATGCCGTAGAGGCCGAACAGGCCGACGCCCGGCACGTCGCCGTCGATGCGCAGGATCACATAGCGCTGCACGGCATCCTGGCGCACGACGACGACCTCGCCGAACAGCGTTTCGCCGGCCTCCACGGTCCAGTTCTCGCCGACATCGGCCGTCTCGTGGCCGAGGCCGTCCAGGAGGTTGCGCCAGACGACGAGGGCTTCGCCCTTCGCTTCCGCGGCGAGCTGGAAGGAGGCGGCGGCCTGGCCGGCATGGTGGGCGAGATAGAGCCGCAGCGCGTCGATGAAGCCCGGCCATCCGGATTCGAAGCCTTCCATCTGGCCGTCCCACTGCGTGGAGGTGCTGACGATGGAATGCACCATGTGCACGCGGCATCCACCGCCCGAGCGGGCAGCGATGGTGATGTCGGTGACGATGGGTGGGGCGCTTTCAGCCCAGTCGGCCTCCACATAGCCGAAGCGGTGCGGCGGCTCCCAGCAGGTCACCGTGCCGCTGCCGGTGACACCGGCCATGAAGTGGAAGGTGATCCGGCCGCCGATCTGCCCGTCGATCTCGGCCGTGGTGAACCAGGCGGCATTGCCGGGGCCGGTCGCCATGGCATGCCAGACGTCTTCCGGCGTGCCCGGCACCAGGAAGTCCAACTCCACCCAGCGCTTTCCGCTCGCGTCGAATCTTATCGTCATCGTTCCTCTCCCTCGTCAGGGGAGCGGCCATGCGAAGAGGCCGCCCCGATAGCGCGCAAGGTAGCATGCGGTATCGGGGGCGGCCGTCAATCATCCGTGAAGACAGAAATGCCGGCCCGTGGAGGCGGGCCGGCGGATCCGCATCCCCGGTGGATGGATCAGCGGATCAGGAAGGATTCGGCGTAGAAATGCTCTTCGAGATTCACGCCCTCGCCGCCGCGGTCGACCACGGCGAAATCGGAAACCGCATCGAGCGGCGTCAGGATGCCGTGCCAGACATTGCGGCCGATATTGACGCCCTGTCCTGGCGCGGTGCGGAAGGCGATCGGCTCGGCCGGGCCGCTCTCCGTCTCTTCGGCGACGACGACGAGGAAGGAGGCGTCGCCGAGCGGAATGAAGGCCTGGCTGCCGAGCGGGTGGCGCTCGACCATGTTCAGTTCCAGCGGCAGCGGATAGGGCTCGCCGCGCAGCAGGCTGATCATCGGCCTTGCCTTCTCGCCGGTCGTCTCGATGTTGGCTAGATCGTGGAAGCGCGTGCACTTGCCCGCATTGATCGGGAAATTGTGGGCGCCGTCCTGCTCGATGACCTGGCCGAAGGGCGCGAAGGCCTCGCGGGTGAGCGGTCTGATGTCGATTGTCTTCATGTCTTTCCTCCCTCGGCCACACGGCCAAAAACACGCAGACGGCTGATGCCGCCGTCCGGATGGATGTTCAGGCGGATATGCGTCACGGCACCCGCCCGCTTCACGCGATCGCCGTCGAACGTATGGATACGGTCGGCGGCAAGCTTCTGCTCGGGCAGGATTTCCTGCCAGAACATCGACGCGGCGGTGACAAGGGTGGGGAGGTCCCCTGTCGTGCCCGTCAGGTCGGCGGCCTGCACGGAGCAGGCATCCGGGTAGTTGCCCTTGAAGTGGGCGGTATCGACGACGATGCTCTCCACCGTCGCCCGTGCGGCGAGCCTGACCACGATCCACTCGTGGCCCGGCTCGCGGCGGCGGCTGGTCTCCCAGCCGTCACCCATATTGACGCCACGGCCGGGCGCGAGCAAGCGCTGATGGCCGTAATGTCCGTTCGACAGCGCGACGACCTGCCCGCCGGAAAGGGCGGAGGCGAGATCGATCGGCCCTTCGGCCGGCGCGAGCGCCGGGATTCCGTAGACGCGCAGCCGCGCCACCCCGCCATCGGGGTAGATCCTGAGCCGCACATGGCTGAACAGCCCGTCCGCGGCGCAGTCAAAGAAATGCTGGGCGCTCGGCCCGAGCGGGCTTGCCGCAATCAGCGTCACCCAGTCCGTCGCCTCGTCCGGGCCACCCGGCGCATGACATCCCTCGATGGCGCAGGCCGTCGGGTAGTTGCCGGTAAAATAGGCGGTGTCCACGTCGAAGCCGCGGATGCGGCCGGGCGTCGCGAGCGCGACGATGGCGTGGTCGTGGCCCGGGCCGCGCCGCCGCCGCGTCTCCCAGCCGTCCATCCACTTGCCGTTCTCGTCGTAGCGGCCGGGATGATAGGCGGCGGGTTCGTCGGCCAGCATGCGCGACAGCGGGCCGAAGAATTCGTCCGTCGCGGATATGCCCCTTGCCCCGAGGCTCGCCGAGGCAAGGTTGATCGTTCCGCGCGCGAAGGCAGGCAGGGCGCCGGTCGACATGGTCCGCTCTCAGGCCGGCAGCAGCGCTTTGAGCCGCAGCAGGCCGATCCGCTCGACCTGCTTGCAGGCGGTGGCGAATTCGCTCTCGCGGTCGTTCGCGACGCGCTTTTCGAAGGCCGCGAGGATGCTCGCCTTCGTGTTGTCGCGCACCGCGATGATGAACGGGAAGCCGAATTTCGCCACGTAGCGGTCGTTGAGGTCGGTGAAGCGCTCGCGTTCCTCGTCCGTCAGCGCGTCGAGGCCGGCGGAGGCCTGCTCCTCGGTCGAGCTTGCCGTCAGGCGCTTTGCCTGCGCCAGCTTGCCGGCAAGGTCCGGGTGGGCGACGAGCACGCCGAGCCGTTCCTCGTCGCTTGCCGCGCGGAACTGGAAGGTGAGCGCGGCGGCAAGGCCGACGGCGGTATCGTTAGCCGGCGAAAGTTCTCCGTCCCAGGCGCGCTGCGCCACCCAGGGCGAATGCTCGAAAATGTCGCCGAAGCGCTTGACGAAGGCTTCCTCCGACATCTGCGAGGGGCGTTCGGCGGCCGGCTGCGGCGGATTAGTCCTCGCCCAATGCTCGGCGATATCGACGCGCCGGGCGATCCACACCTTCTCGTGGCTCTGCACATAGTCGATGAAGCGGGCGAGCGCCATGACGCGGCCCGGACGGCCGATCAGGCGGCAATGCAGGCCGATGCTCATCATCTTCGGGCTACCGGCCGCGCCTTCGGCATAGAGCGCGTCGAACGAGTCCTTCAGGTAGCTGAAGAACTGGTCGCCGCTGTTGAAGCCCTGCGGCGTGGCGAAGCGCATGTCGTTGGCGTCGAGTGTGTAGGGAATGATGAGCTGCTGGCGGCCGCCGTGCTCGGACCAGTAGGGCAGGTCGTCCGCATAGGTATCGGAAACGTAGTCGAAGCCGCCGGCCTCCGCGACGAGATCGACCGTGTTGACGGAACAGCGGCCCGTATACCAGCCGCGCGGCCGCTCGCCGGTGACGAGCGTGTGCAGGCGGACCGCCTCGGCGATCGCCGCGCGCTCGTCTTCCGCGCTCATGTCCTTGTGCTCGACCCATTTGAGGCCGTGCGAGGCGATTTCCCAGCCGGCCTCGATCATCGCGGCGACCTGGGCGGGCGAGCGCTGCAGGGCGGTAGCCACACCATAGACTGTGACGGGCACGGCCTTTTCGGTCAGCAGCCGGTGCAGACGCCAGAAGCCGGCGCGCGCGCCGTATTCGTAGATGGATTCCATGTTCCAGTGGCGCTGGCCCGGCCATTGCGCGGCGCCGACGATCTCGGAGAGGAACGCTTCGGAGGCCGCATCGCCGTGCAGCACGCAGTTCTCCCCGCCTTCCTCGTAGTTCAGGACGAATTGTACGGCGACGCGCGCCTCGCCCGGCCACCGGGCGGCGGGCGGGTTCTGCCCATATCCGTGCATGTCACGGCAATATCGCATGGAACGCTCCTCCAAACGCTTTTCGATGACAAATATCTAACCCGGAATCGCACAGGTCATTTCTCAGGAAATTTTGAAAGTCTCGAACGATCTCACCGCTTTTCAGTGGAAAGAGGGTGACGGATAGTGATTGCAGGCGCACTATGCCCGGGAGGAAAACATGCAGTCTCATTCGCACGGAGCCGGCCGGCTCACGACCCACGTTCTGGACACCGCGCGCGGCAAGCCGGCGGAAGGCCTGCGCATCGATCTCTATCGGGTCGAGGGCGACGCGTTCCACCTGATCAAGACGACGGAGACGAACGACGACGGCCGTTGCGACGCGCCGCTCCTGTCGGGCGAGACCATGAAGAGCGGCACCTACGAGCTGCGCTTCCATGCCGGCGATTATCTCGGCCGCACCGGCGATGGCCCGCTGTTCCTCGACATCATCCCGATCCGCTTCGGCCTTGCGGATGAAGGCGCGCACTACCATGTGCCGCTTCTCGTCTCGCCCTTCAGCTATTCCACCTATCGCGGGAGCTAACATCATGGCGGCTGCAACCATCCGCTCGGAACTGCGCTTCATTCTCAACGGCCAGGACGTCTGCCTTCGCGACGTGGCGCCCGACCTCACGCTGCTCGACTGGCTGCGCCTTTCCCGCTCGCTCAAGGGCACCAAGGAAGGCTGCGCCGAGGGCGACTGCGGCGCCTGCACGGTGCTGGTCGGCCGGCTCACCCCGCAAGGCGGTCTCGTCTATGAAGGCGTCAATGCCTGCATCCGCTTCATGGGTTCGCTCGACGGCTGTCATGTCGTGACGGTCGAGCACGTTGCCGGCGCAGGCGATCGCCTGCATCCGGTGCAGCAGGCCATGGTTGACTATCACGGCTCGCAGTGCGGCTTCTGCACGCCCGGCTTCGTCATGTCGCTCTATGCGCTCTGGATGCAGACGCCGAACCCGAACGACCAGCAGATCGAGACGGCGCTGCAAGGCAATCTCTGTCGCTGCACCGGCTACGAGCCGATCCTGCGCGCCGCCCGCGCCATCTCCGAATATGGCGGCACGGACAAGGATCCGCTGCTGGCTGAGCGCGCGGGCATGATCGCGCGCCTCCAGGCGCTGAAGGACGGCGCCCGCGTCGAAATCGGCGAGGGCAAGCGCCGCTTCGTCGTGCCGGCCGGCCTCGACGATTTCGCCGCCGTGCTCGACGCCTCGCCGGCCGCCACGGTCGTCGCCGGCTCCACCGATGTGGGCCTCTGGGTCACCAAGCACATGCGCGACATCTCGCCGGTGGTCTTCATCGCCGGCCTCGACGAACTGAAATCCCTCTCGGTGAAGGACGGCACGATCTCCATCGGCGCCGGCGTCACCTATACGGAAGCGCTTTCCACACTCGCGCAGCATATCCCGGCGCTCGGCCCGCTCATCGAGCGCATCGGCGGCCAGCAGGTGCGCAACATGGGCACGATTGGCGGCAACATCGCCAACGGCTCACCCATCGGCGACACCCCGCCGGCGCTGATCGCGCTGGGCTCGACGCTTACCTTGCGTAAGGGCGCGGAACGGCGCACCATCTCCCTGCAGGACTTCTTCATCGCCTACGGCAAGCAGGATCGCCAGCCGGGCGAGTTCGTGGAAGCCGTGCATGTGCCGATACCGGCGGCGGCGGAAAAGTTCGCCGTCTACAAGGTGACCAAGCGCCGCGACGAGGACATCACGGCAACGCTCGGCGCCTTCCGCTTGGCGCTTGCCGCCGACGGCACGGTGGCGGACGTCACCATCGCCTATGGCGGCATGGCGGCAACGCCCAAGCGCGCCTTCGCGGTGGAAAAGGCGCTTCTCGGCCAGCCCTGGAGCGAAGCGACGGTGGAAGCGGCCATGGAAAAGTACGCGGAGGACTACGCGCCGCTGACCGATATGCGCGCCACCGCCGAATACCGCGCCCTGGTGGCGAAGAACCTTCTCCTGCGTTTCCACATGGAAACGACGTCCAGCGATACACCGGTCCAGGTGTCCAGATACGAGGCTGCGTGAGCCATGAACAAGCACACTTCGCACCTTCCGGGCGATCTCAAGGCTGAAAAGATCATCGGCGGCGTTCATGCCAGCATCCGCCACGATTCCGCGCACAAGCATGTCGCCGGAACGGCTGTCTATATCGACGACATTACCGAGCCCGCCGGCACGCTGCATGCCGGCTTCGGCCTCTCGACCGTCGCGCACGGCATCCTGAAATCGGTCGATCTCTCGGCGGTGCGCGCCGCGCCCGGCGTCGTCGACGTGCTGACCTGTGCGGACGTGCCCGGCGTCAACGACATCTCGCCGTCCAACATGCACGACGATCCGGTGCTTGCCGACGGCAAGGTGGAATTCCACGGCCAGCCGATCTTCTGCGTGCTCGCCGAAACGCGCGACGAGGCCCGCCGCGCCGCGCGGCTGGCGAAGATCGAATATGAGGAACTGCCGGCCGATATCGATATCTGGGATCTCGATGTCGCCACGCACAAGCAGGTCGTGACCCCGCTGACGCTGAAGCGCGGCGATGCGGCGGCAGCGCTCGAAAGCGCCCCGCGCCGCGTGAAGGGCCGCATGCGGCTCGGCGGCCAGGACCATTTCTACCTGGAAGGCCAAGTTTCGCTCGCCGTGCCGGGCGAGGACGACGAGGTCGTCGTCTATTGCTCGACGCAGGGCCCGAGCGAGACGCAGCACATGATCGCCCATGCGCTCGGCGTGCCGAGCAATGCCGTGACGGTCGAGGTGCGCCGCATGGGCGGCGGCTTCGGCGGCAAGGAAACCCAGGCGAACCAGTGCGCGGCCATCGCCGCCATCGCGGCCAAGAAGCTGAACCGCGCCGTCAAGGTGCGCCTCGACCGCGACGAGGACATGGTCGCCACCGGCAAGCGGCACGACTTCGCCATCGACTACGATGTCGGCTTCGACGACGAGGGCCGCATCCTCGGCATCGACTACACGTTCGCGCTGCGCGCGGGTTTTTCGGCGGACCTTTCCGGCCCGGTGGGCGACCGCGCGCTGTTCCACTGCGACAACGCCTATTTCTTCCCGCATGTGCATGCGAAATCCGCGCCGCTCTACACCAACACGGTGTCCAACACCGCCTTCCGCGGCTTCGGCGGCCCGCAGGGCATGGTGGGCGCGGAGCGCGTCATCGACGAGGTGGCCTTTGCCGTCGGCAAGGATCCGCTCGAGATCCGCAAGCTGAACTTCTACGACGAAATGGGCGTTGCGGGTGATCGCAACCTCACGCCGTACCACCAGAAGGTCGAGGACTGCATCATCCAGCGCATCGTCGCCGAGCTGGAGGAAAGCGCCGACTATGCCGGCCGCCGCAAGGCGATCGCCGAGTTCAACGCGAAGAGCCGCGTCGTCAAGCGCGGCCTGGCGCTGACGCCGGTGAAGTTCGGCATTTCCTTCACCAAGACGGAATCCAACCAGGCCGGCGCGCTGGTGCATGTCTATACCGACGGCTCCGTGCACATGAACCACGGCGGCACGGAAATGGGCCAGGGCCTGCACCTGAAGGTGGCGCAGGTGGTGGCGGAAGAGTTCCAGATCGACCTCGACCGGGTGAAGATCACCGCGACGACGACCGCCAAGGTGCCGAACACCTCGCCGACCGCCGCCTCCTCCGGCGCCGACCTCAACGGCATGGCCGCGCAGGACGCCGCGCGCCAGATCAAGGACCGGCTCATCGATTTCGCCGCCGAAAGCCATCAGGTGCCGCGCGATCAGGTGGTCTTCCTGCCCAACCGCGTGCGCATCGGCAATGCCGAGGTCTCCTTCAATGATCTCGTCAAGCAGGCCTACATGGCCCGCGTCCAGCTCTCGGCGGCCGGCTTCTACAAGACGCCGAAGATTCACTGGGACCGCTCCAAGGGCCGCGGCCACGCCTTCTACTACTATGCCTATGGCGCGGCCTGCTCCGAAGTCTCCGTCGATACGCTGACCGGCGAATATGTCGTCGAACGCACCGACATCCTGCACGATACCGGTCGTTCGCTGAACAAGATCATCGATATCGGCCAGATCGAGGGCGGCTTCATCCAGGGCATGGGCTGGCTGACGACGGAGGAACTGTGGTGGGACGGCAAGGGGCGGCTTCGCACCCATGCGCCCTCCACCTACAAGATCCCGCTCGCTTCCGATCGGCCGAAGATCTTCAACGTGGCGCTGACCGACTGGTCGGAGGCCTACGAGCCGACGGTCCACCGCTCCAAGGCGGTCGGCGAGCCGCCGCTGCCGCTCGGCCTCGCCGTGCTGCATGCGCTGTCGGACGCGGTGGCGAGCGTGGCGGACCACAAGATCTGCCCACGCCTCGATGCCCCGGCCACGCCCGAATGCGTGCTGATGGCCATCGAGCGCCTCAAGGCTGCGAAGAAGGGGTGAAACGATGCCCGCCGCGCGCGAAGACATCCGGGATTTCCTGCGCCGTGAACAGGCCGTGGTGCTGGTCGAGGTGACCGGTGCCGCGGGCTCCACGCCGCGCGACACCGATGCCTGGATGCTGGTATCGGAGCGGGCGATCTATGCGACGATCGGCGGCGGGCAGCTCGAATATATGGCGATCGACCATGCGCGGCGGGCGCTGCGCTCCGGCCGTGACGCCGAGCCGATGAACGTGCCGCTCGGCCCGGAGATCGGCCAGTGCTGCGGCGGCCGGGTCGGGCTCTCCTTCGCAGAGGTCACGCCGGTGCTCGCACGGGACCTCGTGACGCGCTGCGACCGCGAGATGGCATCGCGCCCGCATGTCTACGTCTTCGGCGCCGGCCATGTCGGTGATGCGCTCGCCATGGCACTCTCGCTCGCGCCGCTGCGCGTCATCCTGGTGGATACGCGCGAGGACGAGCTGACCGCCTCAACGGTGCCGCATGTCGAGACCTGCCTGACGGCGATGCCCGAGGCGGTGGTGCGCGACGCGCCGGCCGGCAGCAGCTTCGTGGTCCTGACGCACGACCACGCGCTCGATTTCCTGATCACCGCCGAAGCGCTCAAGCGGGACGATGCCGCCTATGTCGGCATGATCGGCTCGAAGACCAAGCGCACGACCTTCCGCAACTGGCTGTCGCGTGAAATCGGCAACCCGGAGCTTTTCGAGAACCTCGTCTGCCCCATCGGGGGCACGGCCATCAGGGACAAGCGCCCCACCGTCATCGCAGCCCTCGCCGCCGCGGAGATCATGACGGCGGCGCTATCGTGGACGGCAAGTCACGTCAATCGGGCGGAGACCGTCAGTCGGTAGCCTCCTCGGCGAGCATCTCCTCCCCCAGGAGCTTGCCGATCAGCCGCTGACATCGCTCCGCCATGAAGTCGATCATCAGGCGGACCTTGGGGTCCTGGAAGCGCTTGTGCGGATAGATCGCGGCGAGCTGCACGGGGGCGGGCGGCGAGTCTTTGAGGACCTCCACCAGCCGGCCCTCGGCGAGATGGGCCTTTACCTCGAAGAGCGGCTTGTTGATGATGCCGCGGTCCTCCAGCGCCCACTGGGTCAGCACGTCGCCGTCGTCGCTGTCATAGGGGCCGGCGACCTCGAATTTGCGCGTGCCCTCGGGCGTCACCAGCGTCCAGAAATATTCCTTGGAGCCGGGATAGCGCAAAAGCAGACAGTCGTGCTTGTCGGCGATCAGCGCATCGGCGGTCTTCGGCGTGCCGCGGCGGGCGAGATAGGCGGGGGAGGCGCAGAGCACGCGCTCGCATTTGAGGATGCCGCGCATGCGCAGGTTCGAATCCTCCAGCACGCCGAGCTTGAAGGCGACGTCGACGCCTTCGGCGAGGATATCGACATTGTGGTCCGACAGGCGCACGCGCACCTCGATATCGGGATACTTGTCGTGGAATTCGGGAATGCCGGAGGCGATGAGGCGGCGGCCGATGCCGAGCGGGGCGGTGATGCGGAGCGAACCCTTCGGGTTGCGGGAAAGGTCGGCGATCGCGGCTTCCGCCTCGTTCACCGCCTCGATGATCTTCACCGCGCCGTCGTAGAACACGCGGCCATGCTCGGTCGGCGAAAGCTTTCGCGTGGTGCGGTTGAAGAGCCGGACGCCGAGGTGGCGTTCCAGCTCCTTGATGCGGTTGCTGGCGACCGCCGGGGTGACGCGCTGGTCACGCCCCGCTGCCGAGAGAGTACCGAGTTCGACCACGCGAACAAAGACGCGCACATTATCGAGATAGGACATGGATTCCTTCTACCACATTGGCGTGCAGAGCAAAGTGGGGAGGCATCTTTTAGTTTTTTTTGAAAGTGTTGGGGATTTGCCGGGATTTCCGAGATAATAACTTGATGGCAAACATTTCCGTGAAGATCGGAGGAGGTCCCCCATGTATGAATACGCAATCGCCTGGGATTGGCTCATGTTTGCCGTCCGATGGCTGCACGTCATCACAGCCATCGCCTGGATCGGCTCGTCGTTTTATTTCGTCGCGCTCGACCTGGGCCTGAAGAAGCACCCTGACCTGCCGGCAGGCGCCCATGGCGAGGAATGGCAGGTCCACGGCGGCGGCTTCTACCACATCCAGAAATACCTCGTGGCGCCGGCCAAGATGCCCGAGCACCTCGTCTGGTTCAAATGGGAAAGCTACGTCACCTGGCTCTCCGGTTTCGGCATGCTCTGTCTCGTCTACTATGCGGGCGCCGACCTCTACCTCATCGACCCGAGCGTGCTCGACGTCTCCAAGCCGGTGGCCATTGCCATCTCGCTGGCTTCGCTCGCCTTCGGCTGGATCATCTACGACCTCATCTGCAAGTCGCCCTTCGGCAACGACAACACGCGCCTGATGGTGGCGCTCTACTTCATCCTGGTCGCCGTCGCCTGGGGCTATACGCAGCTCTTCACGGGCCGGGCCGCCTTCCTGCATCTCGGCGCCTTCACGGCAACGATCATGTCGGCGAACGTGTTCTTCATCATCATGCCGAACCAGCGCATCGTCGTCGCCGACCTCATCGCCGGCCGCACGCCCGATCCGAAATACGGCAAGATCGCCAAGCAGCGCTCCACGCACAACAACTACCTGACGCTGCCGGTGCTGTTCCTCATGCTGTCGAACCACTATCCGCTGGCCTTCGGCACGGAGTTCAACTGGATCATCGCCTCGCTGGTCTTCCTGATGGGCGTCACCATCCGCCACTACTTCAACACCACCCACGCCAATGCCGGCAACCCGACCTGGACCTGGCTTGCGACCGCGCTGCTCTTCGTGCTGATCATGTGGCTCTCCACGGTGCCGAAGGTCCTGACGGGTGAAACCGCCGACGCCAAGGTCTCCTCCACGCAGCAGACCTTCATGACGGCGGAAGCCTTCCCGAAGGTCCGCGACACGGTGCTCGGCCGCTGTGCCATGTGCCATGCGCAGGAGCCGGGCTGGGAAGGCATCGTCACGCCGCCGAAAGGCGTGATGCTGGAAACGGACGCGCAGATAGCGGCCCATGCCCGTGAGATCTACCTGCAGGCCGGCCGCTCGCACGCCATGCCGCCCGCCAACGTCACCCAGGTTTCGGACGAGGAGCGCAAGCTCTTCGTCGCCTGGTACGAGAGCGCGGTCAGCGGGGAGAAGACCCAATGAGCGAGCGCCTGATCCGCGGACGGGTGCTGACCTTCGTCGCCGAGCCCCAGGGCATCGACGACACGGCCTCCTATCGCTACTTCGAGGACGGTGCCGTCTTCGTGCGTGGCGGCAAGGTGGTGGACGCAGGCGATTATGCTGACATCAGCAAGCTTGCTGGCGCGGATGTCGAGGTGGCCGATCACCGGCCGAACCTCGTTCTGCCGGGCCTTATCGATACGCATTTGCATTTCCCGCAGACTCAGGCGATCGCCTCCTACGGTGCGCAGCTTCTCGAATGGCTGAACACCTATATCTTCGTCGAAGAGCAGAAGTTCGCCAACACCGTCCATGCGGCGGCCGTGGCGGATCGTTTCATGGACGAACTCCTGTCGAACGGCACGACCACCGCCGTCGCCTATTGCTCGGTGCATCCCGAAAGCGTCGACGCCTATTTCTCGGCGGCCGAGGCGCGCGGCATGCGCATGATCGGCGGCAAGGTGATGATGGACCGCAACGCGCCCGACGCGCTGCGCGACACGCCGCAGCAGGGCTATGACGAGACGAAGGCGCTGATCGAGAAGTGGCACGGCCGCGGCCGGGCGCTCTATGCGATCAGCCCGCGTTTCGCCATCACCTCGACGCCCGAGCAGATGGAGATGAGCCAGGCGCTCGTCGCCGAGCATCCTTCCTGCTACGTCCAGACCCACCTTTCGGAAAACCAGGACGAGATCGCTTTTGCGACCTCGCTCTACCCCGAGGCCAAGGACTATACGGACATCTATGCCCGCTATGGCCTGCTCAACGAGCGCATGCTGCTCGGCCATTGCATCCATCTGAGCGACCGGGAGATTTCCGTGCTGGCCGAGACGGGCAGCGTCGGCGTCTTCTGCCCGACCTCGAACCTCTTCCTCGGCTCGGGCCTCTTCGACCGCGACCGGTTCGACAAGCTCGGCGCACGATGGTCGGTGGCGACCGATGTCGGCGGGGGCACCAGCTTCTCCATGCTGGAGACGATGGACGAGGCCTACAAGGTGCTGCATCTCAGAGGCCAGAAGCTGACGCCGTTCAACTCCTTCTACCGCATGACGCTGGGCAATGCCCGGGCACTCGGCTTGGAGGAAAAGATCGGTTCGCTCCATGCGGGAGCGGATGCGGACATCGTCGTGCTGGATTCCAGCGCAAAGCCGGCGATGGAATACCGCATGCGCGTGGCGAAGTCGCTGATGGAGGAACTGTTCATCCTCCAGACCATGGGCGACGATCGCTGCGTCGCCGAAGTCTATGTCGCCGGTAAGGCGATGAAGGCAAAAGGCGTTAAGCGTGCGGCGGCGCCCAGCCGCTCGCCCGAACCAGCCTGATCATTTGACGGTGCATATACCATTCGCGCCGCCGTGCCCGGTATAGGACACGGCGGCCGAGCCATCCGGGTTGATGCTCAGCGAGATCGTCACGCCGTGGCCCTTGGCCTCGTAGTAGTTGTCGTTGAAGACGTGCAGCTTGGCTTCCTTGCCGTTGATGTAGATCGGGCCGCCCTCATCGGCATGCACTTCGATCTTGCCGGGGCAGGTCGCGTTGACGAGCGGGATCTTCGCGAAGGCCGGGCTCGCAACGAGGAGTGCGAAGGCGGCGGCGAGGCGGACTGGAGACATCGGCAAATCCTTTCGTGATCTGCCGGCCAGATTGCCAGCGCCGCGTTCCCAGTCAAGGGTGCTTGAGGCGCCCGCCCATCGCCTTTGTCAATCCCTCCGCCGCCGCCCGGATGACGGGCCCGAAGGCGTCGACCTTGCTGTCGGGCAGGCGCACCGCCGGACCCGATACCGAAATCCCCGCGATGGCCTCGCCATATTCGTCGAAGATCGGCGCCGCCACGCAGCGCATGCCGAGCGTGTGCTCCTCGTCGTCGATAGACCAGCCGCGGGTGCGGATTCTCGCGATGTCCTCGAGCAGCGTCGGAAGGGTGTCGCGGGTCTTGTCGGTGAAATGCTGCAGCGTGCGGCCGGCAAGCAGCGCCTCGATGCGCGCATCGGGCCAGGTCGACAGGATCGCCTTGCCGATGCCGGAGGCATGGATCGGCCCGCGCCGGCCGGGGCGGAAGAAGGCGCGCATCGGCGCATGGCTTTCCACCTGGGAAATGAACACCACGTCGCCGTCGTCCTCGATGGCGATATTGGCGGTCTCGCCGCAACCTTCCATCAACTGCTTCAGGAACGGCCGGCTGATCGTGCCGAGCTTGCGGAAGCGCAGGTAGGCGGTGCCGATCTCGAAGGCCTTGACGCCGATCGTCCAGGCGCCGGTCTCGCCGTCATGCGCCACCATGCCGTGCTGGGAAAGCGAGGTCAGCAGCCGGTGCACGGTGGACGGCGCCATGCCGGACTGGTCGGCAAGGTCGGTCAGCGCCGCGCCGTCGGCGCGCGCCACCAAGTCCAGCAGCTTCAGGCTGCGGTCCAGCACCTGCACGGAGGAGGGAGCCGCGTTCTCCGCCGGTTTGCGGCCGGGCCGTCCGCGTGTCTTTTCCTGATGCTCCGCCATGGTGCTTTCTCCTCGTCGCCGCATCATGACATAGCCGGCCTTGCCCGATTGTTCCAGATTCGTTGAAAATGTTTATTTCCATCTGATGGGATAGATTTCCATTTTTGTATTGCGTGGAATGCGGAATGCGCTACCTTCCCCTTCGAGAGACGGAGGAAAATCCCCATGGCTAAAATGCGTGCTGTCGATGCAGCGGTTCTGGTTCTGGAAAAGGAAGGCATCGATTGTGCCTTCGGCGTACCGGGCGCAGCGATCAATCCCTTCTATTCGGCGCTGAAGGCGCGCGGCTCGGTCCGCCACGTCCTGGCCCGCCACGTCGAGGGCGCAAGCCACATGGCGGAAGGCTACACCCGTGCCCGCGCCGGCAATATCGGCCTGTGCATCGGTACGTCCGGCCCTGCCGGCACCGACATGATCACCGGCCTCTATTCGGCCCAGGCCGACTCGATCCCGATCCTCTGCGTTACCGGCCAGGCGCCCCGCGCCCGCCTCGACAAGGAAGACTTCCAGGCGGTCGACATCGCCAAGATCGCGGCACCCGTTACCAAGTGGGCCGTCACCGTCATGGAGCCGGGCCTCGTTCCCTACGTCTTCCAGAAAGCATTCCACACCATGCGTTCGGGCCGTCCGGGCCCCGTCCTGGTCGACCTGCCGATCGACGTCCAGCTCGCCGAGATCGAATTCGACATCGACGCCTACGAGCCCCTCGAGCCCTACAAGCCGGCTGCGACCCGCGCCCAGGCCGAGAAGGCGCTCACCATGCTCAACGAGGCCGAGCGCCCGCTGATCGTCGCCGGCGGCGGCATCATCAACGCGGAAGCCTCGGACCTCCTCGTCGAATTCGCCGAGATCGTCGGCGTTCCCGTCATCCCGACCCTGATGGGCTGGGGCACGATCCCCGACGACCATCCGCTGATGGCCGGCATGTGCGGCCTGCAGACCTCGCACCGCTACGGCAACGCCACGCTGCTCGCCTCGGACTTCGTCTTCGGCATCGGCAACCGCTGGGCAAACCGCCATACGGGCAACATCCCGACCTATACGGAAGGCCGCAAGTTCATCCACGTCGACATCGAGCCGACCCAGATCGGCCGCGTCTTCACGCCTGATTTCGGCATCGTCTCCGACGCCGGCGCCGCCCTCCAGGTCTTCCTGGAAGTCGCCACGGAATGGAAGACGGCCGGCAAGCTGCGCGACTGGTCGAACTGGGCGGGCGAATGCCGCGAGCGCAAGCGCACCATGCTGCGCAAGACGCACTTCGACCAGATGCCGCTGAAGCCGCAGCGCGTCTACGAAGAGATGAACAAGGCCTTCGACCGCGATACCTGCTACGTCTCGACCATCGGCCTCAGCCAGATCGCCGGCGCGCAGTTCCTGCACGTCTACAAGCCGCGCAACTGGATCAACTGCGGCCAGGCAGGCCCGCTCGGCTGGACGCTGCCGGCAGCACTCGGTGTGCGCGCCGCCGATCCGGACCGCCAGATCGTCGCGCTGTCCGGTGACTACGACTTCCAGTTCATGATCGAGGAACTGGCCGTCGGTGCCCAGCACAAGCTGCCCTACCTGCATGTGGTCGTGAACAATTCCTATCTCGGCCTCATCCGCCAGGCCCAGCGCGGCTTCAACATGGACTTCGAGGTCTCGCTCGCCTTCGACAACATCAACGCGAATGCCGACTCGGAAGCCGGCTACGGCGTCGACCATGTCGCGGTCGCCGAAGGCCTCGGCTGCAAGGCCATCCGGGTGCGCAGCGCAAACGAGTTCCAGGAAGCCTTCAACACGGCGCAGAAGCTGATGAAGGAACACCAGGTCCCCGTCGTCATCGAGTTCATCCTCGAGCGCGTCACGAACATCGCCATGGGTGCCGACATCAACGCCGTTGTCGAGTTCGAAGAACTGGCGGAGCGCGGCGAAGATGCACCGACGGCGACGCTCGCCGCCCTGCTGGATTGAGTTAGAGGGAGAACGAAATGCCGAAATTTGCGGCCAACCTGACCATGCTCTTCAACGAGGCGCCCTTCATGGAGCGCTTCGCCCTGGCCGCCAAGGCCGGTTTCGAAGGGGTCGAATATCTCTTCCCCTACGATTTCGACAAGGATGCGATCCGCGCCGAGCTCGACAAGCACGGCCTGACCCAGGTCCTGCACAACCTGCCGGCCGGCAACTGGGCCGGCGGCGAGCGCGGCATCGCGGTCCTGCCGGACCGCGTGGACGAATTCCGCGAGGGCGTGGCCAAGGCCATCGACTACGCCACGACGCTCGGCTGCAAGCAGATCAACTGCCTGTCGGGCATCGCTCCTGCCGGCGTGCCGGACAGCGTGCTGCGGTCCACCTTCGTCGCCAACCTCAAGCTGGCGGCAGGCGAACTCGCCAAGCACGGCATCAAGCTCCTGATCGAGCCGATCAACCATTTCGACATTCCGGGCTTCTACCTCAACACCCCGGACCAGGCGGCCTCGATCATCGCGGAAGTCGGCAGCGACAACCTCTACATCCAGTACGACCTCTACCACCAGCAGCGCACCGAGGGCGAGCTGATCGGCACCTTCAAGAAGCACCAGGCGCAGATCACCCACGTCCAGCTCGCCGACAATCCGGGCCGCAACGAACCGGGCACCGGCGAGATCGCCTATCCCTTCGTGTTCAAGACGCTCGATGCGCTCGGCTACGACGGCTGGATCGGCTGCGAATACAAGCCGCGCACCACGACGCAGGAAGGCCTCGGCTGGCTGACCGAAATCGGTCGCTGAGCAGACATCATTTCAAGATTGGGAGTATAGATCATGGCAAATATCGGTTTCATCGGCCTCGGCATCATGGGCACCCCCATGGCGCGCCACCTGCAGAATGCCGGCCACACCGTCATCACCTCGAAATTTTTCATCCCGCCGCACAAGGACCTGGTCGACAACGGCCTCCAGATCGTCGACAGCCCGAAGGCGCTGGCCGAGACGGTCGACACGATCATCCTCATGCTGCCCGACACGCCTGAAGTCGAGGACGTGCTGTTCGGCGAGAACGGCGTTTCCTACGGCCTCAAGGCCGGCAAGCTCGTCATCGACATGAGCTCGATCTCGCCGATCGCCACCAAGGAATTCGCCAAGAAGATCCGCGAAACCGGCGCCGAGTATGTCGACGGTCCGGTCTCGGGCGGTGAAGTCGGCGCCAAGAACGCCTCGCTCTCCATCATGGCCGGCGGCTCGCAGGAAAGCTTCGACCGCGCGCTTCCGCTCTTCCAGCTCATGGGCAAGAACATCACGCTCGTCGGCGACTGCGGCGATGGCCAGGTCACCAAGGTGGCCAACCAGATCATCGTGGCGCTCACCATCGAAGCGGTTGCCGAAGCCCTCGTCTTCGCCTCCAAGGCCGGTGCCGATCCGGCGCGCGTTCGTGAGGCGCTGATGGGCGGCTTTGCCTCCTCGCGCATTCTCGAAGTGCACGGCGATCGCATGGTCAAGCGTACTTTCGATCCGGGCTTCCGCATCTCGCTGCACCAGAAGGACCTCAACCTGGCCCTCCAGGGCGCCAAGGCGCTGGGCGTTTCGCTGCCCAACACCGCCTCGACGCAGGAACTCTTCAACCAGTGCGCCGCCCATGGCGATGCAGGCCTCGATCACTCAGGTCTCGTCACGGCGCTGGAGCGCATGGCGAACCACGCCGTCGCATGACGGCCTGACCGGGCGGGGAGGGGAGCCCCGCCCGGTCACCCTTCTTCTGGAGGAGGAGAACAGCCCCTCATCCCGCCCGCGCCATTTCCGAAAGGATGGGCTCTGGCGTGCGGATGGGGGGCTGTGCTTAATAGAGCCACCCGCATGACCCGGAGGAATTTCATGCCGCCCATCGCCGATCCGCGCGCCTTTCTCGAACAGCTTTTCTCCGTCGCGGTCGCCGCCGCCGATCCGGACGAGGTCCTGGTCGCCAACCTGCCGGAAAAGCCCAAGGGGCGAACGGTGGTGATCGGCGCCGGCAAGGGCGCCGCGCAGATGGCGCGCGCCTTCGAGCGCCTGTGGGACGGCCCGCTCACCGGCGTCGTCGTCACGCGCTACGGCTATGCCGTTGCCTGCGAGCGCATCGAGGTTCTGGAAGCCGCCCATCCGGTGCCTGACGATAGCGGCCTGCTCGCCTCCGGCCGGCTGATGGCCGCCGTACGGGGCCTTACGGAAGACGACCTCGTCGTCGCCCTCGTCTGCGGTGGCGGCTCGGCGCTCCTGCCGGCGCCTGCCGGCGACCTGACGCTTGCCGACGAGATCGCCGTCAACAAGGCCCTGCTCGCCTCCGGCGCGCCGATCAGCGCCATGAACGCCGTGCGCAAGCAGGTCTCGCGCATCAAGGGCGGTCGGCTTGCCGCGCTCGCCCACCCGGCCCGCGTCGTTTCGCTGGTCGTTTCCGATATTCCCGGCGACAATCCCGCCCTCGTCGCCTCCGGCCCGACCATCGCCGACGCGACGACCCGCGCGGATGCGCTGCGCCTCATCGAGCGCTATCGCCTCGACCTGCCCGAAGCCGTCATGCGCCATATCGAGGGCGGCAAGGACGAGCCGCCGCTGCCGTCCGATCCGCGCTTCGCCCGCAATGAGGTGAGGCTCGTCGCCTCCGCCGCCGTCTCGCTGGAAGCCGCCGCCGCGGCGGCGAAGAAGGCCGGCGTCGAGGCCGTTATCCTGTCCGACGCGATCGAGGGCGAAGCCTCGGAAGTCGGCCGCGTGCATGCCGCCATCGCCGCCGAGGTCGTCCGCCGCGACCGGCCGTTCCGGAAACCCGTCGTCATCCTTTCGGGCGGAGAAACCACCGTCACCATCAAGGGCAAAGGCAAGGGCGGCCGCAACGGCGAGTTTCTGCTGTCCTTCGCCTGCGCCACCGACGGCCTGGAAGGCCTTTCCGCGCTCGCTGCCGATACGGACGGCATCGACGGTTCGGAGGACAATGCCGGCGCCTTCGCCGACGGCACCACCGTCGCGCGCCTTGCCGACAAGGGCAAGGATGCCGCCGAGTTCTTGGCGCGCAACGATAGCTGGACCGTCTTCGACGCGCTCGGCGACCTGTTCGTCCCCGGCCCGACCGGGACCAACGTCAACGACTTCCGGGCCATCCTGATCCAGTAGCCCAAAGCAAAAAGCCCCGGCACTGCCGGGGCTTTTCGTTTGTCTCTCCCGAGCGACGGTCAGCCCTCGAAGAATTCCTTCATCCGCGCGAAGAAACCGGCCGATTCCGGGTTGTTCTCCTTCGAGGAGATTTCTTCGAATTCCTTCAGCAGCTCGCGCTGGCGCTTGGTCAGCTTCTGCGGCGTCTCGATCTGGATCTGGATGTAGAGATCGCCGACCTGGTTGGAGCGCAGCACCGGCATGCCCTTGCTCTTCAGGCGGAACTGCTTGCCGGCCTGCGTGCCCTCGGGCACCGAGACGCGCGACTTCGTACCGTCGAGCGTGGCCACGTCGAAGGTGCCGCCGAGCGCGGCGGTGGTCATCGAGATCGGCACGGTGCAGTAGAGGTCCGCGCCGTCGCGCTGGAAGAATTCGTGCGGCTTCACCGACAGGAAGATGTAGAGGTCGCCCGCCGGCCCCCCGCGCACGCCCGCCTCGCCCTCGCCGGAAAGCCGGATGCGCGTGCCGTCCTCGATGCCCGCGGGGATGTTGACCGACAGCGAGCGCTCCTCGGTGACGCGGCCGTTGCCGTGGCACTTGGTGCAGGGATCGCTGATCGTCTGGCCGCGGCCGTGGCAGGTCGGGCAGGTGCGTTCGATGGAGAAGAACCCTTGCGCGGCGCGCACACGGCCGGAGCCCTGGCAGGTCGCGCAGGTCTTCGGGCTGGTGCCGGGCTTGGCGCCCGAACCGGAACAGACGTCACAGGTGATCGAGGTCGGCACGCGGATCTGCGCGGTCTTGCCGGCATAGGCCTCTTCCAGCGAGATCTCCATGTTGTAGCGCAGATCGCCGCCGCGCTCGCGCCCGCCGGAGGAGCGCCGCTGGCGCCCACCGCCCATCATCTCGCCGAAAATGTCCTCGAAGATGTCGGAGAAGCCGCCGCCCTGGAAGCCGCCGCCTCCGCCGCCCATGCCGCCCTGCTCGAAGGCCGCATGGCCGTAGCGATCATAGGCCGCGCGCTTCTGCGGGTCCTTCAGGGTCTCATAGGCTTCGTTGACGTTCTTGAACGTCTGCTCGGCAGCGGCATCGCCCGGATTCTTGTCCGGGTGATACTTCATCGCCATCTTGCGGAAGGCGCTCTTCAGCTCCTTCTCGTCGGCGGTCTTGGAGACACCCAGCGTCTCGTAAAAATCAGCTTTTGCCATTCTGGTTCACGTCCGTTTCGCGGGCACGGTCTTCTTGTTATGGATGAGCAAGCTTGCCTTCAGCCTGCGCCTGAAAACGCGCATGCAAAAAGGCGGAAGCCGGGGCGAAGGAAAGGTCAAGACATCGTCGCCGCCGAGAACGGGAGTGATCATCTTGCCTGGTTCCCTTCGCGCTGACTTCCGCCTTATTGCTATCCGTTCCTACCGGCCGCGCGTGGCGCGGCCGGCAAATCTGGAGGCTCAGGCCGACTTCTTGCGATCATCGTCGTCCTTGACTTCCTCGTAGTCGGCATCGACGACGTTGTCGCCGGCATCAGCCGAGGCGGCACCCTCTTCGGCCTGCTGGGCCTCGTAGATCGCCTGACCGAGCTTCATGGAGACTTCCATGAGCGTGTTGGTCTTGGCCTTGATGTCCTCGGCGTCCGGTTCGGAGGCTTCCACCGCGGTCTTGAGGGCGGCGATCGCGTCCTCGATGGCCTTGCGGTCGGCTTCCGTGACCTTGTCGCCATATTCCTTCAGCGACTTCTCCGAGGAGTGGATCAGGCTTTCGGCCTGGTTCTTCGCCTCGACGCCCTCGCGGCGCTTCTTGTCGGCCTCGGCATTGGCCTCGGCGTCCTTGACCATCTTCTCGATGTCGGCGTCGGAGAGACCACCGGAAGCCTGGATGCGGATCTGGTGCTCCTTGCCGGTGCCCTTGTCCTTGGCCGAGACCTGCACGATGCCGTTGGCGTCGATGTCGAAGGTGACTTCGATCTGCGGCATGCCGCGCGGTGCCGGCGGAATGCCGACGAGGTCGAACTGGCCGAGCAGCTTGTTGTCCGCGGCCATTTCGCGCTCGCCCTGGCTGACGCGGATGGTTACGGCCGACTGGTTGTCCTCGGCGGTCGAGAAGGTCTGGCTCTTCTTCGTCGGGATCGTCGTGTTGCGCTCGATCAGACGGGTGAAGACGCCGCCCAGCGTTTCGATGCCGAGAGACAGCGGGGTCACGTCGAGGAGGAGAACGTCCTTGACGTCGCCCTGCAGGACGCCGGCCTGGATGGCGGCGCCCATGGCGACCACCTCATCCGGGTTCACGCCCTTGTGCGGCTCCTTGCCGAACAGCTGCTTGACGGTCTCCTGCACCTTCGGCATGCGGCTCATGCCGCCGACGAGAACGACTTCGTCGATCTCGGCCGCCGTGACGCCGGCATCCTTGAGGGCTGCCTTGCACGGTGCGACAGTGCGCTGGATGAGGTCGTCGACGAGCGCTTCGAACTTGGCGCGGGTCAACTTCATCGTCAGGTGCTTCGGGCCGGAAGCGTCCGCCGTGATGAACGGCAGGTTGATTTCGGTCTGCTGCGAGGACGACAGCTCGATCTTGGCCTTTTCGGCAGCTTCCTTGAGGCGCTGCAGGGCGAGCTTGTCGTTCTTCAGGTCGATGCCCTGGTCCTTCTTGAACTCGGCTGCGAGATATTCGACGAGACGCATGTCGAAGTCTTCACCGCCGAGGAAGGTGTCGCCGTTCGTCGACTTCACTTCGAAGACGCCGTCGCCGATTTCCAGCACCGAGATGTCGAACGTGCCGCCGCCAAGGTCGTAGACGGCGATCGTCTTGCCGTCCTTCTTGTCGAGGCCGTAGGCGAGCGCGGCAGCCGTCGGCTCGTTGATGATGCGCAGCACTTCAAGGCCGGCGATCTTGCCGGCATCCTTGGTCGCCTGGCGCTGGGCGTCGTTGAAATAGGCCGGAACCGTGATGACGGCCTGCGTGACCTTCTCGCCAAGGTAGGATTCGGCGGTTTCCTTCATCTTCTGAAGGATCATCGCGGAGATCTGCGAGGGGGAATAGCCGGTGCCCTGGGCCTGGACCCAGGCGTCGCCATTGTCGCCCTTGACGATCTTGTAGGGAACGAGACCCTTGTCCTTCTCGACGAGCTTGTCGTCGTAGCGGCGGCCGATGAGGCGCTTGACGGCGAACAGGGTGTTTTCCGGGTTGGTGACGGCCTGGCGCTTGGCCGGCTGGCCGGTCAGGCGCTCACCATCATCATTGAAGGCGACGATCGAAGGGGTCGTACGCGCGCCTTCGGCATTTTCGATAACTTTCGCGTCCTTGCCGTCCATGACGGAAACGCAGGAATTGGTCGTTCCGAGGTCGATACCGATTACTTTAGCCATGTCATTCTCTCCTTCAAGCGAACTGCCGGAACCCATTCAGGCATTCTTTTGGCAGCCCCTAATGGTATGGTCTTGTCGAAAGCATCGGCCTGAACCGAAGCTTTGCGGGGTATATAAGGACCCCTCCAGACGACTGCAAGACATCCGCGAGCCGCAAAGCGCGCGAAATCAGCGTGTCCCGGAGGAATTCGTGCACTGCCGCCCCGATGTGCAATCAACCCCAATCGCCCGCGCGATTCAAGGGATTGCTCGAAGTTCCTGCCGTGCTTGCGCGAAGACGGCAGGCACGGCCTGGAAAACGGCAGGCCCGCGTCCGCCGCTATAGGACGAACAGCCGCGTTTCGGCGATCCTCGCCTGAGAAAACATCCAGCATAGTCAGCAGCTTGACAAGGCCCGCCTCATTTTCCCGGCGTCGGTTTATCCCCGCTGCCTCCCGTCACGCACACAATCGTCCGGCTGAACTGAAAAACGGACTATGTGGAAAATGACGGAACCGACTGACGCAAGCATCTTGCAACTGAGTTACCGATATGCGGCGATCGCCGTCGAAATCCGGGCGCTGGCGCTGTTCCTCCGACTGAAGGCCGGCTTTCGTCCCGAACAGCCACGCGTGCCCGCGGGCAGTCCTGATGGCGGGCAGTGGGTCGCGGAAGGCGACGACGGCCGGCCGATCCTCGTCAGCCGTCGCGGCCCGCGCGGCGCAGGACAGGTTCGCATCCTCGGCCGTTGGCAGGCCGTCACGCCGGCGCAGGAGGCGCGGCTGGTGGTCAGTGTCGGCCGGATGCGGGAGGCCTTGCGCGCCGTTCAGAAGCGCGAACCGAACTGGAAGCCGACGCCGCAGGTCTATGAAACGGTCGAAGGGCTGATCCGCGCGAACGAAGCAACGGCACAGGAGGCTCTGCTCCGCGCGCTCCAGTTGAGATTACCGCGCACCGGGATTGGGCCGTATGCAACGGAGTGGATAGCTTCACCGGCAGCCAACAAGCGGCTTAATAGGGCGCAGCAGGCGGAAATCGACCGCATTGGCCGCACATACGGATGCCATTGGTGTGGTATAAAGACACCGGGAACCAGGAAGGGCCATTTTATCGGCGACCATCAGGTGCCAAAATCGCTTGGCAAGCCAAGTCGAATTTATCCGCATTGCGCGTGGTGCAGTAAATCTCAGGGTGGACTAATCTCTCAAGGAGGGCGCTAATCGATGCCAGTAGAAACACTTACGATCGCGCTCGAATATCTCAGTATATATGTTGCTGGGCATCGGAAGGTGCAAATCCCCCTTCATATGGATAAGCAAGGAATATTCGCGTCACCTGACTGTATCAACATTCCCGCGCTCTATTGGAACGACGGAGACACCCGTGTGGATTTTGGCCCGGTTTCCGAGATTCCGGAGATAAGGGAGCCCGATTTCGATGGCATTATAAATACCCCGAACAAAGAGCTTATCCTGTTTGATGCCAACGAGCCTCAGTATGCCATAGCGTATGTACCATCCGTGGAAACTCGTATCCGGGTCTGGATCGATCATCCTACTGAGCCGGAGAATGTCGTTGTCGCGTGGGGATAGTTGTACAGTTTTATCAAGGGAATTTTTCGAAGATGAGGTTCCATGCGATGACCGTGCAACGCATTTCAATCGCTCCGGAATATATAAGCTTTTATGTTGCGGGTCGCCGGGACGTCGATATCCCGGTTCATATGGATCGGCAAGGAATCTTCGTTTCCGATGATTGCGTCAACATCCCGGCATACTACTGGAGTGACGGAGACACGAATGTGACGCTCGGGCCGTATTCCGAGATCGTAGAGGCTCGGAAGCCGGATTGCGACACTATTTTGAATACGCCAAACAGAGAGATCATTCTGTTTGACGCGAATGAGCCTCAATATGCGATTTTGCAGGTGCCTTCTGCAAAAACCCGCATCCGGGTCTGGATGGATCATCCGGTCGAACCGTCAAACGTCACCATCGCTTGGGGATAGAGACGGTGCGACCAGCGCTGTCACTCGTTACCGGTGGTCGTGCCATGCATCGACGGCGCAAGGGGCGTTCGGCATCACCCGCCGAGGAGGACGTCGAGGAGTGTCGTGCGCCGGGTGCCGGTCTGCCGCTCGCCGCCGACATCGGCGGGCGGGATGAGGCCGTCGTCGAGGGGGACGGCGCCCGTCCCGTCGCTCGCCACGGCCGCGCCGTGGTCAGCCGGCCGCTCGTCGGTGCCGAGCGTGCGGGAGATGATGTCGAAGAGCTCGTCGCCGCCTTCCTGCGGCACCGGCTGGGTGCCGCCCTGCAGCGGATCGCCGTTCGCCGTGCCGAACAGCGGGGAGGGCGACAGGCCGGCATGGGCGGCGGTCATGAACTCGCTCCAGGCCTTGGCCGGAAGCCCGCCGCCCGTCACCTTCTTCATCGACTTGCCGTCGTCGTTGCCGAACCACACGCCGGTGGTCAGGTTGGCCGTGTAGCCGACGAAGAGCGCGTCGCGGAAGGACTGCGTCGTGCCGGACTTGCCGGCGGCCTGCCAGCCGGGAATGCGGGCGTTCTTGCCGGTTCCCTCGGTGATGACGCGCATCATCATGCCGTTCATCTGGGAGACGATGGTCGGCTCCAGCACCCGGGGCGGATTGTCGTAGGTGTTCTCGTAGAGCACCTTGCCGTCGGCGGTGGAGATGCGCCGGATGATGTGCGGCGTCGCCTTGTAGCCGCCGTTCATGAAGGGCGCATAGGCGGCGGTCAGCTCGACCAGCGTCACTTCCGAGGTGCCGAGCGCGATCGAGGCGTTCGACTGCAGCTCGGATTCGATGCCGAGCCGGCGGGCGAGTTTGATTACCTCGTCCGGGCCGACTTCCATGACCAGCTGCGCCGCGATGGTGTTCAGCGAATTGGCGAGCGCCGAGGCGAGCGTCACCTCGCCGCGATATTTCTGGTCGTAGTTCTCAGGCGTCCACTTGCCGATCTTCACCGGCGCGTCGTTGCGCACCGAAAGCGGCGAGCGGCCGGCTTCCAGCGCCGCCGCATAGACGAAGGGCTTGAAGGCCGAGCCCGGCTGGCGCTTGGCTTTCGAGGCGCGGTCGAACTGGCTTTCCGCATAGTCGCGCCCGCCGACCAGCGCGCGTATCGCGCCCGTGCCGTCGATGGAAACGAGCGCGGCCTGCGAGGCGTTCGACTTGGTACCGTCCTTTTCGAGTTGCGCGGTGATCGCCTCGTCGGCCTTCTTCTCGAGGTCGAGGTCGATCGTCGTGTCGATGACGAGGTCTTCCTTGATGTCGCCGATCATGCCCGGTAGCTGCGCCATCACCATGTCGGCGGCATAGTGCTGGGCGCCCGACCAGTAGCTCTTGGCGCGCGCCGGGGTCTGCGACATCGCGGTCTTGATCTCGTTGTCGGTGACGTAGCCTTCCTCGCGCATGGCGCCGAGAACGACCTGGGCGCGTGCCTCGGCCGCCTCCGGATCGCGCGCCGGAGAGAGGCGCGAGGGCGCCTTGAGCAGGCCGGCGAGCAGCGCGGCCTCGCCGAGATTCACGTCGCGCGCCGACTTGTTGAAGTAGCGCCGCGAGGCGGCCTCCACGCCATAGGAATTGGAGCCGAAGAACACGCGGTTGAGATACATCGCGATGATCTGGTCCTTGGAATATTTGTGCTCGAGCCAGAAGGCGAGCAGCACTTCCTGCACCTTGCGCTCCAGCGTGCGCTCGGGCGAGAGGAACATGTTCTTGGCGAGCTGCTGCGTGAGCGTCGAGCCGCCCTGCACCATGCGGCCGGTCGTGATGTTGGTGAACATCGCGCGGGCAAGGCCGAGCGGATCGACGCCGAAATGCGAATAGAAGCGGCGGTCCTCGATGGCGATGACGGCCTGCGGAATATAGGGCGACATGTTTTCCAGCGACAGCGCCTCGCCGCCCGTCAGGCCGCGATTGGCGATCGTGTCGCCGCTGACGGCGAGGATCTTGATGTTCGGCGGCCGGTCGGGGATGGACCAGCTCGTGGCGCTCGGCATGCGCGCGCCGTAGTAGAGCACCAGCCCGCCGACACCGATGGCGCCCCAGATGCCGAGCACGACGCACCAGTAGAAGAGCTTGCGGAACAGCCCGAACAGGCCGCCCGAAGCGCCCCGCTGCCGGCCGGAGCCGCGCCGCGGCCGCTCGGCCTTTGGCGGCTTGCCGCGCCCCTTGCGGCCACCCGTGCCGCCCGCCACGCGATCGCCCGCGCCGACGTGGAAATCATCGTCGTCGCGGCCTGCCGATCCCTGGAAGGACGGTTCGATGCGCTGGGATTTTCGGTTGCCTGCCATAAGCGGTCGGATATGCCCTCGGAAACGTTGCCGTCCGTTGGACTTTAAATGCGGCGATTTAAGGGGTGGTTAAGGAGCGGTGAACGCGCGCGTGTCACTTTGGCGACAAGGCATTCTTCGTCCGGAAGGGATCGGGCGGCCCGAAGGCCGCCCGCAATAAAGGCCTCAATAGTAGGGCGAAAGGCACTCGCGGCGACCGCCGTAGTTCGGCTGGTACGAGTTGTCGTATTCGCGATACGAGCGGTAGCGCGCATAGCACCAGTCGATGTGGCGCGGATTGACACTGCCTTCGTAGCGCTCGCGAGGACGGGAATAACCGTCGTTGGCGATCGCGCCGCCGATGATCGCGCCCGCGCCGAAGGCTGCCAGCGGATACCACCAGCCGTCCGAGTGCCGGCGATAGCCGCGACGCTCGTAGCGATAGCCGCGATGGCCGCCGTACCAGCCGCGACGTTCGCGGCGGTACTGCACCTGCTCGACGTCGGAGGACTGAGAAATGCCGATTTTCGACATCGGCACGGCAAGGGCCGGTGTGGATACGAAGGCCGTGGCGAACATGGCGACCGCCATGGCGGCGGAAAGGCCGGTCTTGATCGTTGACTTCATGTCGGTCTCCCTTGGATAGTCACTGTTTCACAGTGATCTAGACGGATCATAGCATGAAAGAATTCGACTGAACGCAGGATGAACCAAAACTATCCATGGTTTCAGTCCTCGCCGTCGCTCGCCCGTGCAAGGAAACGCGACCGCTCGAAGATCAGGATGACGACCAGCGCGATGATGAAGGGGATGATGAGGTAGAAGAGCCGGAACACGGCGAGCGCCGCCAGCACCGCCGCGGGGTCCATGTCCGGCAGGCCCGCGATGAAGACGAGTTCCAGGACGCCGATGCCGCCCGGCGCGTGCGACAGCAGCGCGACCGAGAAGGAGGCGAGGAAGATGCCGAGCACGACGAAGAAGCCCGGATTGCCCTCCGCCGGCAGCACGAAATAGATGATCGCGGCAGCACCAATCAGCTCGATCGGCGCGATGATCAGCTGGCGGAAGACAAGAGAGGGCTTTGGATATTCCAGCTTCAGCCAGCGTGTGTTGACCGGCCGGAAGCCGACGAGGCTGCCGACGACGTAGAGCGCGACCAGCATGAGGATGATGATGCCCGTCGAGAACGCCGCCTCTATGGGCAGGAAATCGGCGAAACGCCCGATGATCTCCGGCTCCAGCACCAGGACGAGGCCGAACAGCATGATGGTGCCGAGCGCGAAGGTGAAGGAGCAGAAGGCGACGAGGACGCCCACCTCCGACCCGGTCAGCCCTTTCGACGTATAGGCGCGGTAGCGCACCAGCGCCCCGGAAAAGACCGAGGCGCCGATATTGTGCGACAGCGCATAGGTGGTGAAGGACGTTATGGTGATGAACCACAAGGAGATGCGGTGGCCGAGATGCTCCAGCGCCAGATGGTCGTAGGCGGCAAGCGCGGCATAGGCGACGAGCGTCGCCAGCGAGGCGAGGATCCAGCCTGACATCGGAATGGCGTGGATGCTCGCCATGAACTCGTCGAGCGAAAGGCCGCGCAGGTCCTTGTAGAGGATATAGATCGACAGGACGATGGCGGCGGTGCTGACGAGCGGCCAGAAGAATTTCTTCAGCCGCTTCATCCTGCCTTGCCCCCGGTTTCCGTTGCCCTGTTGCCCGAGCAGCAAAGGTCCTTCGCGATCCGTGCTGGCGCCATCCTCACCCCTTCCCCATCGTGCGGGCCTGTCATCGCCTGCCGGCGTGCGGCTCTTGTCGTTTTTCAGTTGGCCAGCATTTCCGTGCGCTCGGGTTAACGCCGGCCAACTTTGTCATCACATCTGCGTCAACGCGCGGCGAGTGCCGCCAGGATGCGCACCCAGGAGCGGATGCCCTTCTCGAAGGACCGCAGTTCGTACTTCTCGTTCGGCGAATGGATGCGGTCGTCCGACAGCGCAAAACCGACGAGCAAGGATTCCATGCCGAGCATCTTCTGGAAATCGCCAACGATAGGGATGGAGCCGCCCATGCCGATAACGACGGCGGGCTTGGGCCATTCGTCGGAAAGCGCCGACTTGGCCTTGCCGAGCAGGGACGAATCGTAGGGAAGCTGGATTGCCGGCGAGCCGCCATGGGCGTGGAACGTCACGGAGCAGTCGGCCGGGATCTTCGCACGCACATAGGCGCGGAACGCATCGCGGATCTTCGCCGGGTCCTGCTTGCCGACGAGGCGGAAGGAGACCTTGGCCGAGGCCTCGGCCGCGATCACCGTCTTGAAGCCCTCGCCGGTATAGCCGCCGGTGATGCCGTTGACCTCGGCCGTCGGGCGCGCCCAGGTGAGTTCCAACACGGAACGGCCCTTCTCGCCGGAGGGGATCGACAGGCCGATCTCGCCCAGGAAGCTCTCCGCCGAGCTGCCGAGCTTCTCCCATGCGGCCTTGATCTGCGTCGGGGTCTCCTCGACGCCGTCGTAGAAGCCTTCGAGCGTCACGCGGCCGGTCTCGTCGTGCAGGCCCGCGAGGATCGTCGTGAGGATGTGGATCGGGTTTGCCGCCGCGCCGCCGAAATAGCCCGAATGCAGGTCGCGGTCGGCCGCCTTGACGACGATCTCTTCCCCGACGAGGCCGCGCAGGCCCGCCGAGATCGCCGGTGTATCGGCGTCCCACATGCTGGTGTCGCAGACGAGGGCGAAGTCCGCCGTCAATTCCGCCGCATTGGCTTCGAGGAAGGGTTTCAGCGACGGCGAGCCGGATTCCTCCTCGCCTTCGAAGAGGATGGTGACACGGCAGGGCAGCGCGCCCGCCGTTTCCTTGTAGGCGCGGCAGGCTTCGACGAAGGTGAGGAGCTGGCCCTTGTCGTCGGAGGTGCCGCGGCCGGTGATGATGCGCCGGCCGCCCTCGACCTCGCGCACCGCCGGCTCGAAGGGATCGTGGTCCCAGAGGTTCAGCGGATCGACCGGCTGGACGTCGTAGTGACCGTAGAACAGCACATGCGGCGCATCCGGCCTCGCGCCGTCGTGATGGGCGACGACCATCGGATGGCCGGGCGTGTCGCGCACCGTCGCATCGAAGCCGAGCGTGCGCAGTTCCGTGACCAGCCATTCGGCCGCCCGCCGGCATTCCGTCTTGAAGGCCGGATCGGTGGAGATGGACTTGATGCGCACGAGTTCGAACAGGCGTTCGAGGCTGGCGGGAATGCCGGCGCTGGCGCGGTCGAGGACGGGCAGGATATTTGTCATGGTCGAATCCCTTGCGAATTGCGCGGCGACATTAGACCGATCGTGTCGGGGAGGGCAAATCCTCTGACGGCTTTGCGACGGTCAGACGCGCGGCTCGCGGCCGAGATTGGCCAGCACCATGCGCATATACTCGAGAAGAAGCTCCCGCTCGAAGCGCCGGAAGCCCTGGAAAAGCGCTTCTTCCGTCGCGCTGGCCGCGGCGAGCGCCGTCTCCTGCAGCGCCTTGCCCTCGGTGGTGAGAAAGACGAGCTGGGCCCGCCTGTCCTTCGGGTGGCGGCGGCGGGAGATCAGGCCGTCGCGCTCCATGCGCGAGAGCGTGTTGGCCATGGTCGCCTGCTCGATGTCGAGCCGGTCGAGAAGTTCGCGCTGGGTCAGGCCGTCGCCGTTCCACAGTTCGAGCAGGACCGGGAACTGGCCGGGCGCAAAGCCGGCCCCGTCCGCCCGCGCATGGAGCGCGCGGGACGCCGCCTTCGCCAGGAGATTGGCGAGATAGGTCGCCGACGCCGTCCGGTCAAAGTCCATGAAGCGGAAGCTATGCCGGTTCGCGGCCGATGACAATGGATTGAGGCGATGGGGGATTGAGGCGATGGGGATTGCAGACGGTGGAGTTTGCCCCAAATGCGGGAAGCCGCCGACGACAGGAGGCTTGTCGCGGCGGCTTCGCTCGAATTATGGACAAAGGCCCGGAGAGGGGGATGAGGCCTTTGTCCTTGTCTGGCGCGGCGGGGGACAGGCCGGGATGCCAGACAGCGGCTTGATCAGGTGCCGATGAGTAGTATTTGTGTGTCCGAATGTGGCTTTTCAAGGGATTCGAACGCCCGCGAAAATTACAAATTGGTAACGTTCGTGTGAGGCTTCGACACCCCTTTGAAAGGGCCCTGGAGCGCAATGAAAGATAGACGCCGCAAGCGGCCCGCGCTATCCATTCCCCCATGAAAAAAGGTGATCATCTCTTCCTCGTCGACGGCTCGGGCTTCATCTTCCGCGCCTTCCATGCCATCCCGCCGCTCAACCGCAAGTCGGACGGGCTGCCGGTCAATGCCGTCTCGGGTTTCTGCAACATGCTGTGGAAGCTCCTGAAGGATGCGCGCAACACCGACGTGGGCGTGACGCCGACCCATTTCGCCGTGATCTTCGACTATTCCTCGAAGACCTTCCGCAACGAGCTCTACGACCAGTACAAGGCGAACCGCACCGCGCCGCCGGAAGACCTGATCCCGCAATTCGGCCTCATCCGCCATGCGACGCGCGCCTTCAACCTGCCCTGCATCGAGAAGGAAGGCTTCGAGGCCGACGACCTGATCGCCACCTATGCCCGCCTTGCCGAAGCCGACGGCGCGGGCGTCACCATCGTCTCCTCCGACAAGGACCTCATGCAGCTCGTGACCGAGAACGTCTCGATGTATGACGGCATGAAGGACAAGCAGATCTCCATTCCCGAAGTGATCGAGAAATGGGGTGTGCCGCCGGAAAAGATGATCGACCTCCAGTCGCTGACGGGCGATTCGACCGACAACGTGCCCGGCGTTCCCGGCATCGGCCCGAAGACCGCCGCCCAGCTTCTCGAGGAATATGGCGACCTCGACACGCTGCTGGCCCGCGCCGAGGAGATCAAGCAGGTCAAGCGGCGCGAGAATATCGTCGCCAATCGTGAGCTCGTGCTGCTTTCCAGGCAGCTCGTTACGCTGAAGACCGACACGCCGCTCGACATGCCGCTGGACGATCTGGTCCTTCATCCGCAGGACGGCCCCAAGCTGATCGGCTTCCTGAAGGCGATGGAATTCACGACCCTGACGCGCCGCGTCGCGGAAGCCTGCGACTGCGACGCCGGCGCCATCGAGGCGGCGAACGTGCCGGTCGAATGGGGCGCCGAGGCGCATGGCCCGGACCTCGACAAGGGCGACGTCGCCGGCCCGGCCCTGGTTCTCGACGGCAACGAGACGGCGGCCGAGGCGGCCGCGACCCTGCTGCCGACCGCCAAGCCCGGCGAAGCGACGCCCTCGGCGCTCGCGAAGGCACGGGCCGAGCGCTTCTCCGCCGCGCCCATCGACCATTCCACCTATGAGACGGTGCGCGATCTCGACAGCCTCGACCGCTGGATCGCCGCCGCGCGCGAAACCGGCCTTGTCGGCTTCGACACGGAAACCACCTCGCTCGACGCCATGCAGGCCGAGCTGTGCGGCTTCTCGCTGGCCATCGCCGACAATGCCAAGGACCCCTCCGGCACGGTGATCCGCGCCTGCTACGTGCCGCTGAACCACAAGACCGGCGTCGGGGACCTGCTCGGCGGCGGGCTCGCCGAGGGGCAGATCCCGGTCCGCGCCGCGCTGGAGCGGCTGAAGGCGCTGCTGGAGGACCCGTCCGTCCTGAAGGTCGCGCAGAACCTCAAATACGACTACCTCGTCATGCGTCGGCACGGCATTACCGTCGAGGGTTTCGACGACACGATGCTGATGTCCTATGCGCTCGATGCGGGCGCCGGCAACCATGGCATGGACACGCTCTCGGAACGCTGGCTCGGCCACAAGCCGATCGCCTACAAGGATGTCGCGGGCTCCGGCAAGGGCGCGCAGACCTTCGACATGGTCGATATTTCCCGCGCCACGGCCTATGCCGCCGAGGATGCCGACGTGACGCTACGGCTCTGGCATGTGCTCAAGCCGCGGCTTTCGGCCGATCACATGACCGCCGTCTACGAGCGGCTTGAGCGCCCGCTGGTGCCCGTGCTCGCCCGCATGGAGGAGCGCGGCATCACCATCGACCGGCAGGTGCTCTCGCGCCTTTCCGGCGAGCTGGCGCAGGGCGCGGCGGCGTTCGAGGACGAGATTTACGAACTGGCCGGCGAACGCTTCAATATCGGCTCGCCCAAGCAGCTCGGCGACATCCTGTTCGGCAAGATGGGCCTGCCCGGCGCGTCCAAGACCAAGACGGGCCAGTGGTCGACCTCCGCGCAGGTTCTGGAAGACCTCGCCGCCCAGGGCATTCCCCTGCCGCGCAAGATCGTCGACTGGCGCCAGCTCACCAAGCTGAAATCCACCTATACCGACGCGTTGCCCGGCTTCGTGCATCCCGAGACGAAGCGCGTGCACACGTCCTATGCGCTCGCCGCCACGACGACCGGCCGTCTTTCCTCCTCCGATCCGAACCTGCAGAACATTCCGGTGCGCACCGCCGAGGGCCGCAAGATCCGCACGGCCTTCATCTCGACGCCCGGCCACAAGCTGGTCTCGGCCGACTACAGCCAGATCGAGCTGCGCGTGCTCGCCCATGTCGCCGATATCCCGCAGCTCAAGCAGGCGTTCGCCGACGGCGTCGACATCCATGCGATGACGGCTTCCGAAATGTTCGGCGTGCCGGTCGAGGGCATGCCGTCGGAAGTCCGCCGCCGCGCCAAGGCGATCAATTTCGGCATCATCTACGGCATTTCGGCCTTCGGCCTTGCCAACCAGCTCTCCATCGAGCGCTCGGAGGCCGGCGACTACATCAAGAAGTATTTCGAGCGCTTCCCGGGCATCAAGGACTACATGGACAGCACCAAGGCCTTCGCCCGCGAGAACGGCTATGTCGAGACGATCTTCGGCCGCCGGGCGCATTATCCGGAGATCAAGTCGTCCAACCCCTCGGTTCGCGCCTTCAATGAGCGCGCCTCGATCAATGCGCCGATCCAGGGCTCGGCCGCCGACATCATCCGCCGCGCCATGGTGAAGATGGAGCCGGCGCTGACGGCCGCCGGCCTTTCCGCCCGCATGCTGCTGCAGGTGCACGACGAACTGATCTTCGAGGTCGAGGACGGCGAGGTCGACAAGGCGATCCCCGTCATCGTCGATGTCATGGAGAACGCGTCCATGCCGGCGGTGTCGATGAAGGTGCCGCTGAAGGTGGATGCGCGCGCGGCCGTCAACTGGGACGAGGCGCACTGAGCGGCGCCCGGCTTAACGTGGCCTTAACGCCGGTTGCCGCTTGATCGGCGCAAACCAAGGCGGACCGGTGCCTCAGCCGGAACGGAGGCAAAGGCATGCGATCCTCGACCGGCGCGAAGGCGCTCTTTCGGCTGGTGGCGACCATGGCGGCAATCGCTATTCCGCTTGAGGCGGGCGCGGCCTGCCTGAAGGGCATCAATCTGGCCGGCGCCGAATTCGGCGAGGGCCGCGGCACCTACGGCAAGGACTATACTTATCCGTCCGCCGAGACGATCGCCTATTTCGCCGGCAAGGGCTTCAACGCCGTGCGGCTTCCCTTCAAGTGGGAGCGCCTGCAGCCGCGCCTTGGCCGCGGCTTCGACAAGGCGGAGCGCACGCGGCTTTCCGATGCGGTGAAGGCGCTGCGCAAGGCCGGCATGACCGTCATCCTCGACCCGCACAACTACGCCTATTACGGCAAGGACCGGATCGGCTCGGACGCGGTGCCGGACGGCGCCTTCGCCGATTTCTGGCAGCGGCTGGCCGAGGATTACAAGGATGACCAGGGCGTGCAGTTCGGCCTGATGAACGAGCCCTACGACGTGACGGCGACGCAATGGCTCGCCTCCGCCAATGCCGCCATCGCCGCCATCCGAAAGACCGGCGCGACGAACCTCGTTCTCGTCCCCGGCACGATCTGGACCGGCGCGCATAGCTGGGAGGAGGAGCGCGACGGCGGCGCCAACGGCACCGTGATGCTCGCCGTCGAGGACCCGGCGAACAATCATGCCTACGAGGTGCACCAGTATCTCGACGCGGACTTTTCCGGCAAGGCGAAGACCTGCGAGCGGGCGGACGACGCGGTGAAGGCGCTAGAGCGCTTTACCGACTGGCTGAAGCGCAACGGCAAGCGCGGTTTCCTCGGCGAGTTCGGCGCCTCCGCCGATCCCGCCTGCCTCGACGGGCTCGCCCGCATGACGGCGCTCGTCGGCAGGGAGACCGGGGTCTGGACCGGCTGGACCTATTGGGCGGCAGGCGACTGGTGGCCGGCGGACGAGCCGCTCAACATCCAGCCGACCGCCGAAGGGGACCGCCCGCAGATGGCCGCGCTCGTTGCCGGCGCGAACCCGTCCGAGGCGGCGGGAAGCTGCCCCGCGCTGCCCTGACGGTTTTTCAAAGCCCGAATTTGCGGTTTTCCTGCACGCTCTGCGTTTATGGCTAACGGACCCTCAACGGGGCTGAATCGTTCCGCCGTGATACACCTGGCGATTCGCGCAACAGCCTGGGAAACCGGGCCTATTCGGCCTTTTTTCACGAAGTTCCACAATGGGTCGTCTCATGCTGGAGCGCCCTCCCAAGGGGCTTCACGAATTCTTATCCATGTCCCTTCAGCCGATCTTATCAACCGCCGGTTATGCCTTTCGGGAACGATAAGCAAAGGCCTGCTGTCCGGCCGACGAAGAAACGATGGAGAAAGACATGAAGCAGAAGATCCGTGACATCCTGGGCAAACACGGCGCTCTCCCGGTGCCGGTCGATCAGCTGGCGGACGATGCCGATCTCTATGCGGCGGGTCTTTCTTCCTTCGCCTCGGTCCAGGTGATGCTGGGCATCGAGGAAGCCTTCGACGTCGAATTCCCCGACAACCTGCTCAACCGCAAGTCCTTCCAGAGCGTCGATGCCATCACGCGGGCGGTCGCAAGCCTGGTCGGCAATGCGGAGGCCGCCGAATGACCCTCACCGTCGGTTCCAGCCTCACGGAGCGCGCCGAGCGCGTCTCCGCGGTGGCCGCAGCCCATGCCGACGACGTGGACGCCAAGGGCCGTTTCCCCCGGGAAGCGGTCGACGCCATGATCGCCGAACGGCTGCTGTCCATCCAGATCCCCGCCGCGCTCGGCGGCGAGGATTCCTCGCTTTCCGAGATCGCCGAGGTCTGTTCGCTGATCGGCCAGAGCTGCTCGGCCGCCGCCATGGTCTTCGCCATGCACCACATCAAGCTGTCGAGCCTCGTCACGCACGGGCAGGAAAGCGTCTGGCACGCCGCCTTCATGCGGCGCGTGGCGGACGGCCAGCTGCTGCTCGGCTCGGCGACGACCGAGGGCGGCATCGGCGGCAACCTGCGCAACAGCATCTGCGCCGTCGAGATCGAGGGTGACCTCTGCCGCCTCACCAAGGATGCGACGGTGATCTCCTACGGCGCCAATGCGGACGCCATTCTCATCACCTCCCGCGCCCATGCGGATGCCGCCTCGACCGACCAGGTCATGACCGTCTTCACCAGGGACCAGTACACGCTGGAGCAGACCCACGTCTGGGATACGCTCGGCATGCGCGGCACCTGCTCGGACGGCTGGCTCTTCAAGGGCGAGGCGCCGAAGGAGCAGATCTTCCCGAAGCCCTTCGCCGAGATCGCCGCCCAGTCGATGCTCGCCACCTCGCATCTCCTGTGGAGCGCGGTCTGGTACGGCATCGCCGTCAACGCGGTCTCCCGCGCGCAGGCCTTCGTGCGCGCCGCGGCCCGCAAGAGCCCCGGCGTCGCGCCGCCCGGCGCGCTGCGCCTTGCGGAAGCCTCGAACCTGCTCCAGCTCGTGAAGTCCAGCACCGTCGCCGGTCTTCGCGAATACGAGGCGGCCAAGGCGGATCCGGACCGGCTCTCCTCCATGGGCTTTGCCGTCGCGATGAACAACGTGAAGATCGCCTCCTCCGAGACGATCCTGACGATCATCAACCAGGCCATGCTGATCTGCGGCATCATGGGCTACAAGAACGGCACGCCCTTCAGCCTCGGCCGGCACCTGCGCGACGCGCATTCCGCCCAACTCATGATCTCCAACGACCGCATCCTCGGCAACACGTCGAACCTCCTGCTTGTGCACAAGCAGGACACCAGCCTGATCGGGTGACACAATGGATATGCAAACCTCTCTTCTCGACCGGCTCTTCGATACGGGCCTGCTCATCGACACCGGCGTCGAAGGCCTCTACGGCCGCAGCGGCGCTTTCGAGGACGTCATCGCCCGCTTCGAGCGGCTGATCGACGCCTATGGCGGCGCCGACGGCGCGGAAGCCATGCGCTTCCCGCCGGGCATGAACCGGGCGCATTTCGAGTCTTCGGGCTACATGAAGAGCTTCCCGCAGCTTGCCGGCACGGTGCACAGCTTCTGCGGCGGCGACCTCGACCATATGAGCCTGCTGCAATGCATGGAGGTGGGCGGCGACTGGACGAAGGACCAGAAGGCGACGGACATCGTGCTGACACCGGCGGCCTGCTATCCGCTCTACCCGACGATCGCCAAGCGCGGCCGCCTGCCGGCGGGCGGCGGGCTCTACGACCTGCAGTCCTACTGCTTCCGCCATGAGCCCTCGAACGACCCGGCCCGCCAGCAGCTCTTCCGCATGCGCGAATATGTCTGCATGGGCACGCAGGAGCATGTGACGACGTTCCGCCAGACCTGGATGGACCGCGGCCTGGAGATGATGGCCAAGGTCGGCCTCGACGTGACGATGGACGTGGCGAACGACCCGTTCTTCGGCCGCGCCGGCCGCATGATGGCCAACAACCAGCGCGACCAGAACCTGAAGTTCGAGCTCTTGATCCCGGTGACGTCGGCCGCCAAGCCGACGGCCTGCATGAGCTTCAACTACCATCAGGACGCCTTCGGCGCGAAATGGGGCCTCAACCTCGAGAACGGCGATGTCGCGCACACCGCTTGCGTCGGCTTCGGCCTGGAGCGCATCGCGCTCGCGCTCTTCGCCCGTCACGGCCTCGACATCGCCGCCTGGCCGGCGGACGTGCGCAAGGTGCTGGGATACCAGGACTGACATGGCTGCCATCTTCGCCGGGCTTGACCCCGAGACCTACCAGCCACATGCGCTACACGATCCCGAGCGCATGTGGCCGGAGACGAACTGCTATGTCGACCTCTGGATCGAGGTGCTGAACGCATTCGGCACCCGGCCCGAGGCGATGCTCGGCTTCTCGCTGACGCAGGATTTCGAGGGCGACCAGTTCACCTTCTTCAAGGTGCCGCTGGAGGACCTCGAAACCCTCTACGGCATCCGCTGCACGGAGCTTGCCATCTTCGACCGGGTGGAGAGCCATGTCGCGACCCAGATCGCGCGCGGTCGTCTCTGCCTCATCGAGATGGATAGCTTCTACATGCCCGATACGCGCGGCGTCGCCTACGGGCAGGAGCACGGCAAGACGACGGTGGCGGTCAACCGGCTGGACCTTGCGAACAAACGGCTCGACTATTTCCACAATGCCGGCTTCTTCCGGCTGGAGGGCGAGGATTTCGACGGCCTGTTCCACCTGAACGACGGCCCCGAGGACCTGCCCTTCCTGCCCTATACGGAATTCGCGAAATTCCCGGCGGAGCAGCCCGGTGAGGCGCATCTGCGCCGCGAGGCAAATCGCCTCGCCGCCTTCCATTTCGCCCGGCGTCCGGCGGAAAATCCGGTGGCGGCCTTCGCCAGCGTGTTTCCGCAGCAGGTGGAGGCGGTGGCGGAGCGGCCCTTCGGCTTCTTCCACAAATATGCCTTCAACACGCTGCGCCAGCTCGGCGCCAATTTCGAGCTGGCCGGCAGCCATCTCGACTGGCTCGCGCCGGATGGCGGCCTGGCGGACGCCGCCGACGCTGCGCGGAAGATTTCCGAGACGGCGAAGTCCGTGCAGTTCCAGCTTGCCCGCGCCGTGACGCGCCGCAAATTCGCGCCGCTGGCGACCGCGCTCGACCCGGCCGCCGAGGCCTGGGACAGGCTGATGGCGACACTCGCCGCCCGCCTCGGCTGAAGGAGGGAAGGGTGTCTTCCACCGGAAAAGAGCTGGCCGCCGGCTGGCGCATGATCCTGACGCCGGCCGGCGCGGCCGCCGACCCGGCGGCGCTCGCTGACTTTTCCGGCGCCATCGACGCTCCCGTGCCCGGCACGGTCGCCGGCGCGCTGGAGCGTGCCGGCCGTTTCGACCGGACGGCGCCCGAACCACTCGACCATCTCGACGCTTGGTATACGCTCGACCTTTCCGACGAGGCGCCGGGTGATGCGGTGCTGCATTTCGACGGCCTCGCGACGATGGCCGAGATCTGGTGGAACGGCACGCTGCTGCTGACGTCCGATAGCATGTTCGTGCGCCACGGCCTGCCGGTCACGCTCTCCGGCCATGACCGTCTCGTCCTCTGCTTCCGCGCGCTAAAGCCGCATCTGGAAAAGCGCGGTCCCCGCGCCCGCTGGCGTCCGCAGATGATCACGCCGCAGGGCCTGCGCCTCGTGCGCACCACGCTGCTCGGCCGCATGCCGGGCTGGTGCCCCGAGGTTCACGCCGCCGGTCCCTGGCGGCCGGTGCGGCTATCGCGCCCGGCCCCGGCGCTTCCGTCCGGCATCCTGCTCTCTGCGGCCCTCGACCCCGATGGCACCGGCCGGCTTGCCATCCGCTTCGCGCTGGACGGCGCGACGGCCGCGACCGTCGAATGCGCCGGTATCTCGGCAGATGCCGTGCCGGATGGAAACGGCTCCTTCGGCGCAACCCTCGCTATCCCCGGTGCCGAAGCGTGGTGGCCGCGCACCCATGGCATTCCGGCACTGCATGACGTCCACATTGTCGTGGATGGCGAGCGCCATAAGGCCGGCCGCACCGGTTTCCGCCGCATCGAGATCGACCGCGGCGCGGATGGCAGGGATTTTGCGCTGCGGGTCAACGGCACGAAAATCTTCTGCCGCGGTGCTGTCTGGACCAATGCCGACATCGTCGACCTGCCGGGTGAGCGCACGCGCTACGAAGCGCTGCTGAAGCTCGCCGCCGAAGCGAACATGAACATCCTGCGCATCGGCGGCACCATGGCCTACGAGACGCCGGAATTCTTCGCACTCTGCGACGAGCTTGGCCTGATGGTCTGGCAGGACTTCCAGTTCGCCAATTTCGATTACCCGGCTAATGACGCGGCCTTTATCGAGAACGTGCGCCGGGAAATCGCGCAGTTCCTCGATCTCAATGCCGCCTCGCCGTCGCTCGCGGTGCTGTGCGGCGGCAGCGAGATCGACCAGCAGGCGGCGATGCTCGGCCTGCCGGAAAACGCCTGGGCCGGCCCGCTGACCCGCGAGATCCTGCCCGCGCTCGCCGCCGCGAACCGGCCGGATGTGCCCTATGTCGAGAATTCGCCGAGTGGCGGCGCCATGCCCTTCGCGCCGAATGCGGGCGTGACGCACTATTACGGCGTCGGCGCCTATTGCCGGCCGCTGGAGGATGCGCGCCGCGCCGGGGTGCGCTTTGCCGCCGAAAGCCTCGCCTTCGCCAATGTGCCGGAACAGGTGACGCTCGACGCGCACCTGCCGGTGCCGGCCGTGCACGATCCGCGCTGGAAGGCGCGTGTGCCGCGCGATCGCAACGCCTCCTGGGATTTCGAGGACGTGCGCGACCACTATCTCGGCCTCCTCTACGGCGAGGATCCGGCCCGCCTGCGCCGCGAGGACCCGGCCCGCTATCTCGATCTCTCCCGCGCCGCCGTCGGCGAGGTGATGGAGGCGACCTTCGCCGAATGGCGCCGCCCGCACGCCACCTGCAACGGCGCGCTGGTCTGGGCCTTCCAGGATCTTCTGCCCGGTGCCGGCTGGGGCGTGGTCGATGCGACCGGCCTGCCGAAATCCGCCTGGCACGCGCTGCGCCGCGCCTTCCGCCCGATGCAGATCGTGCTCACCGACGAGGGCACGAACGGGCTCGACGTGCATGTCCTCAATGACGGCGCGACCGAACGGCGCGTGACGCTGGAACTTTCCTGCCTGCGCCATGGCCGCCAGCCGGTGGTTTCCGGCCGGAGGGAGTTTGCGCTCGGCCCGCATGCGGCGCTGACGCTGCCGGCGACCGATCTCTTCGGCGCCTTCTTCGACACGACCTATGCCTTCCGCTTCGGCCCGCCCGCCCATGACGTGACGGTCGGCAGGCTTGCTGAGGCGGATGGGACGGTGATGGCAGAAGCCTTCCATTTCCCGCGCGGCCGCCCCGCGGCGATGGTCCCCGCCGTCGTGACGGCAGGACTTCGCCAGGTCGGGGAGGATTGGTTGCTGGACCTGTCGGCCGACCGCCTCGCCCAGTCCGTCGTCATCGAGGCCGAGGGCTTCGTGCCGTCGGACAACTGGTTCCATCTTGCGCCGGGCGGGGTGAAGACCGTCGGCCTTGCCCCACGGCCGGGCACCGATCCGGCCGCAAGACCCAAGGGCGAAATCCGCGGCCTCGGCGTCGACGCCATTATCTCGTTCTGAGCTTTCCGCCGGTGAAAGCCGGCGGATTGCAAGAAATCATCGGTGATTTTCGGTAGAGCGTCAGAAGAAGACGTGCAGCGGCCATTGCACCGGGCGGCGGGAGGAGGAGAGCCGGCTGCCTTCGAGCGGGAGCCTGTCTTCCGTGGCAGTGCCCCGCGCCTCGTCGCGGTCCGTGTCCTCGGTCTTCGGCTGGAAGCCGACCGGATAGAGGTTGAAGTAGCCGAGCGTCACGCCACCGAGATACATCATGCCACCGTCTCCGTCGTTGTTGGTTCCGGTCAACATCATGGCGAAATCGTGGCATGTGTCAATAGTCTATAAAATTGGTGTTCTATTCGTCTCTTGAAGCGCCGGGGGCCGAAAGGGTACGAGACGGGTTAGATCCACCCGCAAACCGCCTTGGAAATGAGCCTTGTACACGCTGGACCGCACCGAACAGTTCGAGCAGGAGATCCGCAAGAGCCGGTTCCGCGCGATCGCCTGCCCGGTCGACAGCGAGGCGGAGGCGAGGGCCCGGCTGGCGGAGGTGTCGGATGCCGCCGCGAACCACAATTGCTGGGCCTGGCGCATCGGCCAGGCCTATCGCTTCAACGATGACGGCGAGCCGAGCGGCACCGCGGGCAAGCCGATCCTCCAGGCCATCGACGGCCAGGCGCTCGACCGCACGCTGGTCGTCGTCACCCGCTGGTTCGGCGGAATTCTTCTGGGCAGCGGCGGGCTCATCCGCGCCTATGGCGGCACGGCCGCGCTTTGCCTGCGCGCCGCCGCGAAAACCGAATATGTCGAGCGGGTCGCGCTCACCGTCTCGCTCGGGTTTTCCGATCTGGCGCTCGTCAAGGCGCGGCTCGGCGCTGCCGCCGGGCTGGTAATGGACGACGAGACCTATCACGATACGGGCGCCCGCCTGTCCTTCCGCGTGCCCTCGGAAAAGGCGGAGGAAATCGGCCGGCTGATCGTGGATCTCACCAGCGGGCGCGCCGAAATCGACGGCTGACGGCCGTTTTTGCCCACAGGAACAAATAAAATCGCCTTTCCGCCGCACGGCATCTTTGGAGAACGGTTTGGCGTGCCGGCGGAGAGAGGCCGAAAGCCGTCTTCCTGCGGACGGAATCGGCGCAAAGTTGCGCTCGTCCCCGGCCTCGCGCCGGCAGCGCACGGCTATATGCAAGGTGGATTTTTCGGTTTATCTACCGGCCGGACCATTTCCCGCGGGCGGCTTGCCCGCGATCCCGCACGACAAAGAGGACGATACCATGAGCCTGCGTATCAACGACATCGCTCCGGACTTCAGCGCCGAAACCACCGCCGGCACGATCGATTTCCATGACTGGATCGGCGACGGCTGGGCCGTGCTCTTCTCGCACCCCAAGAACTTCACCCCGGTCTGCACCACCGAGCTCGGCGCCATGGCCGGCATCGAGGGTGAGTTCCGCAAGCGCGGCGTCAAGATCATCGGAATTTCGGTCGATCCGGTCGACAGCCACACCAAGTGGAAGGCCGACATCCGCACCGCCACGGGCTTCGACGTCGACTATCCGCTGATCGGCGACAAGGACCTGAAGGTCGCCAAGCTCTACGACATGCTGCCGGCCGCTGCCGGTGAAAGCTCCGAGGGCCGCACGCCGGCCGACAACGCCACCGTGCGCTCGGTCTTCGTCATCGGCCCGGACAAGAAGATCAAGCTGATCCTCACCTATCCGATGACGACGGGCCGCAACTTCGCGGAGATCCTGCGGGCGATCGATTCGATCCAGCTCACCAGCAAGCATCAGGTGGCGACGCCCGCCAACTGGCAGCAGGGCGACGACGTCATCATCACCGCCGCCGTTTCCAACGAGGACGCCATCGCGCGCTTCGGCGCCTTCGATACGGTCCTGCCCTATCTGCGCAAGACGAAGCAGCCGGCCGCCTGAACGTCACCGCCGGAACGAAAACAGGCCGGGGTCGAAAGACCCCGGCTTTTTCATTTGGCGCGCAGGATGAAGCCCGAGAACCGCTTCTGCACGAAGGGCGAGACGACGAAGACCATGGCGAAAACCATGACCGGCGTGATGACGGCCGTCCGCTGCCAGATCGTCCAGCCCTCCGTCAGCGGCAGCACGACGTAGAGGATGGCGGTGATCAGGGGATAGACGGGCAGCAGCGTGACGAGGGCGAGATGCGGCTTGGAGAGCTTGCGGACGGGGGAGGTGTTGGTCATGGGAGGATCCTTTATAGAACGGAACGTTTCGTTTATATAGAAACGAAACGTTCCGTTCAAGTGCCGTTCGTGCTACAAGCGAAAAAAAGGAAGACGACATGTCAGAAGCAGACACCAGCCCCGCGCGTCGCTCGATCGGCGCGACGCGCAATCCGGCGAGCCAGGAGGCGATCCTTGCCGCGGCGGAAGCGGTGCTGCTGGAAAATGGGCTCGGCGGTTTTTCCATCGAGGCGGTGGCGCGCCGCGCGCGCGCCGGCAAGCCGACGATCTATCGCTGGTGGCCCTCGCAGGCCGCGCTGCTGCTCGATGTCTATCACAGCCGCAAGAAGGCCGGCTTCAACTACCCCGACAAGGGCAATGTGCGCGAGGATCTGCGCGCCTACGTGACCGGGCTGCTGGAGACCTGGGAGGGCACGAACGGCGCGATCTTCCGCAGCGTGGTGGCCAAGGCCCAAGGCGAGCCCGAGGCGCTTGCCGCGCTGTCCGCCTACATGGCCGACCGCCGCTGCCAGAGCGGCCGGATCATCGAGAAGGCGCAGGCGCGCGGCGAGGTGCGCGCCGATGTGCGGCCCGAGCTCGTCACGGAAATTCTGTCGAGCTTCGCCTGGGGGCGGCTCCTGACCGAGCGGCTGGACGTTTCCGACGCGGAGGTCGACGCCGTCGTCGATACGGTGCTGGCCGGCATCGTGGCGAAACCGGCCGGCTGATCGCTCAGCCTGCGCTCTGCACGAGGCTGAGTTTGCCGTCGGCGTCCACCACGGAAGAAACGCCCTCGTAATTTTCGAGGCGCGGATGGCTCGTCTCGATCGGCTGGTGGTGCGTCGCCGTGATCACGACCACATGCGCGCCTGCCCCTTCGCCGGCCAGGATGCCCGCCGGCACGTCCTCGAAGACGAGGCAATCGGCGGGATCGAAACCGAGACGCGCGGCGCCGAGCCGGTAGCCGTCCGGCGCCGGCTTGCCCTTGGTCACGTCCTCGGCCGTCACGATGACTTCAGGCAGCGGAATGCCTGCGGCGGCGAGGCGCCGATGTGCCAGCGCGGCCGGCGCCGACGTCACGATGCCCCAGCGGCCGGCCGGGAGCGCGGACAGGAAGGCGATCGCGCCGGGAATGGGAAGGATGCCGTCGACATCCTCCATCTCGCCCCGTTCCACTTCCTTCGCCTCGGCGACCGGATCGACGCCCGGCAGGCCGAGCCGGCCGATCGTGTCGATGCCGCGCTGGCCGTGCATGGTCGGCAGGAAGGTGGCGACGTCGAGCCCATGCTTCAGCGCCCACCGGCTCCACACCCGTTCCGTCGCCGGAATGGAATTGATGATCGTGCCGTCCATGTCGAAGAGGAAGGCGGAGAAGCTGCGCTCGAAGAGCGGACGGGCGGAAGAGGACAAGGCGAGGACCTGCTGACTGGGAGGGGAGAATGCAAAGCGCGGCGGGACGTTCCGATTACCCCCTCCCGGGAGCGCAGGCAACCATGCCATGCCGTTGCGGCGGCGGGATGGCCACCCCATCTTTCTGTTGTTCTCCGATTTATGCGCCGGCGGGTGATTCCCCTCGGCAAAAAAATGCTCTAGCTCTCAGCCCATGCCGCACAAGGTCTTTCTCTCCCGCCTCAAGCTCACGGATTTCCGCAATTATGCGGGCCTGTCGCTGCCGCTCGACGGCCGGCATGTCGTACTGACGGGACAGAACGGCGCGGGCAAGACCAATCTCATGGAGGCCGTGTCCTTCCTGTCGCCCGGCCGGGGTCTGCGCCGCGCCGCCTATGGCGATGTTCCCCGCGCCGGCAGCGAGGGCGGCTTTTCCGTCTTCGCCACCGTCGAGGGCATGATGGACGAAGTCGATATCGGCACCGGCACGGAAGGCGGCGACGAGGGCCAGGCGCGAAAGCTCCGGATCAACGGCACGCCGGCCCGCACCGTCGACGAGCTGCTCGATCACCTGCGCGTGCTCTGGCTCACGCCCTCGATGGACGGCCTCTTCACCGGCCCTTCCGCCGATCGCCGCCGCTTCCTCGACCGGCTGGTGCTGTCGCTCGATCCCGAGCACGGCCGCCGCGCGACGGATTTCGAGAAGGCGATGCGCGGACGCAACCGGCTGCTCTCCGAACCCCGGCCCGATCCCGCCTGGCTGACGGCGCTGGAAAAGCAGATGGCCGAGCTCGGCATCGCCATGGCCCATGCGCGCCACGAACTCGTCGGCCTGCTCTCTGGCCTCGTCGAGGCGGCGCGCGACGACGGGCCTTTCCCTTCGGCCACCATGCGGCTCTCCGGCTTCCTCGACGGGGAATGGCAGCGTCCGGCCTACGAGATCGAGGACATCTATCTCGAAATGCTGAGGGAAGGGCGCTACCGCGACTCTGCCGCCGGCCGCACGCTGGACGGGCCGCACCGCGCCGACCTCGTCATTCGCCACCGCGAGAAGGACATGGAGGCCGAGCGCTGCTCGACGGGCGAGCAGAAGGCGCTGCTCGTCGGCCTCATCCTTGCCCATGCCGGCCTCGTGGCGAGCATGACCGGCCATGCGCCCGTCCTGCTGCTCGACGAGATCGCCGCCCATCTCGACGAGGGTCGCCGTGCCGCGCTGTTCGACCGCGTCGACGCGCTCGGCGGCCAGGCCTTCATGACCGGCACCGACCGGGCGATGTTCGATGCGCTCGGCGAACGCGCGCAGTTTCTCACCGTCTCGAACGGAGGCATCGTGACATGACCGATCCCCTGAAGCCCGAAGAGATCGACCGCTACCGCCGCCATATCGTGCTTGCGGAAATCGGCGGGGCCGGCCAGCAGAAGCTGAAGGCGGCGCATGTGCTGGTCGTCGGCGCGGGCGGCCTCGGTGCGCCGGTCATCCAGTACCTCGCCGCCGCCGGCATCGGCCATATCGGCGTCCTCGACGACGACACGGTCTCGCTCTCCAATCTCCAGCGCCAAGTGATTCACGACACGGCGGGCATCGGCACGCCGAAGATCGCCAGCGCCGAGGCCGCCGTCGGGCGGCTCAATCCGCATGTGCTCTTTACCGGCATCGACGAACGGCTGACGCCGGAAAACGCGCCGCGCCTGCTGTCCGGATACGACCTGCTTGTGGACGGTTCGGACAATTTCGACACCCGCTACGCCTCCGCCGATGCCGCGGAGGCATCCCGCATCCCGCTCGTCACCGGCGCTGTCGGCCGTTTCGACGGGTCGCTGACCGTGCTGAAACCCTATGAGGCCGGGCCGGACGGCACGCTCAACCCCGGCTACCGCGACCTCTTCCCCGCCGCTCCGCCGCCGGGCGTCGTGCCAGCCTGCGCCGAGGCCGGCATCGTCGGCGCGCTGACGGGCGTCATCGGCACGATGATGGCAATGGAGGTCATCAAGCTGGTGACGGGCGCCGGCGACCCGCTGGTCGGCCGCCTGCTGCTCTACGACGGATTGGCGGCGCGCTTCGAGACACTGAAGTACAGGCGGCGGAAGGTCTAAACCCGGCTCGGCAGCACGCGGTCCGGCGGCCGGTGGCCGTCGAAGAAGGTGCGGATGTTGATCACCACCTTCTCGCCCATGTCCACGCGGCCCTCGATCGTCGCCGAGCTCATATGCGGCAGCAGCACGACCTTGCCTTCGGCGGCGAGCTTCAGCAGCTTCGGGCTGACCGCCGGCTCGTTCTCGAAGACGTCGAGCCCGGCGCCGGCGATCTTTCCCTCGCGCAGGCACTTGATCAGCGCGGTTTCATCGACGATGCCGCCGCGCGCCGTGTTGACGAGGTAGCTGGTCGGCTGCATCAGCTCGAGCCGGCGGGCCGAGAGCAGGTGGAAGGTGGCGGGCGTCGAGGGGCAGTTGACCGAGACGATGTCGACGCGGGCGAGCATCTGGTCGAGGCTGTCCCAGTAGGTCGCTTCCAGCGCGTCCTCCGTGTCCGGGCGCACGCGGTTCCGGTTGTGGTAGTGGATGGAGAGGCCGAAGGCCTTGGCGCGCTTGGCGACGGCGGTGCCGATGCGGCCCATGCCGACGATGCCGAGGCGCTTGCCCCAGATGCGCCGGCCGAGCATCCAGGTCGGCGACCAGCCGGCCCATTCGCCCTTGCGGTCCGTCAGGATCTGCGCGCCTTCCGCAAGCCGGCGCGGCGCGGCGAGGATCAGCGCCATCGTCATGTCGGCGGTGTCCTCGGTGAGGACATTGGGGGTATTGGTGACGGTGATGCCCTTCCTGGCCGCCGCCTCCACGTCCACATTGTCGACGCCGTTGGAAAAGCAGGCGATCAGCTTGAGCTGCGGCCCCGCCTGCTCGATCAGCGCGGCGTCGATCCGGTCGGTCAGGGTGGGGACGAGGACGTCGGCGCTTTTCACGGCGGCGACGAGTTCGGGTTGGGTGCGTGGGCTGTCGTCGATGTTGAGTTCGGCGTCGAACAGTTCGCGCATCCGGGTCTCCACCACCTCTGGCAGGCGGCGGGTGATATAGACCTTCGGTTTTTTCTTCTGCGTCATGGGAGGTTCCGGCGTCCTGTTGACGGGTCCTTAACCAAGTTGGGCAAGGATTGCTTCATCAGGGGCATTTTCTACCAGACCCGGTCGCGAAGACAATCCGCCCAGTAGGTGGTTCCCGCGATTTGCCACCGCTGACCGGCACGGCAGCCCGATGTCCTCTCCAGTTTGTGCGGATTTTTCCATGCGTAACCTTGTCGTGCGTTTCAGACTTGCCGCCCTAGCGGGCATCCTCGTTTCCCTCACCGGCGCCGGCTTCGCCCACGCCCAGGCGGCCAAGGGCCCGAGCGGCCTGCCGCTGCCGCGCTTCGTCAGCCTCAAGGCCAAGAGCGTCAACCTGCGGGTCGGCCCCAGTGTCGACTACGCCGTCGCCTGGCGCTACCTGAAGTCCGGCGTGCCGGTCGAGATAATCCAGGAATATGACAACTGGCGCCGCATCCGCGATGCTGATGGTACGGAAGGCTGGGTCAACCAGGCGCTGCTCTCCGGCGAGCGTACCGCCGTCACCGCGCCGTGGATGCGCGGCAAGGGCGAGGACATCTATGTCAACATGCGCCGCGAGGCGCTGCCCAACGCGACGCTCATCGCCAAGATCCAGCCCGGCGTCGTCATCAAGGTCGGCGAATGCAACGGCGACTGGTGCCGTGCCGAAGTGGACGGCACGGCCGGCTGGGTCTCGCAGAACGAGATCTGGGGCGCCTATCCGGGCGAGGCCTTCAAATAAGGCCGGCCTTTCGGCCTTCCTCCGCCAGCGACAGCAGCGGACGGGGACCGACCTGCTGGATGACGAGACCGGCGGCAAGGCTGCCGAGCCGGCCGCAATCGGCCAGCGAGCGGCCGGCCGTATAGCCGTAGAGGAAGCCGGCGGCATAGAGATCGCCGGCGCCCGTCGTGTCCACCACGCGCGGAATGCTGATCGCGTCCACCTTCGTGCGCTCGCCCTTCGTCAGCACGACGGAGCCTTCCTCGCTCATCGTCACGGCGGCGAGCCGGCAATCCTGCGCGATGCGGGTCAAGGCTTCCTCGAAATCCTCGGTCTCGTAGAGCGCCAGCGCCTCGGCCTTGTTGGCGAAGACGATGTCGATCGTGCCGGAGCGCATGAGGTCGAGGAATTCGCCGCGGTAGCGGTTGACGCAGAAACTGTCGGACAGCGTCATCGACATCTCGCGGCCATTGGCGTGCGCGATGCGGGCGCATTCGCGGATCGCGTCCTTGGCGCGCGGCGGATCCCACAGATAGCCTTCGAAATAGGTGACCTTGGCCTCGGCGACGACATTCTCCTCGACGTCTTCAGGCCCGAGCTCCACGCAGGCGCCGAGATAGGTGTTCATCGACCGCTCGCCGTCGGGCGTGACGAAGATCATCGAGCGGGCGGTCGGCGGGGTGGCGGCGAGCGGTTTCGTCTCGAAATGCACGCCCTGGGCGCGGATGTCGTGGATGAAGATCTCGCCGAGCTGGTCGTTCGCCACTTTGCCGAAATAGGCGGCTTTCCCGCCGAAGCTGGCAACGCCCGAGGCCGTGTTGCCGGCGCTGCCGCCGGAGGCTTCCAGCGCAGGGCCCATGCGGGAATAGAGCAGTTCCGCCCGCTCGGCGTCGATGAGGTTCATCGCGCCCTTGATGATGCCGTTGTCGGTGATGAAGTTCTCGTCGCAGCGCGCGATGATGTCGACGATGGCATTGCCGACCGTCAGCACGTCGAATTTGGTCATGCGGAATTCCCGTCTCGGTTTGATAGAGCCGGGGTTCGGTCTTAACGGATTTTCCGGAAGTTGAAAGAAAAAAGCCGCCCGGCCGTTTCCGGCGGGCGGCTTGCGGGTTGCCCTTGGGCAAATCAGTCCTTGGCGCGCTCGACGTAGGAACCGTCTTCCGTCGCGATGACGACGCGCGTGCCGGCCGTGATATGCGGCGGCACCAGCGTGCGGATGCCGTTCGAGAGGATCGCCGGCTTGTAGGAGGAAGAGGCCGTCTGGCCCTTCACGACCGGTTCCGTCTCGGTGATCTCAAGCGTGACGTGGCGCGGCAGGTCGATGGCGATGGCGACGCCCTCGTGCACCGACAGGATGACCGTCATGCCTTCCTGGAGGTAGGCCTTCAGGTCGCCGATGTCTTCGTGCGACATGGTAAGCTGGTCGTAGCTCTCCGGGTTCATGAAGTGGTAGCCGTCGCCGTCCTCGTAGAGGAAGTTGTGCTCGCGGTCCTCGACGAAGGCGCGCTCGACCTGCTCGGTCGTGCGGTAGCGTTCGGAGACCTTCACGCCGTCGGAGATGCGGCGCATGTCGACCTGGGTGACCGGCGTGCCCTTGCCCGGGTGGAAGTTCTGCGCCGTCAGCACGACATAGAGCTTGCCTTCGACCTCGAGGACATTGCCCTTGCGGACGGAAGAGGCGATGATCTTTACCATAAGTCTTCCTTGTAACTGGATGGTTCGCGTCGTAGAGGACCGCCGTAAGACGCCTTCCCGGACGCTGGAAAATGTGTTTTCGGGACCGCGACTATCCTATATTCCGGCAAAACACCAGTCTCACCGCCGGCAAGGCCGAAGAAACCTGTCACATGAGCGCCACAAACCTGAAGCCCTCGCCCTGGTGGACGCCCGACGTCCATGCCGACCGCCGGCCGTTTCTGCTCGCGCGAAACCGCATTCAGGCGGCGCTGCGGACGTGGTTCGCCGAGCGTGACTTCATCGAGGTGGACACCGCGACCTTGCAGGTCTCGCCCGGCAACGAGGCGCATCTGCATGCCTTCGTCACGGCCGCCATCGGCCATTCGGGCGAGGCGACGCCGCTCTACCTGCACACCTCGCCGGAATTCGCCTGCAAGAAGCTGCTGGCGGCGGGCGAGCGGCGCATTTCGTGCTTCGCTCATGTCTACCGCAACCGCGAGCGCGGTCCGCTGCACCATCCGGAATTCACCATGCTGGAATGGTACCGGGCGGGCGAAACCTACGACGTGCTGATGGCCGATTGCGGCGAAATGCTTGCACTTGCCGCTGCGGTGACGGGCGCTGCCGTACTCGGTTTCCGCGGCGCGACCTGCGACCCGGCACTTGCCCCGGAGCGGCTGACCGTCGCCGATGCCTTCCGGCGCCATGCCGGCATCGACCTGCTCGCGACAATCGACCCGGATGGCTCGACGGACCGGCAGCGCCTCGCGTCCGCCATGCGGGCCGCCGGCCTGCGCGTTGCCGAAGACGACACCTGGGCGGACCTCTTCAGCCGCGTGCTGGTGGAAAGGGTGGAACCGGAGCTCGGCTTCGGCCGGGCCACCATCCTTTGCGAATATCCGGTCGCCGAGGCCGCGCTCGCGCGCCCCGCGCAGCACGACCGCCGTGTTGCCGAACGCTTCGAGCTCTATGCCTGCGGTGTGGAACTTGCCAATGCCTTCGGCGAACTCACGGACGCCGCCGAGCAGCGCCGCCGTTTCGAGCTGGAAATGGCGGAGAAGGCCCGCGTCTATGGCGAGACCTATCCGCTCGACGAGGATTTTCTCGCAGCGCTCGCCGTCATGCCCGAGGCGAGCGGCATCGCGCTCGGCTTCGACCGCCTCGTCATGCTGGCGACCGGGGCCTCGCGCATCGACCAGGTGCTCTGGGCGCCCGTCGCGGAGACGGCGCCATGACGGCGGCGCGCAGCCTGACGACGATCGACGAGCTCGCCGAGGCGGGCCTTCTTGCCGAGGATGAGCGCAGCGGCGCGGCCGCCGTTGCCGAGCGATACGCCGTCGCCGTCACGCCCGCGCTCGCCGCACTGATCGACGCGGACGATCCGCTCGATCCGATCGCCCGCCAGTTCATCCCCGATGCGGCCGAGCTCCTGACCCTGCCGGAGGAACGCGCCGATCCGATCGGCGACCTCGCGCACAGCCCCGTCGAGGGCATCGTGCACCGCTATCCGGACCGCGTGCTGCTGAAGGCCGTGCATGTCTGCCCGGTCTATTGCCGCTTCTGCTTCCGCCGCGAAATGGTGGGTCCCGAAGGGCTGGGCACGCTTTCGGCCAAGGCTCTCGACGCCGCCATCGCCTATATCGCGGCCTGGCCGGAGATCTGGGAGGTCATCCTGACCGGCGGCGACCCGCTCGTCCTGTCGCCGCGCCGCCTGCAGGCCATCATGGAGCGGCTCGCGGCGATCCCGCATGTGAAGATCGTTCGCTTCCATTCCCGCGTGCCGGTGGTCGACCCGGCGCGGATCGACGACGCGCTCGTCGCGGCGCTGAAGGCTTCCGGCAAGACGACCTATGTGGCGCTCCACGCCAACCATCCGCGCGAATTCACAGGCGAGGCCCGCGCCGCCATCGCCCGCATCGTCGATGCCGGCATGGTGATGATCAGCCAGACGGTGCTGCTCAAGGGCGTCAACGACGACGCGGCGGTGCTGGCCGAGCTGATGCGCACCTTCGTCGAGAACCGGGTGAAGCCCTATTACCTGCACCACCCGGACCTTGCGCCCGGCACGGCGCATTTCCGCCTGACGCTCGCCGAGGGCAGGGCGCTGGTCGAAAGCCTGCGCGGTCGCGTCTCCGGCCTCTGCCAGCCGGCCTATATCCTCGACATTCCCGGTGGCCACGGCAAGGTGCGGGCCGATTCCATGGCCGTGGAGGAGGCGGACGACGGCTGTTTTCGCCTGCGCGATTTCCGCGGCGAGACGCATGCCTATCCGCCGCAGGAGGGCTGAGGCCGGGCTTCGGCTTTCAGGCGCGCCTCAAAACTCTTCCCAGTCCCCGTCGTTTCCCTTGTCCTGCCGGACGCCGAGGGCTCCGGCGAGCTTTTCGCTAAGTGCGAGCGCCGGCGAGGTGACGGGGCGCGAGGCCGGGTTGGCCGGCTTGATGTTCCACTGGCCGGGCGACTTGCGGGCGACCTTGGCTTCCGTGGCAGGCGCGACAGGTGGGGCCGGCGTGGTGGCTGGCACGATGTGAAGGTGCGGCGCATGCACGGTGCGGCCGGAGGCGAGCGAGCCGCCGACATTGAAGCGGCCGATCAGCGCGTTGAGCGCCTGCACTTCCGAGGCGAGGCCATGGCTCGCCGCCGTCGTCTCCTCGACCATGGCGGCGTTCTTCTGCGTGCCCTGGTCCATCGCGTTGACGGCGGTGTTGATCTCCTGAAGGCCGGCCGACTGCTCGCGCGCCGCCTCGACGATCGCCTCGACGTGGCTGTTGATCTCCTGCACTTCGGCGACGATCGTCTGCAGCGAGCGTCCGGTATCGCCGACGAGCGACACGCCGCTGCGCACCTGTTCGCCTGACGTGTTGATCAGCGTCTTGATCTCCTTGGCCGCCTTGGCCGAGCGCTGCGCGAGTTCGCGCACTTCCTGCGCGACGACCGCAAAGCCCTTGCCGGCTTCACCGGCGCGGGCGGCTTCCACGCCGGCATTCAGCGCCAGCAGGTTCGTCTGGAAGGCGATCTCGTCGATCACGCCGATGATGCTGGTGATCTCGCTGGAGGACTTTTCGATTTCCTGCATGGCCGCGACGGCGCGGCGCACGATCTCGCCGGATTTCTCAGCGCCCGAGCGGGTGCGGGCGACGAGCGCGCCGGCCTCTTCCGCCCGCTTCGTGGAATCTTTGACGGTCGTGGTGACCTCTTCGAGCGCGGCGGCGGTCTCCTCGACCGAGGCGGCCTGCTGCTCGGTGCGGCGCGACAGGTCGTCGGCGGCGGCGCGGATCTGGCTGGCGCCGGCATCGATCGCCCGCGCATTCTCGCCGACCTCGCGCAGCGCATCGGCAAGGCGCGAGACGGAGGCGTTGAAATCCTCGCGCAGGCGGTCGAGATCGCCGTCGAAGGGCTTTTCGATGCGGCAGGTCATGTCGCCGCCCGCGAGCTTTCCGAGCGCGTCGGCAAGGCTTGCGACGGCCTCCTGCACGCGGCCGCTGTCGCGGGTGCGCTCGGCCTCGCGGGCCTGGCGTTCGGCCTCGGTGCGCCGGCGGTCGTCCTCGCTCTGGCGTTCCAGGCGCTGGCGGTCGGCGGCATTGTCGCGGAAGACGGCGACGGTGCCGGCCATTTCGCCGATCTCGTCCGTGCGGCCGGCATGGGGGATGGTGACGGCCGTGTCGCCCGCCGCGAGGCGCTTCATCGCGCCGGCAAGGCCGTTGAGCGGCGTCACCACGCGGCGGTTGACGAGGAAGATGGCGGCGATGGCAAGGCCCATGGCCGCGGTGAGCGAGGCCCAGGTGAGCGCGAAGGCGGTGTCCTCCTCGCCCCGGGCGGCGAGGATCGTTTCGTCCGTGACTTTCTGGGTGCGGGCGACGAGGTCGTTCAGCGAGGCGGTGATCGCATCGGCGCTCGCCTGCATCGGGCCCTTGTAGACGTCGAGCGCCGGTCCCTTGGCCGCGATGGCCGAGAACTGGATGAGCTTTGCGGAGTCCTCGACATAGGTCTTCAGCGTCGCCTTGATGCCGTCGATCTCGGCAAGCGTTGCGGCGTCGCCGCCATTGGCGGCCGCATAGCTGTCCACCATGCCGGCAAAGGCGTCCGTCCGTTCCTTGATGCGGCCCTCGATGCGGCCGATCTCGTCCGGATCCATCGACAGCAGGTGCTCGGAATAGGTCGCGTTGAGCTCGGAGAAGGCATGGCTCAGTTGCAGGATGGTGTTCATCTGCGGCATGCGGTCCGTGCCGATGCGCTCGATATGGCCGGTCATCGCCGAGAGCGAGCGGAAGGCGATGGCGCCCTGCAGGGCGCCCAGAACGACCATGAGAACGAAGAGCGCAGGCAGGAGCCTGCTGATCCGGACATTACGCATGACGGTTCCCTGATTTTCTGGCGGCACGGCTTCGTGCGAGTGCGCGAAAGTCTAGGAGCGGTCGTTTAACGCGGGCTTAATGCGCGGTGCCGAGCTCCTGCCTTGCCGGGCGCTTTTCCACACCCTACATGCGAGGCGAACAGGAGTTTTCGATGATCCTCGACGCAGCCCGGCTTTCGCTCGCCAATCTCTTCGCACCCGAGACGCGCGGCGTCTTCTGGAAGGTCCTGGGGCTCACCCTCCTTGCCCTCGTCGTCATCTGGTTCGGCCTGCGCGAGAGTTTCGTCGCCTTCGCCTGGCCATGGCTCCAGGGGGCCGTGATGCCGGACCTGCCGGAATGGGCGGGCTGGCTCACCTTCGTCTTCGGCATTGTCGCCAGCCTCGGCCTGGCGCTCGGCCTCGCCCTCCTGCTGGCCCCGGTGACCGCGATCATCGCCGGGTTCTTCCTCGACGACGTCGCCGAGGTCATCGAGAAGCGCGATTATCCGGCGGAGCCGCCGGGCATGGCCCTGCCGCTCGGCCAGGCGATCGCGGGGTCGATCAAATTCCTCGGCGTCGTCATTCTCGGCAACCTGATCGCGCTGTTCCTGCTGTTCATTCCGGGCGTCAACCTCGTCGCCTTCTTCCTCGTCAACGGATACCTGCTCGGCCGGGAATTCTTCGAATTCGCGGCGATGCGCTATCGCAGCCCGGCGGAGGCCCGCCTGTTCCGGGCCAAGCATGCCTCCACCGTGCTGATCGCCGGCCTGCTGGTCGCGGCCTTCCTGGCGATCCCGGTCGTCAACCTGATGACGCCGCTCTTTGCCGCCGGCCTTATGGTGCACCTGCACAAGGCGCTGAGCCGCAGGGATGCGGGCTTCTCACTGCGGCAGGACGGACGCGTCGTATAGCGCCGCATAGTCGGCACTCGGCGGGATCGGCTTGATCACGTCGATCATCACGCCATTCGGATCGGCGGTGATGAAATGGCGCTGGCCGAAATCCTCGTCCCTGATGTCGCGCAGGATCGGCAGGCCGGCGGCGCGCACGGCGTCATAGACCGTGTCGACGTCTTCCACCTCGAAGTTCAGGAGCAGGCCGGAGACCTTGCCGCGGCCGACGGCCGGGATCGTCTCGTGGCTGCCGTCGAGGACGGCAAGCGTCACCTTCTCGTCCTCCTTCGACTGGAGATGGATGTACCAGTCGCTGGTGAAGAGGGCCTCGAACCGGAAATGCGTCTCGTAGAAGGCGGCGGTGCCGGCCACGTCGTCGGTCATGATCACGGGATAGTAGCTGGTCGTTTTCATCTCTTTCCCTTTCCTCGAAATAAACATACAATCTGTATGTTTCTATCAATTAACATACGTACAGTTTGTATGTAAAGAGGAAAAATGGCACGCAGCAACAAGGAACGCACGGAGGCAACGCGCCTCGCTTTGATCGAGGCGGCGCGGCGTCTGTTCGTGGAGAAGGGCTATGCGGAAACCGCGACGCCGGACATCGTGGCGGAAGCCGGGGTGACGCGCGGCGCCCTCTACCATCACTTCGAGGACAAGAAGGCGCTCTTCCGCGCCACGCTGGAGCGTGAGGCGAAGGCGGTGGCGGCACATATCGAAAGGGTTTCGCGGCCGGCCGGCTCGCCGCGCGCGGCGCTGCTGTCGGGCGCCTCGGCCTATTTCGACGCGATGGCCGAGCCCGGCCGCACCCGCCTGCTGCTGCTCGAGGCCCCGGCCGTGCTCGGTTTCGAGGGCGCCGGCAGGATCGACCGGGAGAACGCCGAGGACGCGCTGAAGACCGGCCTTTCGGACCTGCTCGGCCCCGATGTGCCGGCCGGAAGGCTCCAGGCGCTGACCGACCTCCTGTCCGCCGCCTTCGACCGCGCGGCCATCGCGATCGAGGCGGGTGCCGACCGCAAGGCCTATGAGGACGCGATCGCCGGCCTCCTCGACGGGCTGGTCAGGGCGTAGGGCCGAAGAGCTGCGGCGGAAGCTCCACCAGCGGGGCCGGCACGTCTGAGGTCTTTTCCGGCGACTTGCAGAGGTCGGCAATGACGCAGTGCTCGCATTCGGGCCTGCGCGCCTTGCAGCAATACCGTCCGTGCAGGATCAGCCAGTGATGGGCGTGGTAGAGATACTCGTCCGGGATGATGCGGATGAGCTTGTCCTCCACCTCGTCCGGCGTCTTTCCGGGCGCAAGACAGAGCCGGTTGGCGATGCGGAAGATATGCGTGTCGACCGCCATCGTCGCCTGTCCGAAGGCCATGGAGAGCACGACATTCGCCGTCTTGCGGCCGACGCCCGGCAGCATCACCAGCTCCTCGCGGGTGCGCGGCACCTGGCTGTCGAACCGGTCGACCAGCATCCGGCTGAGCGCGATGACGTTCCTGGCCTTGTTGCGGTAGAGGCCGATGGTCTTGATGTAGTCGCGGACCTTCTCCTCGCCGAGGTCGAGCATCTTTTCCGGCGTGTCGGCGACCTTGAAGAGCGCGCGCGTCGCCTTGTTGACGCCGGCATCGGTCGCCTGCGCGGAAAGCGCGACGGCGACGACCAGCGTGAAGGGATTGACGTGTTCGAGCTCGCCCTTCGGCTCCGGCCGCTGGATGGAGAAGCGCCGGAAAATCTCCTTCAGCTCGTCCTGCGAATAGAGGCTTTTCACCCGCGCGGGCGCCTTGCGGCGGGGCGATGCGGGGCTGATCTTCTTTTTGCTCTTTCCGTTTTCCATGCTGCTTCTATAGTCATGCGTCATGACACAAGGCAACGCCGACCTCTCGATGAACGACCTGCCGGTCTTTTCCGCCGAGCTGCACCCCTATCGCTCGCTCGGGCGGAACGGGCATCGCATCTTCTTCATCATCGCGGGCGCCCTCAGCTTCGCCCATATGGCGGTTTTCATGATTTCCGGCGCCTGGCCGGTCGTCCTGTTCTTCGGCCTCGATTTTCTAGTGCTCTTCGGCGCCTTCTGGCTGAACAACCGGGCGGCCAGGGCGCGCGAGGTCGTGTCGCTCTCGCGCACCAGCATCTCGATCCGCAAGATCAGCCCGTCGGGGAGCGAGACGGAGCATGTCTTCAATCCGTTCTGGGCGCGCTTTCTCGTCTCCCGCAAGGCGAAGATCGGCATCACCGCCATGCATGTGACCGGCAGCGGGCGGCAGACCGATGTCGGCACCTTCCTGCCGCTCGACGACCGCGAGCGCTTCGCCTCCGCCTTTTCCGGGGCGCTGGCGCGGGTGAAGCGCGGCTACTGAAGCAATTCCAGCAAAGGTGTGCAGCGGTTTTGCGTCCGGAATTGCGTGAAACACAAGCAAGCAGGAATCGGGTGGCGATCACACCGGAGGCGTGCTTTTCTGGCGGCACAGGAGAAGAACGATGAACATTGCCGCGACTTTGCAAACCGACATCACGCCCGCGGGCGACGACTATACGACCGTCCGCCGCGTCATCGAGATGATCACCGAGGACTATCGCGATCAGCCCGGCCTCGACGATATCGCCGGCCGGCTCGGCCAGTCGCCGACGCAGTTGCAGAAGACCTTCACCCGCTGGGCCGGCCTTTCGCCGAAGGCCTTCCTGCAGGCCGTCACGCTCGACCATGCCAAGCGCCTCCTGCGCCAGGAGGAACTGCCGCTACTTGAAACGAGTTTCGAGGTCGGCCTTTCCGGCCCCGGCCGTCTGCACGATCTCTTCGTCACGCATGAGGCCATGTCGCCCGGCGAATGGAAGGCGCGCGGCGCGGGCCTGACGATACGCTACGGCCTGCACCCGTCGCCCTTCGGCCAGGCGCTCGTCATGATCACCGACCGGGGCCTTGCCGGCCTTGCCTTCACCGACGAGGCGGACGGCATGGATGCCTTCGAGGACATGTCGTCCCGCTGGCCGAATGCCGATTATGTCGAGGACCGCGAGGCGACGGCATCCTACGCGCAACGCATCTTCGATCCGAAGCGCTGGGACCCGAAGGAGCCGCTGCGCATCGTGCTGATCGGCTCGGATTTCCAGGTGCGCGTCTGGGAGGCGCTGCTGCGCATTCCGCTCGGCTGCGCCGTCACCTATTCGTCCATCGCCGAAAAGCTCGGCCAGCCGACCGCCTCGCGCGCCGTCGGCGCCGCCGTCGGTCGCAACCCCATTTCCTTCGTGGTGCCCTGCCATCGCGCGCTCGGCAAGAGCGGCGCGCTGACCGGCTATCACTGGGGCTTGACGCGCAAGCGCGCCATGCTCGGCTGGGAAGCGGGCAAGGCCTGAAAATGCAAAAGGCCGGCGTTTTCGCCGGCCTTCGTCTTTTGTCGTCGGCAGCGCTCAGTGCGCGCCGGACATGTCCCCGAGCACGTCCTTCGACTTCACGGTCGAATCCGCGTTCAGCACGTAGACCATCGGCACGCCGGTCGCGAGATTCAGCTTCAGGATCTCTTCCTTGGAAAGCTTGTCGAGCACCATGACGAGCGAGCGCAGCGAATTGCCGTGCGCGGCGACGAGCACCTTCTCGCCGCGCAGCACGCGGGGCAGGATTTCCGTCAGGTAATAGGGCCACACGCGGGCGCCGGTGTCGCGCAGGCTTTCGCCGCCCGGCGGCGGCACGTCGTAGGAGCGGCGCCAGATATGGACCTGCTCCTCGCCCCACTTGGCGCGCGCGTCGTCCTTGTTGAGGCCGGACAGGTCGCCGTAGTCGCGCTCGTTCAGCGCCTGGTCGCGGATCGTCTCGAGGCCCTGCTGGCCGATCTCGTCGAGGATGAGCGTCAGCGTCTTCTGCGCGCGGGTGAGGTCGGAGGTGAATGCGACGTCGAACTTGATGCCCGTCTCGGCAAGCGCCTTGCCGCCCGTCTTGGCTTCCTCGATGCCGAGCTCCGTCAGGTCAGGGTCACGCCAGCCGGTGAAGAGGTTTTTCAGGTTCCATTCGCTCTGGCCGTGGCGAACGAGGACGAGGGTTCCGCTCATGGGGTCTGTCTCCGATGGTTAGAGCATCGTTCCGAAACGTGGATAGCCGTTTCGGAAAAACGATGCGGCAGGAAAGTCAATTGAGCCCGAGCACGTCGAGCATGGAATAGAGGCCGGGCTTCTTGTCGCGCGCCCAGAGCGCCGCCTTGACGGCGCCGCGGGCGAAGATCGTGCGGTCGGTCGCGCTGTGCGACAGCGTCACCGTCTCGCCCTCGCCGGCGATCACCACCGAATGTTCGCCGATGACCGAGCCGCCGCGCAGCGTGGCAAAGCCGATCGTGCCCAAAGGCCGCGGGCCGGTATGCCCGTCGCGCACGCGCACGGAATTCTCCGCCAGCGAAACGCCGCGGCCACTGGCGGCGGCATTGCCGAGCAGAAGCGCGGTGCCGGAGGGGGCGTCGACCTTGTGCTTGTGGTGCATTTCCAGCACTTCGATGTCCCAGTCGTCGGGACCGAGCGCGCGCGCGGCTGTTTCCGTCAGCACGCCCAGAAGGTTGACGCCGAGGCTCATATTGCCGGATTTCATGATGCGGGCATGGCGGGCGGCGGCCTTGATCTTCTCCTCGTCCTCGGCCGAGCAGCCGGTCGTGCCGATGACATGGACGATGCGCGCCTGGGCGGCGAGGCCGGCAAATTCGATCGTCGCGGCCGGTGCGGTGAAGTCGAGCACGCCCTCGCCCGCGACGAAGGCTTCGAGCGGCTTGTCGGTGATGGCAACGCCGATCGGGCCGAGGCCGGCGAGCTCCCCGGCATCGCGGCCGACGAAGGGCGAGCCCTCCCGTTCCACGGCGGCGAACACCTCGGCGCCCTCGATGGCGTGGATCGTGCGGATCAGCGTCTGGCCCATGCGGCCGGCGGCCCCGACGACGACCAGCTTCATTGCGTTGCCGCTCATATCTCGTTCCTGTCCGTTGTTATTTGCCCGTGCTGCCGGCGGGCGCCTGAAGATTGTGGAGGCGAGCGTAAAGGCCGTTCTCGCGGGCCGCAAGCGCCTCGTGCGTGCCCTCCTCGGCGACCATGCCGTCCTGCATCACGATGATCTTGTCGGCGCGCACGACGGTTGACAGCCGGTGCGCGATGACGACGACGGTACGCCCGCTCATCGCCTCGTCCAGCGCCTTCTGCACGGCCTGTTCGGATTCGGTGTCGAGCGCTGAGGTCGCCTCGTCGAGCAGCAGGATCGGCGCGTTGCGCACCAGGGCGCGGGCGATGGACAGCCGCTGGCGCTGGCCGCCGGACAGCGTCACGCCGTTCTCGCCGACGGGCGTGTCGTAGCCGAGCGGCTGGGCGAGGATGAAATCGTGCGCATAGGCATGGCGCGCCGCTTCCTCGATCTCGGCGTCGCTCGCCTCGGGCCGGCCGTAGCGGATGTTGTCGCGGATCGTGCCCTCGAAGAGATAGGGCTGCTGGGAAACGTAGGCGATGGCGTTGCGGAGCGACTGCTTGGTCACATGCGCGATGTCCTGCCCGTCGATTAAAATTTCGCCGTCCACCGGATCGTAGAAGCGCGGAATGAGGCTGATGACGGTGGACTTGCCGGCGCCGGAGGGGCCGACGAGCGCCGTCGTCCTGCCGCCCTCGGCGGTGAAGGACACGCCCTTGAGGATCGTCTCGTTCTCAGAATAGCCGAAGCGCACGTCCTTGAAGGTGATGCTGGCGTCGGAAATGGCGAGCGGCCTTGCATCGGCAAGGTCGGCTTGGCGGGGCTTCAGGTCGAGGATCTCGTAGATCATGCGCGCATTGACGGCCGCGCGCTCCAGCGAGACCTGCAGGCGGGCGAGGCGGCGCGCCGGATCGTAGGCCATCAGCAGCGCGGCGACGAAGGAGAAGAAGGCGCCCGGCATCACGCCGCTGTAGATCGAGCGATAGGCCGCATAGGCGAGCACGCCGGAGATGGCGAAGCCCGCGAAGGTCTCGGTCATCGGCGCGGTGCGCTCGGTCAGCCGCGCGATGCGGTTCGAACGGCTTTCGGCCTCGTCGATGATCGCCTCGACCTTGCCCTTGAGCTGTGCCTCCATGGTGAAGGCCTTGACGATGCTGATGCCCTGGATCGTCTCCTGCATGGCGCCGAGCACGTGGCTGTTCAGCTCCACCGCCTCGCGCGTCGCGCTGCGCAGGCGCTTGGAGACGTAGCGCAGGCCCAGCAGCAGCGGCGGCGCGACGACGAAGACGAGCAGCGTCAGCAGCCAGTCCTTGGAGATCATCACGCCGATGAGCGCGACCAGCGTCAGCACGTCGCGGGCAAGCGAGGTGACGGTCATGTTCAGCACGTCCCTGATGCCGGTGACGTTCTGGCTGATCTGGGCGGCAAGGTAGGCCGAGCGCGATTCGTTGAAGAAACCGACGCTGAGCGCCATCAGGTGCGAATAGAGCCGGCGCTGGTAGCGCGCGACGATGTTGTTGCCGATCTTGGAGAGGATGACCGCTTCGTAATAGGTGGCGAAGCCGCGCAGCACGAAGGCGGCGAAGATCGCGCCGCAGATGAGCATGACGAGGTCGGCGCGCTTGTTGGCAAAGGCCTCGTTGACCACCGCTTCCATGATCCAGGCGGTGAACGCCGTCGTCAGCGCGACCACCATGAGGCAGCCGATGGCGATGGCATAGCCACGCACATGCTCGCGGCCGTTTTCGGCGATGACACGCTTGAGCACGGTGGCGACGGTGTCGGAGCTGACGGGATGGCGCTCGGTTCGACTCTGATCGGCCAATAACTTGACTTTCCTGCACGGTCTCGACGACGGCCGGCCAAGACCGGTCCGCCCGCCGCTCTATAGGGTGTCAGTCTGTCTTTGGCGAGTCCGGGCGACGGCAAAGCCTGCCGGGACGTCTCACCTTTTCCAGTGGCGTCCCTCGGTTGCAACACCGAAGCGATCCGGCATGCGGGCGAAGGCGGCAAGGCCGGCAAGGGCGGCGACCGGATGGGTGACCACATAGGTCGGGATGGATTTCAGGAGCGCGCTGTGCGGCGCCTTGTCCTCGAAGGCGGCGCGGAATTCCGGGCCGCGCAGGGCCGGCAGGATCTTCTGCGAGATGCCGCCGGCGAGGAACACGCCGCCCTTGGCCATGAAGATCATCGCCATGTCGCCGGCCACGCGCCCGAGATAGGTGGAAAACAGTGCAACGGTTTCGATCGCCGCGCGGTCCTCCTGCGAAAGCGCCTTTCCGGTGACGTCGGCCGGCTTTTCCAGCGGCGCATCGACGCCGTCGGCGGCCGAGACGGCGCGGTAGATGTTCATGATGCCGCGCCCGCAAAGCAACTGCTCGGCGGAGATGCGCCCCTCGATCGGCTCCAGGAAAGGCCAGATCTGGTAGTCGCGCTCGCTGCGTGGACCGACATCGACATGGCCACCTTCGCCGGGAACGGGAATCCAGCTGTTGCGGGCGTGGACGAGGCCGGCGACGCCGAGGCCGGTGCCGGGGCCGAGCACGGCGCGCGAGGAGGCCGGGCGCTCGATGCCGGGCCCGATCTTCTCGCGGTCGCTATCGCCGAGCGAGGCGACGGCAAGCGCCTGCGCCTCGAAGTCGTTGACGAGCAGCACGTCGTCGAAGCCGAGATTGGCGATCATGTCGCGCGGGCGCACCACCCAGGGGCAGTTGGTCAGCGGCACCTCGTCGCCCTCGATAGGGCCGGCCAGCGCCAGGATGGCCGAGCGCGGCTGCACCGAGCTCTTGTCGAGGATGCACTGCTGGAGCGCGTCGTCGATGTTCGGGAAATCGGCCGTCTGGACGATCGGAAACTGTTTCGGCTCGGCGAAGGCGTCGACCAGCAGCGCGAAGCGCGCATTGGTTCCGCCGATATCGCCGACGAGGATGGGGAAGGGGAGGTTTATGTCGTCGTTCGGCCGTGCCATCAAGCTGTCCCGTTCTTTTGCGCGGATGGTGCGCCTTGGCTATTCCAAGACGAAGGTTGCCGTCAATCGGTCGCGAAGTCGAGCAGGTCTTCCGCCGTCGCGCGGTTCAGCGCCATCGGGATGTCGTAGACGATCGCCAGCCGCATCAGTGCCTTCACGTCCACGTCGTGCGGCATGGGGGTGAGCGGATCGACGAAGAAGATGAGGAGATCGACCTCGCCGGTCGCGATCAGCGCGCCGATCTGCTGGTCGCCGCCGAGCGGCCCGCTCTTGAGGCGCGTCACGTCAAGGCCGGGACAGGCTTCCAGCACGCGCCCGCCGGTCGTGCCGGTGGCGACGATCTTCGCCTGCGCCAGCACCTTCTCGTTCTGCTGCGCGAAGGTCGCCATGTCGTCCTTCTTCTCGTCATGCGCGATGAGCGCAATGCATTTCCGGCGCGACATGGGCGTTCCTCGTGGCTCGACGGGGTTATTTAAATCGATTTGAACGCCTTATACAAAAGCGGCGGGACCTTGAAAAGCCCCGCCGCCGGATCGGTTACTGGAACGGCCGCGTAATGGGGATCGGCCCGATGGCCGGCAGCATCGTATCGGCGGCGATCACCGATTCGATCGTGCGGCCCGCATCGCCGCCGTTGCCGGAGAAGGCGAGCGCGGTCGAGACGCCGCCATTGCCCTGCCAGGTCACTTCCTCTTCGGAAGCCGGCGAGGGGCCGGCGAGGACCGTGCGGCAGGCCTTCGGCAGATCGGACATCTTGACGTACCAGGGCTTTACGGGCTTGGCGTCCTTCTTCGGTTTCGGCTTGGCCCACGGCTCCTTGGTGAACCACCAGGCAAGCGAGGCATCGCAGCCGTCGCCGGCCGGCACCCTTGCCTGCGGCTTGCAGCCCGACGCGCCCTCCGGGCACTTGATGCGGATGTGGAAATGCTCGTCGTGGCCGTAGATCGGCCGCACCTTGCCGAGCAGCGAACGGTCGCCCTGCCAGGTCTCGCAGAGCTTCTTCTTGATCGCCGGATTGACGAAGACGCGGTCGACCTGCGGGTAGCTCGCCGCCTTCATGACGAGCCTTGCATGGGTGGCCGTCCAGCGTCGCGAATCGACCGTCAGGAACTTGCGCTTGTCGAGCATGGAAGTGAAGGGCAGCTTTTCGCGCTCGGCGGCCGAAAGCCGCTGGTCGGGCATCGGCGTGAACCAGATGTCGGCGTCGAGGCCGACCTGGTGCGAGGCATGGCCGGACAGCATCGGCCCGCCGCGCGGCTGCGAGATGTCGCCGAGCAGTAGCCCCGGCCAGCCGAGCTGCTGCGCGTCCTGCGAGAACCGCTCCAGAAGCGCGATCATGTCGGGATGGCCCCAGCGCCGGTTGCGCGACAGGCGCATCGCCTGCCAGGCCGGCCCGTCGGTCGGGATCGCCACCGCACCGGCAATGCAGCCCTTGGCGTAGGAGCCATAGGGGCTCGCGGCGAGCTGTGCCGGCAGGCGCTTGGCCCCGAACAGCTCCTTGGCGGGTCGTTCCTCGGCGGCAAGCGGGGAGGCGAGCGCGCCGAGCGCAAGGCCGGCGGCGATCAGGCAGGTGGTCAGTCGGGAAAGCATGGGATGCGCTGGCATTGTCCGTCTCGAAAGTCGCAATCGTTGCAAAAGGCTAAAGGATCATCCTTTCGCAGAAGTGAATCCGCGGCCGGAATAGGCGCGGTAAAAACCGCCGCTTTGATGGCAGGCCTGTCAATTGCCCGGATTTTGCCTATTCTCTCAGCCATGCTTCGGCAAAGGATACGAAAGGGAATTGGCATGCATGCAGCCTTCGGAAAAATGGTGTTCACCACGGCGCTCGCCCTCTCGCTGGCGGTCGCGGCCGGTGCGAAGGCCGAGGAGCCGGTCTGGCGCACCGGCATTTCCACCATCGGCGAATTGAAGCGTCCCGACGGCTTTGCGCATTTCGACTATGTCAATCCCGACGCGCCGAAAGGCGGCGAGCTGAAACTGTCCGAAACCGGTACCTACGACACGTTCAACCCCATCCTTTCCAAGGGCCAGCCGGCAACCGGCGTCGCATCCCTCGTCTTCGACACGCTGCTGAAATCCGCCGAGGACGAGATCACCGCCTCCTACGGCCTGCTGGCCGAAGGCGTTTCCTATCCTGACGACATCTCCTCCGCGACCTTCCGCCTGCGGGCAGAGGCGAAATGGGCGGACGGCCAGCCGGTGACGCCCGAGGACGTGATCTTCTCCTTCGAGAAGTCGAAGGAACACAATCCGCTCCTCGCCAACTATTACCGGCATGTCGTTTCGGCGGAAAAGACCGGCGAGCGCGACGTCACCTTCCGTTTCGACGAGAAGAACAACCAGGAGCTTCCCAACATTCTCGGCCAGTTCCAGATCGTGCCGAAGCATTGGTGGGAAGGGACGGATGCGAAGGGCAACAAGCGCGATATCGGCCGCACGACACTGGAGCCGGTCATGGGTTCCGGGCCGTACAGGATCGCGTCCTTCCAGGCGGGCGGCTCGATCCGCTTCGAGCGGCGTGACGACTACTGGGGCAAGGACCTCAACGTGAATGTCGGCCAGAACAATTTCGGTGCGATCACCTATACGTTCTTCGGCGACAGGAACGTGGAATTCGAGGCGTTCCGCGCCGGCAATGTCGATTTCTACCGCGACAACAGCTCCAGCCACTGGATGACGGCCTATGATTTCCCGGCCGCGAAGGACGGCCGCGTCGTGCGCGAGGAGATCGAGAACCCGCTGCGCGCCACCGGCATCATGCAGGCCTTCGTGCCGAACCTGCGCCGGGAGAAGTTCAAAGACCAGCGGGTGCGCGAGGCGCTGAACTACGCCTACGATTTCGAGAGCCTCAACCGCAATCTCTCCTTCGGCCGGCTCAACCGCATCGACAGCTACTTCTGGGGCACCGAGCTTGCCTCCTCAGGCCTGCCGGAGGGCCGCGAGAAGGAGATCCTGGAAGAGTTGAAGGACAAGGTTCCGCCCGCCGTCTTCACCACGCCCTACACCAATCCCGTGGCCGGCGATGCCAAGAAGGCGCGTGAGAACCTGCGCAAGGCCATGACGCTCTTCAAGGAAGCGGGCTACGAATTGAAGAACAGGAAGCTGGTCAACGTGAAGACCGGCGAGCCCTTCGGCATCGAGATCCTCCTGTCCAACCCGTCGCAGGAGCGCACGGTCCTGCCCTATATCAAGAGCCTGACCGATATCGGCATCGATGCCCGCATCCGCACGGTCGATGCCTCGCAATACACCAACCGCGTGCGCAGCTTCGACTATGACATGATCTACGGCATCTGGGCGCAGTCGCTGGTGCCGGGCAACGAGCAGATCGACTATTGGGGTTCCTCCTCGGTCGACCAGCAGGGCTCGCGCAACTATGCCGGCATCGCCGATCCGGCGATCGACGAACTGATCCGCAGGATCATCTTCGCCCCGAACCGCGATGAACTGGTGGCGACCACCCATGCGCTCGACCGCGTGCTGCTGGCCCATCACTATCTCGTGCCGATGTTCTATTCCAAGTCGGTGCAGGTCGCCTACTGGAAGCACCTCGCCCGCCCGCAGGAACTGCCCTATTACGGCCTCGGTTTCCCGGATGTCTGGTGGTCGAAGAACGCGGCCAAGTGACATTGGTCAAATGAGCCGGGGCTTGCGCCGTGCGGCGTCCTCGGCTCCATATAGCGGTGACGAATCACCGCCGCGCCATGGCGGCGGAACAACGGAAGGGTTGGGCTTGAGCGACGGGACTGCGCCAGAACGGGAAGACCGGCAACGGGCTGTGGCGGGTAGCTGCTGATGGGCGCCTATATCCTGCGCCGCATCCTGCTGATGATCCCGACGATCTTCGGCATCATGGCGATTTCCTTCGCGATCGTGCAGTTCGCGCCGGGCGGCCCGGTCGAGCAGGTCATTTCCGACCTCACCAGCCAGGGCGGCGGCGACCGGCTCTCGGGCGGCGGCGACATGCTGCAGGAGGTTGGGCAGGACAGCGCCTATCGCGGCGCGCGCGGCCTCGATCCGGAATTCATCGCCAAGCTGGAAAAGCAGTTCGGCTTCGACAAGCCGCCGCTCGAGCGCTTCTTCACGATGATGTGGGACTATATGCGCTTCGATTTCGGCGAGAGCTTCTTCCGCAACGTCTCCGTGGTCGATCTCATCGCCCAGAAGATGCCGGTCTCCATCTCGCTCGGCGTGTGGATCCTCGTCTTTTCCTACGCCATCTCCATCCCGCTCGGCATCCGCAAGGCGGTGCATGACGGCTCGGCCTTCGACGTGTGGACCTCCGGCGTCATCATCGTCGGCTACGCGGTGCCGAGCTTCCTCTTCGGCATCCTCCTGATCGTGCTCTTCGCCGGCGGGTCCTTCCTCGACTGGTTTCCGCTGCGCGGCATCGTCTCGGACAATTTCGACAGCCTCGCCTGGTGGCAGAAGCCGCTCGACTACATGTGGCACATGACGCTGCCGCTGATCACGCTGCTCCTGTCCGCCTTCGCCACCACGACGCTGCTCACGAAGAACTCCTTCATCGACGAGATCAAGAAGCAGTACGTCACCACCGCCCGCGCGAAGGGCCTCACCGAGACGCAGGTGCTCTACGGCCACGTCTTCCGCAACGCCATGCTGATCATCATCGCCGGCTTCCCCGGCGCCTTCATCTCCGCCTTCTTCACCGGCTCGCTGCTGATCGAATACATCTTCTCGCTCGATGGCCTCGGCCGCCTCGGCTATGATTCCATCGTGCGGCGCGACTATCCCATCGTCTTCGCGACGCTCTTCATCTTCTCGCTGATGGGCCTCGTCGTCTCCCTCGTCTCCGACCTCATCTACACCTGGGTCGATCCGCGCATCGACTTCGAGCGGAGGGACGTGTGATGAGCGCGGTCACGGATATCAAACCGGTCGCCCCGCCTCGCAAGGGCCTGCTCTCGCCGACCAACCTGCGGCGCTGGGAGAATTTCAAGGCGAACCGGCGCGGCTACTGGTCGCTCTGGATCTTCCTCGTCATCTTCGTGCTCAGCCTCTTTGCCGAATGCATCGCCAACGACCGGCCGATCCTCGCCTCCTACAAGGGCGAGCTGCTCTTCCCCGTCGTCATCGACTATCCGGAGGAGAAGTTCGGCGGGTTCCTCGCCGAGACCGACTACCGCTCCGATTTCATCACGGAGGAGATCGAGGCGAACGGCTGGATGATCTGGCCGCCAATCCGCTATTCCTACAGCTCGACCAATTCCAACATCCCGCATTCCGCCCCGACGAAACCCTTCTGGCTGATGTCCGGGGAGGAGCGCTGCGCCGGCTATCCGAACGGCGCGGCGGACCCCAACTGCAACTGGAGCAACCTCAACTGGCTCGGCACGGACGACCAGGCGCGCGACGTGCTCGCCCGCGTCATCTACGGTTTCCGCATCTCGGTGCTGTTCGGCCTGGCGCTCACCATCGCCTCTGCCGTCGTCGGCGTGACGGCGGGCGCCATCCAGGGCTATTTCGGCGGCTGGACCGATCTTCTGATGCAGCGTTTCATCGAGATCTGGTCCTCGATGCCGGTGCTCTACATCCTGCTCATCATCGCCGCCATCCTGCCGCCCGGCTTCTGGATCCTGCTTTCCATCATGCTGCTCTTCTCCTGGGTCGGCTTCGTCGGCGTGGTGCGCGCAGAATTCCTGCGCGCCCGCAATTTCGAATATGTCAGGGCGGCGCGCGCGCTCGGCGTCGGCAACGTCACGATCATGTACCGGCACCTCCTGCCGAACGCGATGGTCGCCACGCTCACCTTCCTGCCCTTCATCCTCTCCGGCTCGATCACCACGCTGACCTCGCTCGATTTCCTCGGCTTCGGCATGCCGCCCGGCTCGCCCTCGCTGGGTGAATTGATCGCGCAGGGCAAGGAGAACCTTCAGGCGCCGTGGCTCGGCCTCACCGCCTTCGCCGTCATGTCCCTCATGCTGTCACTGCTGATCTTCGTCGGCGAAGCGACGCGTGACGCCTTCGATCCGAGGAAGACCTTCCGGTGAGCGCTCCCGAAACCATCCTTTCCGTGCGCGACCTCTCGGTCGCCTTCCACCAGGGCGGCAACACGTCGCTGGCCGTCGATCGCGTCTCCTTCGACATCCGCCGCGGCGAGGTCGTCGCGCTCGTCGGCGAATCGGGCTCCGGCAAGTCGGTGACGGCGAACTCGATCCTGAAGCTCCTGCCCTATCCGGCGGCGAGCCATCCCTCGGGCGAAATCGTCTTCAACGGCAAGGACCTCCTGAAGGCGTCGGATGCGGACCTGCGCGCGGTGCGCGGCAACGACATCACCATGATCTTCCAGGAGCCGATGACCTCGCTCAACCCGCTGCACTCCATCGAGCGGCAGATCGGCGAGATCCTCAAGCTGCACCAGGATATCGAGGGCCCTGCCGCGCGCGCCAAAACCCTGGAACTGCTGAACCAGGTCGGCATCCGCGAGCCGGAAAAGCGCCTCGCGGCCTATCCGCACGAGCTGTCCGGCGGCCAGCGCCAGCGCGTCATGATCGCCATGGCGCTCGCCAACCGCCCGGAACTCCTGATCGCCGACGAGCCGACGACGGCGCTCGACGTCACCGTGCAGGCGCAGATCCTCGAACTGCTGAAGACCCTCAAGGAAGAGCACGGCATGTCCATGCTCTTCATCACCCACGACCTCGGCATCGTGCGCAAGTTCGCCGACCGGGTCTGCGTGATGACCAAGGGCAAGATCGTCGAGACCGGCCCGGTCGAGGCGATCTTCACCAACCCGCAGCACGCCTATACCCGCCACCTGCTCGCCTCCGAGCCGAAGGGCCGGCCGCGCCCGGCCGATGACAGCCAGCCCGTCGTCATGGAAGCCGAGGACGTCAAGGTCTGGTTCCCGATCAAGGCGGGGTTCCTGCGCCGCGTCGTCGATCATGTGAAGGCAGTCGACGGCATCGACCTGAAACTGCGCGCCGGCCACACGCTCGGCGTCGTCGGCGAATCCGGTTCGGGCAAGACGACGCTCGGCCTCGCGCTGACGCGGCTCATCTCCTCGAAAGGCCGCATCGCCTTCGTCGGGCAGGACATTGCCGGCCACAGCTTCGCCGAGATGCGGCCGCTACGCCGGCGCATGCAGATCGTCTTCCAGGATCCCTTCGGCTCGCTGTCGCCGCGCATGTCGGTGGCAGATATCGTCGCGGAAGGCCTGAAGATCCACGAGCCGTCGCTTTCCGACGCCGAGCGCGACCACCGCGTCGCCTCCGCGCTGGAGGAGACCGGCCTCGATCCGGCGACCCGCTGGCGCTACCCGCATGAATTTTCCGGCGGCCAGCGTCAGCGCATCGCGATCGCCCGCGCCATGGTGCTGAAACCCGAATTCGTCATGCTGGACGAGCCGACATCGGCGCTCGACATGAGCGTGCAGGCGCAGGTGGTCGAGCTCCTGCGCGACCTGCAGGCAAAGCACAATCTCGCCTATCTCTTCATCAGCCACGACCTCAAGGTCGTCCGGGCGCTGGCCAACGATATCATCGTCATGCGCGGAGGGCGCGTGGTCGAGAAGGGGCCGGCGAAGGATGTCATCGAGCGGCCGGGCGAGGCCTATACCAGGGCCCTGATGGCCGCCGCCTTCAATCTCGAAGCCGTTCGCAGCGAGACGATCAGCCAGTAACAGGAAACAGCATGTCGGCGAAAAGCCCCGTCATCATCGATCTGAAGTTCGACCAGGAGCAGGTCGCCGCCGCGCTCAAGGGCGCTTTCCCGGATCGCGAGGTGATCAACCTGCTGCATCCGGCGAGCCGCAATCGCGACCTCTCGGGCATCGACTATGCCGTGGTCTGGAAGCCGGGGGCGGACCTCTTCTCGCGGGCGAAGGACCTCAAGGTGGTCTTTTCCGGCGGTGCGGGCGTCGATCATGTGCTGACGCTGCCGGGCCTGCCGGACGTGCCGCTCGTCCGGTTCGTCGACCACACGCTGACGACGCGCATGAGCGAATGGGTGGTCATGCAGTGCCTCCTGCACCTGCGTCAGTACCACGCCTACGAGGCGCAGCGGCAAAAGCGCGTCTGGCGCGAACTCGACCAGCCGGAGGCCGCGGAACTCACAGTCGGCATCATGGGCTTCGGCGTGCTCGGGCAGGATTCGGCGGCAAAGCTCAGGACGCTCGGCTTCAACGTTATCGGCTGGTCGAAGAGCGGCCGCAAGGTCGAGGGTTTCGAGGTTTATGACGAAAAGGGCCTCGATGCCTTCCTCGGCAGGACCGACATCCTCGTCGGCCTCCTGCCGCTGACGCCCGATACGAGGGGCCTTTACAATACCGGCCTCTTCTCCCGCCTCAGCCGGAAGGGGCCGCTCGGCGCGCCCGTCTTCATCAATGCCGGCCGCGGCGGCAGCCAGGTGGAGGCCGATATTGTCGCCTCGATCAACGACGGCACGCTGCGCGGCGCCTCGCTCGATGTCTTCGAGCAGGAGCCGCTGCCGCTCGAAAGCCCGTTCTGGTCGATGGACAAGGTCTTCATGACGCCCCACGCCTCCGCCGCCTCCGATGTCGCCGCGCTCTTCCGCCACGTCGCCGGGCAGATCGAGCGGCTGGAAAGCGGCAAGCCGCTGGAGCATCTGGTGGACCGCGGCGCGGGCTATTGATCCGCATCGCTGCCGCAAGCGAAAGACCCGGATGCAGGGACATCCGGGCCTTCGGGGAGGTCAGTCGGGGGCGGCTTACTTGCAGACCTTGATCTTCTTGATCACGACATTGCCGTAGTAATCGTAGGACTTCACCTTCTTGATGAAGCAGTGCGGCTTGTAGCCGTAGCTGTAGTAGCCGGCCTGCGAGGGGGCTGCGAAGGAAAGGGCGGCGACGGCGGCGATGGCGGCGGAAATGATGAACTTGCGCATGGGTCTCTCCTGATCATTTGGTGGGGACGAGCCTCTCTCGTCCGGTGATCAGAAGGTCTCACATCGACCCGCCCGCCGCTGTTCCGCCGGGAACAGGCTCAGTGCAGGCCGCCGACGCCGAGCAGGGTTTCCACCGTCTGCTGGTCGGCGGCGAGCGCCGCGGGCGTGCCCGTCCAGGCGATGCGGCCGCGTTCGAGGATGATCACCTCGTCGGCGAAGTCGAGCGCGCTCTGGATGCGCTGCTCCACCAGCAGGATCGTCATCTCGCCTGAGGCGGCGAGCGTGCCGAAGGCGGCCATCAGCTCCTCGCAGATGACCGGGGCGAGGCCCTCCAGCGGCTCGTCGAGCAGCAGCACGGAGGGCTGGCCGAGAATGGTGCGCGCCGTCGTCAGCATCTGCTGTTCGCCGCCGGAAAGCTGCGAGCCGAGGTTCCTGCGCCGCTCCTTGAGGCGCGGGAACATGGCATAGGCTTCCTCGATCGACGCGCGCGGCCGCGCCTTCAACCCGACGAAGAGATTTTCCTCGACTGTCAGCGTCGGGAAGACGTCGCGCGACTGCGGCACGTAGCCGAGGCCCTTCAGCGCGCGCGAGGAGCTGTCGATGCCTTCGATCGCCGTGCCGCCGAGGCGGATCTCGCCGCCATAGCGTTTCGTCTGGCCGGCGAGCGTGGCGAACAGCGTGGACTTGCCCATGCCGTTGCGGCCGAGCACGGCAAGGCGCCGGCCGGCCCCGGCGGAAAATGAAATGTCCTCGAGCACGCGTGTCGGCCCGTAGCCGGCGCAAAGGCCGGAGATTTCAAGCGACGCTGCGGGCATCGGCATAGCTCCCGAGATAGGCCTGGCGGACGCGGTCGTCCCTGGTCACGGCATCAGGCGATCCGTCAAAGATGATCTCGCCCGCCGCCAGCACGATGACACGCTTGGCGAAGCGGAAGACGAGGTCCATGTCGTGCTCGATCATCAGCACGGCAAGGTCCGCCGGCAGGTCGGCGATGGCCTGCTCGATGCGCGCCGTGTCGCTCTGCGGCACGCCGGCCGCCGGCTCGTCGAGCAGCAGCACCTTCGGCTTGAGGGCGAGTGCCAAAGCCAGTTCCAGCAGGCGCTGCTGGCCATAGGCGATCTCGCTGACCCTGTGGCGGGCGAGCGACGCGATACCGAGCCGCGCCAGCAGCGCATGCCCCTCGTCCATCACGTCGGGCATGGCGCGGTGGCTAGAGAACATCTTCCCCGAGCGCCCCTCGCGCTGCAGGATGGCGAGCGCGACATGCTCCTCCGGCGTCATCTCGGAGAAGAGCCGCGTCACCTGGAAGGAGCGCACGAGGCCGCGGCGCACGCGCTCCATCGGCCCGAGACGCGTCACGTCCTCGCCGCCCAGCGTCACGCTGCCGGAATTCGGCATGATATTGCCGGTGACGAGGTTGACGAAGGTCGTCTTGCCGGCGCCGTTCGGGCCGATCAGCGCGACCCGGTCGCCGGGGGCCATGGAAAGCGAGACGTCGTTGGTGACGGCGAGGCCGCCGAACATCTTCTTGAGGTTGCGGACGTCGAAGATCGCGCTCATTTGCCCTTCCTTCCGCGGCGTTCGTAAAAGGCGGCGAGCGAGCCGTAGAGCCCTTTCGGCGCGAAGAGCACGACGGCGATCAGGAGCGCGCCGACGATGGTGAGCCAGTGGAACGGGTTGGCCGCCGAGACGACGTCCTCGAACCACAGGAAGGCGAGGGTGCCGATCAGCGCGCCGTAGAGCGAGCCGGTGCCGCCGAGCACCAGCATGACGAGGGCTTCGGCCGACAGCGTGAAGGACAGGCTGTCGAGGCCGACGACCTGCGTCGAGATGGCGTTGAGCGCTCCGCCCGCGCCGGCGACGGCGCCCGAGATCGCATACATCTTGATCAGCGTGCCCTGCACCGAGCCGCCCATCGCGCGGATGCGCACCGGATCCTGCTTGATGCCGCGGCAGAGCATGCCAAAGGGCGAACGCACGATCTGGCGCAGCACGACGAAGGCGGCGACGAGCAGCACGATGCCGAAGACATAGGCGGTGCGGCCCCACAGGTCGAACTGCCAGATGCCGAAGACGGCGTCCGGCATGATGCCGGCAAGGCCGTCGCTGCCGCCGGTCCAGCCGGAAGCCTTGTTGGCGGCTTCATGCGCGAGGTGGATGATGGCGATGGACAACACGAGTTGTGGCAGGCCGTGTGCGCGCAGCACGACGACGCCCGAAACGAGGCCGGCAAGCGCGCCTACTACGATGCCGACGGCGAGCATGGCGATCGGGTCGGTGATGCCGAAATGCGCCGCCGCAATGCCCGCGCCATAGGCCCCGGCGCCGAAGAGGGCTGCATGGCCGAGCGTCGCCACGCCGCAATAGCCGGTGACGAGGTCGAGCGAGAGCACCAGCAGCGCGATGGCGGTGATACGGGTGAGCAGCGCCAGATTGTTCGGGAAGAGGAAGTAACCGAGGGCCGCTGCGGCGAGTATGACGAGGACGCCGAGGGCGTCGCGCGTCAGCCGGGCGCGGCGGTCGCCGGCGGCAGAGATCGTTTCGGAATCGGTTGCGAGCGCCATCACTTGGCCCTTCCGGCAAGGCCGCGCGGAAAGATCCAGACGATGGCGATGACCGCGAGATAGAAGAAGAATTCGCCGAATTCCGGCATCAGGTAGCGTCCCGTCGTGTCGATGGCGCCGAGCAACAGGCAGGCGGCGAGCGCGCCGGGAATGGAGCCGGCCCCGCCGACGGAGACGACGACGAGGAAGGTCACCATGTAGCGCAATGCGTAATAGGGCTCGATCGGCAGCAGTTCGGCGCCGACGACGCCGCCGAAGGCGGCAAGGCCGACCGCGACGGCGAAGCTGACGGCGTAGACGACCTGCGTCTTCACGCCGAGGGCGGCGGCCATGGCCGCATTGTCGACGGCCGCGCGCAGCTTCACGCCGAAGGCGGTGCGCTCGATGAAGTACCAGAGGCCCAGCGCCACCGCGACTCCGCAGGCGATGACGAACAGCCGGTGCGCCGAGACGGTGCGGAAGCCGAGGCTGACGGACTGGCGCAGCGTCTCCGGCGTCGGAATGGTCTTCAGCGTCGGGCCGAAGACATAGTTGGCGATGCCGATGATGCAGAAGGTGATGCCGATGGTCATCAGCACCTGCGTCAGCTCCGGCTGGCCGTAGATGCGGCGGTAGAGGAAGCGTTCGACCGGAATGGCGATGAGGATCGTGCCGAAGATGGCGATGAGGACGGCGAGCGCATAGGCAAGGCCGAGGTCGCGCGCCGCATAGGAGGCGATGTAGCCGCCGATCATGGCGAAGGCGCCATGCGCCAGGTTGACGACCCGCATCAGCCCCATCGTCACCGAAAGGCCGATGGAGATGACAAAGAGCACCATGCCATAGGCAAGGGCATCGACACCGATGCTGAAGACCGTTTGCATGTTCCTGTCCTGTATCGCCGGGGCTTGCGGCCGTTCATTCGTGTGTGGCGTGCGGGTGAGTGGATCCTCGGGTCGAGCCCGAGGATGACGGAGGGGAGAAAAGTGCTTCCCGTCTATCGGCATGAGGTGCGGTCGCCGTGATCCACCCGCTCCCCGCTTCTTTCGTCATCCTCGGGCTCGACCCGAGGATCCACCCGCACGGCACGCCGCCGAAGAAAGCCGCCTTACTTCGCCGCCGCAAGGCCCGGATCGCCCTGCTTCTCGAAGGTCTGGATCTCCTTGTTGTAATAGGTCCCGTCCTCGGCCTTTGCCACTTCGCGCAGGTAGATGTTCTGCGTGATATGGCGGCTTTCCGGATCGATCGTGACGGGTCCGCGCGGGCTTTCCCAGGAAAGGCCCTTCACGGCCTCGACGGCCTTTGCCGCATCCTGCTCGCCGCCGGTCGCCTCGATCATCTTGTAGATGACATGCATGCCGTCATAGGCGCCGACCGACGGGAAGGAGAGTTCGGCCGGATTGCCGATCGCCTTGGCTGCGGCCTCGACGAATTTTTTGTTCTCCGCGGAATCATGCGAGACCGCATAGTGGAAGGTGGTCTGAAGGCCGAGCGCCGCCTCGCCGAGGGCCGGCAGGTCGGATTCCTGCGTCAGGTCGCCGGGCGCGAAGAACTTGATGCCGGCATCCTTGAGGCCGTTCTCGTTGAAGGCCTTGACGAAGCCGAGCGTCGTCGGGCCCGAGGGCAGGAAGGCGAAGACGCCTTCGGCGCTCGAATCCTTGATGCTCTGCATGATCGGCGAGAAGTCGTTGGTCTGGAGCGGCATGCGGATCGCCTCGACGATCTCGCCGCCGGCCGCCTCGAAGCCCGCCTTGAAGGCGGCTTCCGCATCGACGCCGGGGCCGTAGTCGCTGACGACGGAGATGACCTTCTTCGTGCCGCCGTCGAAGGCGACCTTGGCGATCGGCGTCGAGGTCTGCCAGGTGGTGAAGGAGGTGCGCACCACATAGGGGCTCTTGGTGACGATGGCCGAGGTCGCCGCGTTCATCACCACCATCGGCACGTTGGCCTGTTCGAGGAGCGGCGTTGCGGCCATGGCGTCGGGTGTGAAGTAGAAGCCGGCGAGATATTGCACGCCTTCCTTCACGACGAGTTCCTGCGAGAGCGCTTTGGACTGCGCCGGGTCGGCCGTCGGGATGTCGCGGTAGATGATCTCGATCGTGTCGTCGCCGACCGTGTTGCCGTTGAGCGCCATATAGGCGTCGATGCCCGCCTTGAAGTTCTTGCCCTGCAACGCGAAGGGGCCGGAGAACGGCCCGACGACGCCGACCTTGATCGTATCGGCATGGGCAGCGCCGGCCATCAGTGCGGCGGCAAAGGCCGCGATCGCAAATTTCTTCATGTCTTCCTCCCTGAAAGGCCGGTCTCCCGCCGGCGCCCGGTCTTCGTCCAGACTGGTGTTTTGTCAGATTGCCAGATGAAACGGTGATGTAAAATGAAAATATCGGCCACTTTCATAACTTAAGGATTATGTGAAATGGGTGAATCCGTGCCGAGCTGCTCTATGGAGGACAGCAGCATGCCGGCGAGGCGAAGCGCCGCGCCGCAGGCGACCACCATCTGCGGCAGGATCAGCCATTCCAGCGTCCAGGCGGTGCCGGAACGCTCCTGTTCGTGCACCGCCGCCTGCGCCAGCCCGCCGAGCTGCGCGGCGTTGAAGCGGGCGAGCGTCACCAGCGCTTCCGCCGCGACGGGGTTCTGCTTGTGCGGCATGGCCGAGGAGCCGCCGCCGCCGGAAAGCACGATCTCGCCGCCGCGGTCGGCCATCAGGGCGATGTCCTGGCCGATCTTGCCGAGGCTGCCGGTGACGGCGGCCAGAAGGCCTGCCAGTTCCATGATGCGGTCGCGCTGGCTGTGCCATTGCGGCGTATCGGCAAGGCCGAGTTCGTCGGCAAGCGCGGCGCGCACGGTCTCGGCCTTGCCGCCCAGCTTGTCCAGCGTGCCGGCCGCGCCGCCGAACTGCACGGCAAGACCCTCCAGCGTGAATATCTCCAACCGTTCGACATGGCGTTCCAAGGGCGAACGCCAGGAGAGGAGCCGGTCGGCCACCGTGATCGGGATTGCCGCCTGCATGCGCGTGCGCCCCACCAGCCGCCGGCCCTCGAAGCGGACCGAGAGACCCATCAGATAGCCGATCAGCCTTTCCAACCGGTCTTCGAGCATGGGCAATGCGCGGGAAAGACGGAGCATCAGGCCGCTGTCGATGACGTCCTGGCTGGTCGCGCCGAAATGCAGGTGCATGGCGTGCGGCTCGCCGACGGCCGCCCGCAGTTGGCGCACGAGGTCCGGCACCACCACGCCGTCGCGGGCCGTGGCTTCGCGCAGGCTTGCGACATCGGGCGAGAAACGATGTGCTGCGCTCTCGATGGCGCGAGCGGCGGCGGGCGGTATCAACCCCTCGATCGCTTCCGCCTTCGCCAGCGCCACCTCGAAGGCCAGCATGGCTTCGAGCTCGGCGGCGGCGGAAAACAGCGACGCCACCTCCTCGTCGCCGAGGAGGCCGGAGAGATAGGGATGATCGAAGGGCGAAACGGTCATGGGGCGCTCTTTCGCGGGGGCGGTGGTCTGGCGGGCGGAAAGCCCACTATAGGCCATCGCCGGACACGCTGCCTCAAATATCGAAGAACACCGTCTCCTTCTCGCCCTGCAAATGGATGTCGAAGCGATAGGTATCGCCATCCATGGGTGCGATCAGCGTCGGCACGCGCACGCGGTGCTCGATGCGCGCCAGCACCGGATCCTCCGCATTGGCGGCCTCCTCGTCGCCGAAATACATCCGCGTGTTGAGGCCGAGATTGATGCCGCGGGCGACGACCCAGAACGAGATGTGCGGCGCCATCGGCCGGCCGTCCCGGAAGGGCACACGGCCCGGCTTGATCGTCTCGAAACGGTATTCGCCGGTCTCGCCATGGGTGGGGCAGCGACCCCAGCCTAAAAAATTCGGATCGGCGCTGCCGCGCAGCTCCGAAGGGCTGTTGTAGAGGCCGGCCGCATCCGCCTGCCAGATTTCGATCAGCGCGTCCTTCAGCGGCGTGCCGGTGCCGTCGAGCACGCGGCCGGTGATCGTGATGCGCCGGCCGAGCGTCTTGTCGCCCACCATCGTCGCGCCAAGATCGCCGCCATAGACGCCGCCTATGCCGGAGAAATTCGGCGTCAGGCCGATATGGACGTAGGGACCCGCGGTCTGCGAGGCGCTTTCCTTGAGGTAACCGAGCGGCTGGACCATCAGTTGCCCTCCATCCGGTTTTCGAACAGCGTCGAGCGGCGGCCGCGCAGCACGATGTCGAACTTGTAGGCGCGCGCATCCATGGGGATCGTGTTGCCCCAGTCGAGCGCCGCGACCAGTTGCTCGATCGCCGCCTTGTCCGGGATCGTCTGCACGATGGGACATTTCCAGATCATCGGGTCGCCCTCGAAATACATCTGCGTGATCAGCCGCTGGGCAAAGCCGTGGCCGAAGACGGAGAAGTGGATATGCGCCGGGCGCCAGTCGTTGACGCCGTTCGACCAGGGATAGGGGCCTGGCTTGACGGTGCGGAACGCGTAGCAGCCGTCCTCGTCCGTGATGGTGCGCCCGCAGCCGCCGAAATTGGGATCGAGCGGGGCGAGGTAGCTTTCCTTCTTGTGGCGGTAGCGCCCGCCGGCATTGGCCTGCCAGAATTCGAGCAGCGCGCCCGGCACCGGCCGCGCCCGCTCGTCCAGCACGCGCCCATGCACGATGATGCGCTCGCCGATGGCGCTTTCGCCCGCTTTCGCGAAATTGTGGATCAGGTCGTTGTCGAGTTCGCCCAGGATGGAATGGCCGAAGACCGGGCCGGTGATCTCGGAAATGGTGCCGTCGAGCGACAGCAGCGCCTTTTGCGGCGAGCGCAGCACGGAGGTCTTGTAGCCGGGGGTAAGCCCCGGCGGGTGCCAGAGCCGGTCACGGGAGAAGAAGGCGCCCGTCTCGGGCTTCTTGTTGGAAAGGTCCGTCATTTCTGCCTCAGGCCGCCTGTTCCGCGTCCAGCTCCTCGAAAACATGCTTGGCGACCTTGATCGCCCGGTTGGCCGCCGGCACGCCCGCATAGATCGCCACATGCAAGAGCGCCTCGGCGATGTCCTCGCGGCTCGCGCCGGTATTGACGGTCGCGCGCACATGCATTGCCACCTCCTCGTCATGGCCGAGCGCGGCGAGCAGCGCGATCGTCACGATGGAGCGCTCGCGCTTCGTCCAGCCGGGCCGCGACCAGACCGTGCCCCAGGCGCCCTCGGTGATCAGCTCCTGGAAGGGCTGGTCGAAAGGGGTGGCGGTGGAGGAGGCGCGGTCGACATGGCTGTCGCCGAGCACCGCCCGGCGGGTCATCATGCCCTGGCGGTAGCGGTCGGAAAAGGTATGGGCATCAGCCATGGGGCTCGTCTCCGGCAGGTAGGGTGGCGATGAAGGCGCGGATCATCTCGGTGAGGATTTCCGGCTGCTCGACGCAGGGAATGTGCCCGGCATCCTTGATGACCTCGTAGCGCGCGCCGGCAATCAGCCTTGCCATGGAGAGCACGAGGTCGGGCGGCGTCGAGCCGTCCTGGTCGCCGACGACGCAGAGCGTCGGCACGGAAAGGCGCTTCGTCTCTTCGGTGAGGTCCGCATCGCGCAGCGCCGCGCAGGTCGCGGTATAGCCGACGGCGGACTGGCGCGTCAGCATGTTGCGGTAGCCGTGATAGGCGGCATTCTCCGGCCGACGGAAGGCCGGGGTGAACCAGCGCTCCATCACGGCGTCGGCAAGGCTCTCGATGCCCTTCGCCTCGATGCTCTCGATGCGGGCGTTCCACATCTCCGTGGTGCCGATCTTGTGCGCCGTGTCGCAGAGCACGAGCCCCTTCACGAGGTCCGGGCGCTTCGATGCCAGCCCCTGCGCAATCATGCCGCCGACCGAAAGGCCGCAGATGACCGCATCCTTCACGGCGAGCCGGTCGAGCAGGGCGGCGAGGTCGAGCACATGGTCGTCGATGGAATAGGGCACCTGGCCGAGATCGGAGAGGCCATGGCCGCGCTTGTCATAGGTTATGATCGGGAAATCGCCGGCAAGGCGCACGACGACGTCGCGCCAGATTCGGAAGTCGGTGCCGAGCGAATTGGCAAAGACGATCACCGGCCGGCCGGCCGGGCCGCCGATCAGTTGGTGATGCAGGATGACGTCGTTGACAGTTGCGAATTGCACGGCTCTCTCCTCCCGTCCTTGCAGATTGATCGTTTGATCTGGTTAGGTAAAATGATATTTCATGCCGTTTCGTTAACTTGAGGGTTATGAAAAGCCGTGATCGACAGCCGTATCAAGTTCCGCCATCTGCAAACCTTTGTCGAGGTGGCGCGCCAGAAGAGCGTGATGAAGGCGGCCGAGCTGCTGCATGTCAGCCAGCCGGCCGTGACCAAGACGATCCGCGAACTGGAGGAGGTACTGGGCGTCGCCGTCTTCGAGCGCGACGGCCGCGGCATCAGGATTACTCGCTACGGCGAGGTGTTCCTGAAACATGCCGGCGCGACGCTGACGGCGCTGCGCCAGGGTTTCGATTCCATCTCGCAGGCGCTCTCCGGCGATGCCCCGCCGATCCGCATCGGCGCCCTGCCGACCGTTTCCACGCGCATCATGCCGAGGGCGATGATGCTGTTTCTGCAAGAGGGCACCGGCGCGCGGATCAAGATCGTCACCGGGGAAAATGCCGTGCTGCTGGAGCAGCTGCGCGTCGGCGACCTCGACCTCGTCGTCGGGCGCCTCGCCGCGCCGGAGAAGATGGCGGGCTTCTCCTTCGAGCATCTCTATTCGGAAAAGGTCGTCTTCTGCGTGCGCGCCGGCCATCCGCTGCTCTCTGGCGGCTCGGCCTTTGCCGGGCTCGACGCCTATCCCGTGCTGATGCCGACGCGCGCCTCGATCATCCGCCCCTTCGTCGAGCGCTTCCTGATCACCAACGGCATTGCCGGCCTGCCGAACCAGATCGAGACCGTCTCCGACGCGTTCGGCCGCGCCTTCGTGCGCGAAAGCGATGCGATCTGGATCATCTCCGAAGGGGTCGTCGCGGCTGACATCATGGAGGGTAAGCTCGCCGCGCTTCCGGTCGATACGGGTGAGACGAAAGGCCCGGTCGGCCTCACCATGCGCACCGACGCCGTGCCCTCCATGCCGCTCGCCATCCTCATGCAGACGATCCGCGAGGTGGCCGGCAAGGTGTCTCCGGCGGCTTGAGTGCCGCCGGTCCTTTCGCTACGACAGGCCATGGCCAGCGAACCCGACCTTTCCCGTGCCGCGATTCTCGCCGTTCATCCCGAGCTTGCCGATGCCGCGTTCCGCCCGCTGCCGGGCGGCTGGCATTCGCGTGCCGTCGCGGTGGACGACCGTCTCGTCTTCAAGTTTCCGCAGGGCGAGGAGGCGGAGCAGGCCTTGCGCCGCGAGGCCTCCATCCTGGCCGCCGTCCGCCCGCATCTTTCGATGCGCGTTCCCGACCTTCGCCTGCATGACGGAACGCCGCTCTTTTCCGAACACGCGATCATCCCCGGCGAACATCTGGAAACGGCGCAGTATCAGGCATTGCCCGAGCCGGCGCGGCAGGCATTGGGCGCGGCCATGGCCCGCTTCCATGCGGAGCTTCATGCGCTTGACCGCACCGCGATGGCGCGGGCGGGTGCCCGGCCCGTCGAGCGCTGGCTGGGGGCCGATGATATCGCGGCAAAGGCCCTGCCGCTCCTGCCGGAAGAACTGCACGCCTTTGCCAGGAAGACCATTGCCGACTGGCGCGCTCTGCCGCCCGATCCGCATGGCGAGACCTACGGTTTCTTCGACGGCCACGGCTGGAACATGGCCTTCGACCATGCGGCAGGCCGCCTCAACGGCGTCTACGATTTCGCCGATTCCGGCTTCGGGCCGCTGCATCAGGATTTCATCTATTCCAACTTCATCGACCCGGACCTCACCGCGCGCATCGTCGACAGCTACGAGCAGCTGACCGGCCGCCCGCTCGACCGCGCCCGCATTCATCTCCTGACCGGCGTGCACCGCCTCTGGGAGCTGGCGGCGCTGGCCGATACGCCGGAGCACCATGCGACGATGATCGCCTCGGTCGCCGCCTGGGCGGGGCGTCAGTAGGGCAGGCCGACGTAGTTTTCCGCCAGCACCGTCTCGGCGGCGCGCGAATGGGTGAGATAGTCGAGCTCGGCCTCCTGGATCTTCTGGTCGAAATCGTCCGTGCCGGGGAAGCGGTGCAGCATGGTCGTCATCCACCAGGAAAAGCGCACCGCCTTCCAGACTCGGGCGAGCGCCCGGGCAGAATAGGCGTCGATGCCGGCATCCGAGCGGTCCTGGTAGTGCTCCATGAGACCGGCGAAAAGGTAGTGCACGTCGCTTGCCGCAAGGTTCAGTCCCTTGGCGCCGGTCGGCGGCACGATATGGGCGGCGTCGCCGACGAGGAACAGCCGGCCGAAGCGCATCGGCTCGGCGACGAAGGAGCGCAGCGGCGCGACGGATTTCTCGAAGCTCGGCCCCGTCACCATCGCCTCGGCATGGTGTGAGGGCAGCCGGCGGCGCAGCTCGTCCCAGAAGCGCGAATCCGACCAGTCCTCGATCTTCTCGTCAAGCGCGCACTGGATGTAGTAGCGGCTGCGGCTGTGCGAGCGCATGGAGCAGAGCGCAAAGCCGCGCGGATGGTTGGCATAGATCAGCTCGTCGCTGACGGGCGGCACCTCGGCGAGGACGCCGAGCCAGCCGAACGGATAGACCTTCTCGAAGGTACGGATCGCGCCGTCAGGCACGGCCTTGCGGCTCGCGCCATGGAAGCCGTCGCAGCCGGCGATGAAATCGCAGTCTATGCGGTGCGTCACACCATCCTTCTCGTAGGTGACATAGGGCGCCTGCCCGTCGAAGGCGTGCGGCGTCACATGCGACGCCTCGTAGATAGTTCGCCTTCCGTCTGTCTCGCGCTGCTCGATCAGGTCGCGCGTCAGCTCCGTCTGGCCGTAGACCATGACGCGCTTGCCGCCGGTGAGGTCGAAGAGGTCGATGCGGTGGTCGCGTCCGTCGAAGGCGAGCGAAAAGCCGTCATGCGGCAGGCCTTCCCGGTGCATGCGGCCCCCGACGCCGGCCTGGTCCATCAGCCGGGCCGTGCCTTCCTCCAGCACGCCGGCACGCACGCGGCCGAGGATGTGTGCGCGGCTCGACCGGTCGAGGATGACGGTCTCGATGCCGGCATTGCCGAGCAACTGGCCGAGCAGCAGCCCCGACGGACCCGAGCCGATGATGGCGACCTGAACACGCATGAAAAATCCTCCCCGAACTGGCATTTCGCAAATTGTCGGTGAGAACGGCCGTATCGGACAATGGACGAAACGGTCCACGGATTGTACAAATCGAACATTGCGAACCGATGGTGCCGAGATGACCAGAACCGTCCCGACCTACGAGCTTTACGGCGAGCGCACCGGGAATGCGCCGGATTTCTGGTTGCACTGCGAAACGATCCCGTCACGCAGCAGCCTGCACCGCTACGAGATCGGCGTGCACCGGCATGAAAGCTTTTTTCAGATCCTGTACATTTCCGCCGGATCGGGCGACGCCCTGTTCGGAAACGAGCGGCTGACGCTTTCGCCGAGCGCTGTCGTCACGGTGCCGCCGGCCCTCGGCCACGGCTTCCGTTTTTCACGGGATATCGACGGCTACGTCTTCACCATGCTCGCCTCGCACCTGCGCCTTGCCGGCGCGGCGCGGCGCTTTGCGGCGGAGCCGCGCGTGACGCCGCTCGATCCCGGCGATCCGGACGGCGCCTTCGTCCTCTCGACGCTCGAACGGCTCGCCGCCGAATGGACGGGCCGGCGCAGCGGGCGCACGGACCTGATGGAGGCCTATCTGGCCTGCGTGCTGGCGCTGACGGCGCGGCTGTGGAGCCGGAACGATCCGGCCGAGGGCGCCGGCGAGACGGCGCGGCGCATGGAGCACCTGAATGGCCTCATCCAGCAGCATTTCCGCAGCCAGAAGCCGGCGAACTTCTATGCGCAGGAACTCGGCATCTCGCCGACGCACCTCAACCGCATCGTCAAGGCGGCGACGGGCATGACGGCCCATGCCTATATCGGCCGAAAGCTGGTCGACGAGGCAAGACGCGAGCTGGTCTTCACCGAAACGCCGGCGCAGGAAATCGGCCTTCGCCTCGGCTTTGCCGATCCCGCCTATTTCTCGCGTTATTTCCTGCGCGAGACGGGCGAGACGCCGCGCGCCTTCCGGCTGGCCGAGCGGGCGCGGCTTGCCGCTCAGTCGTCGGAATAGCGTTCCTCCGCCCAAGGGTCACCGCGCATGTGGTAGCCGTTGCGCTCCCAGAAGCCCGCCTGGTCGCCGGGCAGGAAATCGATGCGCGTCAGCCACTTGGCGCTCTTCCAGAAGTAGAGATGGGGCACGACAAGCCGCATCGGCCCGCCATGTTCGGTGGAGAGCGGGCTGCCCTCCCAATGGGTGGCAAGGATGGCGTCCTCGGCGGCGAAATCGGAAAGCGGCAGGTTGGTCGTGTAGCCGTCATAGCTCGTCAGCATCACGAAGTTCGCTTCCGGCCGCGGCATCACGCGGTCGAGAAGGTCGCGGGTCGCAACGCCCTCCCAGTGGTTGTCGTAGCGCGACCAGGTGGTCACGCAATGGATGTCGCTGAGTTTCCGGCTCTGCGGCAGGGCGAGGAAGTCCGCCCAGCCGAAGGACATGGGATTTTCCGCGCCGCCCTTTACGTCGAGCCGCCAGTTTTCCGGGCGGATCACCGGCTGCTGGCCGAGATCGAGCACCGGCCAGTCCTTCACGAGATGCTGGCCGGGCGGCAGGCGGTCGGTCTCCGGCCGCGCAACGCGTCCCGTCAGGAATTTTCCTTCGTCCGCCCAGCGGCGTTTGGTGCGGGTGAGCTTGCTCTCGTCGTCGCGCATGGCGGCCTCCTGTTGCGGCGCAAAAGGTGGGGCTGCGACCTGCCGTCTGTCAAGGATCGCTCAGGCGAGCAGCGACCGCAGCGCCGCCTGCACCGCGCGCATTTCTGGCAGGTAGCGCGCCACCATCTCCTCGGCCGCCGCATGGGCGGCCGGCGCGCCGATATTGAGCGCGGCGACCACCCGGCCGCGCGCATTCTCCAGGGGAACGGCGATGGAGCGCAGGCCGATTTCCAGCTCCTGGTCGATCAGCGCATAACCCTGCCGGCGCACCTCACAAAACTCCGCCATCAGGGCCTCCGGGTCGGTCTTGGTGAAGGGCGTGTTGGCCTTGCGGTCTGAGGCTTCGACAATGGCGCGCGCCTCGGCTTCCGGCAGGGCCGCCAGCAGCACGCGGCCCATCGAGGCGCAATAGGCGGGCAGGCGCGAGCCGGGCATCAGGCTGATCGACATGACGCGTTTCTGCGCAGCGCGCGCCACATAGACGATCTCCGTCCCGTCGAGCACGGAAACCGACGCGCTTTGCCCGACCGTTTCGGAAAGCTGGTCGAGATAGGGTTGCACCACCAGCGGCAGGGGCGTTGCCGAGAGATAGGCGTGACCAAGCCTGAGGATCCTCGGCGTCAGCTCGAAGAACTTCCCATCATAGGCGGCATAGCCGAGTTCGGCGAGTGTCAGCAGGCAGCGCCGCGCCGTCGCCCGGTCGAGGCCGGTTTCTTTCGAGACATCGGTGATGGTGAGGCGCGGCTTCGTCTCACCGAACGCCTCGATGACCTTCAGCCCCTTGGCGAACCCGCCGATGAAGTCCGTTTCGCGCATGCATCCCTCTCCAGCTCGCGGTGCATTTTGTGCGAATATTGAACAAAAGTCAAATAACGCACAAACAGGATTGCCGCTTTCCCCCTTCGGATTTACCTCTAGGCCGACAACGGGAGATTTTGCATGGACAAGACCATCGAAAGCCTGGAGGCGGCCGTCTCCGGCATTGGAGACGGCGCGACGGTGATGATCGGCGGTTTCGGCGGCTCCGGCGCGCCGATCGAGCTGATCCACGCCCTGATCGACAAGGGTCCGAAGGACCTCACCGTCATCAACAACAATGCCGGCAACGGCCGCATCGGCATCGCCGCGATGATCGATGCCGGCATGGTCAGGAAGATGATCTGCTCCTTCCCACGCTCCACCGATCCGCGCGCCTTCACCGATCGCTACCTCGCCGGCGAGATCGAGCTGGAGCTGGTGCCGCAGGGCACGCTCGCCGAACGCATCCGCGCCGGCGGCGCCGGCATCCCGGCCTTCTACACGCCGACGAGTTTCGGCACGGAACTGGCGAAGGGAAAGCCGACGGCCGAATTCGACGGCCGCATGTATGTGCAGGAGCGCTGGCTGAAGGCGGATTTCGCGCTGATCAAGGCTGAAAAGGCCGATACGCATGGCAACCTCACCTACAACAAGGCGGCCCGCAATTTCGGCCCGCTGATGTGCATGGCGGCGACGAAGACCATCGTGCAGGTTTCGAAACTGGTGCAGCCGGGCGGCATCGACCCGGAACACGTCGTCACCCCCGGCATCTTCGTCGACGGCGTCGTGGAAGTCGCGGACGCAAGGCAGGAAGAAGATCTCATCCGCGCAGGAGTGGTTTACGCATGACCGTCGAACTGGACACCCGCGAAGACATCAAACTCTCCAACGGCCAGATCGCCTGGCGCGCGGCGCAGGACATCGCCGACGGCGCCTATGTGAACCTCGGTATCGGCTTTCCGGAAATGGTCGCGCGCTACCAGCCGGAGGGACGCGAGGCGATCTTCCACACGGAAAACGGCATTCTGGATTTCGGCGAGGCGCCGCCGGAAGGCGAGGAGGACTGGGACCTGATCAATGCCGGCAAGAAGGCCGTGACGCTGAAGCCGGGTTCTGCCTTCTTCCACCATGCCGACAGCTTCGCCATGGTGCGCGGCGGCCATCTCGATGTGGCGATCCTCGGCGCCTATCAGGTGGCCGAGAACGGCGACCTTGCCAACTGGCGTGTCGGCTCCAAGGGCGTGCCGGCCGTCGGCGGGGCGATGGACCTCGTGCATGGCGCCAAACAGGTGGTCGTCATCACCGAGCACGTCACCAAGAAGGGCGAGCCGAAGCTTGTCGAGTGCTGCACCTTCCCGCTGACCGGCGTCGGCTGCATCACGCGCATCTACACCAGCCATGCCGTCATCGACGTTGCCAACGGCCGCTTCGTTCTGCGCGAGAAGCTGCCGGGTATGACGATCGAGGAATTGCAGGCGATGACCGGTGCGAAGCTGCATGTCGAAGGCCCCGTCGCCGATCTCGTCGTGCCGGAACTTTAGAGGCCCCCATGTCCGAAGCCTATATCTGCGACTATATCCGCACGCCCATCGGCCGCTTCGGCGGGGCGCTTTCCTCCGTTCGCGCCGACGATCTCGGCGCAATCCCGCTGAAAGCGCTGATGGCGCGCAACGCCGGCATCGATTGGGAAGCGGTCGACGACGTCATCTTCGGCTGCGCCAACCAGGCGGGCGAGGACAATCGCAATGTCGCCCGCATGTCCTCGCTGCTCGCTGGTCTTCCCGTCTCGGTGTCGGGCACGACGATCAACCGTCTCTGCGGTTCCGGCATGGACGCCGTCATCGCCGCTGCCCGCGCCATCAAGGCCGGCGAGGCGGAATTGTTGATCGCCGGCGGCGTCGAAAGCATGAGCCGCGCACCTTTCGTTATGCCGAAGGCGGAGACGGCCTTCTCCCGCAATGCCGAGATCTACGACACCACCATCGGCTGGCGCTTCATAAATCCGCTGATGAAGAAGCAATATGGCGTCGATTCCATGCCGGAGACCGGCGAGAATGTCGCCGAAGATTTTTCCGTCTCGCGCGAGGATCAGGACGCCTTCGCCGTTCGCTCGCAGGCGAAAGCCGCCGCGGCGCAGGCGAACGGCCGGTTGGCGAAGGAGATCACGCCCGTCACCATTCCGCAAAGGAAGGGCGACCCGGTCGTGGTTGAGAAGGACGAGCATCCGCGCGCAACGACCATCGAAGCGCTCGCCAAGCTCGGCACGCCCTTCCGCAAGGAGGGCGGCACGGTGACGGCCGGCAATGCCTCCGGTGTCAACGACGGCGCGGCGGCGCTGGTCATCGCCTCGGAGGCGGCGGTGAAGAAATACGGCCTCACCCCCATCGCCCGCATCCTCGGCGGCGCCATGGCCGGCGTTCCGCCACGCATCATGGGCATCGGCCCCGTCGCGGCAACGCAGCGCCTGTGCGCCCGGCTCGGCCTGACGGCGGCCGATTTCGATGTGATCGAGCTCAATGAAGCTTTCGCCTCGCAGGGCCTGGCGACGCTGCGTGAACTCGGCATCGCCGAGGGCGCGGAGCACGTCAATCCGAACGGCGGCGCCATCGCACTCGGCCACCCCCTCGGCATGTCGGGCGCGCGCATCACCGGCACGGCGGCGCTGGAATTGCAGCTCACCGGCAAGAGGCGCTCGCTCTCGACCATGTGCATCGGCGTCGGGCAGGGTATTGCCGTTGCGCTCGAGAGGGTCTGAGCATTGCTCCCCGGGCGGTTGACAAGCCGCCCGACATTTCGCACCCATGCAGGCCGAGATCATCGCATTATCGACGGCCCGCCATGTCCAAGACCACCCGCGCCACCCAGGCCCTCGCAAAGGCCGGCGTTTCTTTCACCGTCCATACCTACGACTACGACCCGACCGCCGACCGCGTCGGCATCCAGGCCGCCGAGGCGCTTGGGGAGAATCCGGCGCGGGTGCTGAAAACGCTGATGGCGGAAGTGGACGGCAAGCCGGTCTGCGTCATCGTGCCGTCGGACCGCGAGGTCAGCATGAAGAAGCTGGCAGGTGCTTTCAAGGGCAAGTCCGCCAATATGATGAAGCCGGCGGATGCCGAGCGGCTGACCGGCTTCGTCGTCGGCGGCATCAGCCCCTTCGGCCAGAAGAAACAAGTGCCGACCGCCATTGAGGAACAGGCGCTGGCGCATGACGCCGTCTACATGAATGGCGGCCAGCGCGGGCTTCAGGTGCGGCTTTCCCCGCGCGACGTGGTGACGGCGCTGAAGGCGATTGCCGCGCCCGTCGTCGCCTGACCTTCTCATCGCCGCTTCGGCGCACTAAGTTTCCCTCATCGATTTCAGAAAGACAGGCATATCATGACCACTCCCGTTGATCCCCAGAAGCTCGAAAAACTCGCCGAGGTCGCCGTGCGCGTCGGCCTCCAGCTCCAGAAGGGGCAGGATCTCGTGATGACCGCGCCGATCGCCGCGCTGCCGCTCGTGCGCCTCATCACCAAGCATGCCTATATGGCCGGCGCCGGCCTCGTCAGCACCTTCTATGCCGACGAGGAGGCGACGCTCGCCCGCTACCGCCACGCGCCGGACGAAAGCTTCGACCGCGCGACGGACTGGCTCTGCGAGGGCATGGCCAAGGCCTATGCCAACGGCGCCGCGCGCCTTGCCATTGCCGGCGACAACCCGATGCTGCTGTCGGCCGAGGACCCGGCCAAGGTCGCCCGCGCCAACAAGGCCAATTCCACCGCCTACAAGCCGGCGCTGGAGAAGATCGCCAATTTCGACATCAACTGGAACATCGTCTCCTACCCCAATCCCTCCTGGGCAAGGCAGGTCTTCCCTGATGACCCGGAGAACGTCGCGGTCGAGAAGCTCGCCAATGCCATCTTCGCCGCCTCGCGCGTCGATGTTGCCGATCCGGTCGGTGCCTGGGCGGCGCACAATGCCAATCTCGCCAAGCGCTCGGCCTGGCTGAACGGCCAGCGCTTCGCCGCCCTCCATTTCAAGGGGCCTGGCACGGACCTCACGGTCGGCCTTGCCGACGGCCACGAATGGCACGGCGGTGCGTCCACGGCGAAAAACGGCATCACGTGCAATCCGAACATCCCGACGGAAGAGGTCTTCACCACGCCGCACGCGCTGCGCGTCGAGGGCCATGTCTCGTCCACCAAGCCGCTCTCCCACCAGGGCACGCTGATCGACGACATCCAGGTGCGTTTCGAGGGTGGCCGCATCGTCGAGGCGAAGGCGTCGAAGGGTGAGGCGGTGCTGAACAAGGTGCTGGACACGGACGAGGGTGCGCGCCGGCTCGGCGAAGTGGCGCTGGTGCCGCATTCCTCGCCCATCTCCGCGAGCGGCATCCTGTTCTACAATACCCTGTTCGACGAGAACGCCTCCTGCCACATCGCGCTCGGCCAGTGCTATTCCAAGTGCTTCCTCGACGGCGCGAGCTTGTCGCCGGAACAGATCCGCGCCCAGGGCGGCAATGAAAGCCTCATCCACATCGACTGGATGATCGGCTCCGACAAGGTGGACATCGACGGCATCCGCGCCGATGGAAGCCGCGCGCCGGTGATGCGCGCGGGCGAATGGGCGTAGTAATCGGCATGTGAAAACGACGGGCCGGCATCCATGGATGCCGGCCTTTGCTATCGTGCCGGACGCGGCAGCGCGCCGGTGGCAGCGGCAGGCGCGGACTGCGCCCGCTGGCTGAGCCAGACGCTGCCCAGCACCACCACCATGCCGGCGATCTGCAACGGGCTGAGATCCTGCGCCAGCAGCGCCCAGCCGAGCACGACGGCGACCAGCGGGCTGAGGAAGCCGAGCGGCGAGACCGTGGCCGGATCGAGCCGCGACAGGCCGCGGAACCAGACGATATAGGTGAGGGCCGCGCCGATCACGCCGAGATAGAGAAAGCCGAGGAGATTTGCCGCCGTCGGCGCCGGCAGCGCCGGCTCGAAGAACAGCGCAACGGGCACGAGCAGCAGGCCACCGGCCGTGAGCTGCCACGCGGTGAAGGTCAGCGGCGGCACCGGCGGCTGCCAATGGCGCGACAGCACGGTGCCGAAGGCCATGGAGACGGCGCCGGCAAGGCCGGCGGCAATGCCGATCGGGTCGAGGGTGGCGGCCGGCGTCAGCACCAGCAGCGCGACGCCGCCGATGCCGGCAAGGCCGGCCAGCACCGAGAGCGGCCGGATCGCCGTGCCCATGACGGCGCGCGACAGCCCCAGCACGATCAGCGGCTGGATGGCGCCGACGGTCGCCGCGACGCCGCCCGGCAGGCGATAGGCCGAAACGAACAGCATCGCCCAGAAGAAGGAGAAGTTCAGTGCGCCGAGCAGGAAGGTGCGCGGCCACCAGATGCCCTTGGGCAGTGCCCGCACGAAGAGGAGAAGCAGGAGGCCGGCCGGCAGCGCACGCAGCATGGCGACGCTCAGCGGATATCCGGCGGGCAGAAGCTGCGTGGTGACGATGTAGGTACTGCCCCAGATGGCGGGCGCGGTGGCGGTCAGGAGAATGTCTGACGTGCGGGACATGAAATTGTCTCCATCAAAAGAATCTTGATATCAAGATATATCATTTTATCTTGACGTCAAGATAATATCCGCCTTTAGTCCCCGTATGGATCATGTCGATAGAATTCTGGAACAATGGAGCCGCGAACGGCCGGACCTCGACATCGCGCCGATGGGCCTGCTCGGACGCATCGCGCGTCTGCGCACCCATCTCGCCCGCGAGATCGAGAGGACGCTTGCGGCGCATGGGCTCAACTCGGCCAGCTTCGACGTTCTGGCGACGCTCCGCCGCTCGGGCCCGCCCTATCGGCTGTCTCCCGGCGATCTCATCGCCACGACCATGGTCAGCTCCGGCACGATGACCAACCGGCTCGACCAGCTCGAAAAGGCCGGCCTCATCGAGCGCTCGCACAATCCCGAGGATCGCCGCGGCATCATCATCGCGCTGACGCCGAAAGGGTTTGCGCTGGTGAACGAGGCGGTGACGGCCCATGTCGAGAACGAGCACAGGCTCGTCGAAAGCCTGGATGCGGGGGAGCGTGCGGCGCTGGATATGCTGCTCAGAAAGTTTTTGAAGGAGTTCGAATAGGTAGCTGGGGACCCCCCTCTGCCCTGCCGGGCATCTCCCCCTCAAGGGGGGAGATCGGCAAGCGGCAAAAACCTTTTTCAGCAACGCTGGTGATGGACGAAACAGCGCCCCATCCAATCTCCCCCCCTTTGAGGGGGAGATGCCCGGCAGGGCAGAGGGGGGTAACCCGGTGCTGCCGCTGACAATCAAGCTCAAATCCGGTCGACGAGCTTTTCCACCCGCGCCAGATGCGCCTTGCGCCTGGCCTCGCTGGCGCGGTCCATGTCGTAGAGATTGGCCAGCTTGAAATCGAGCCCCTTGGCGCAGAACGCCGCGATGCCGCGTTTCAGCAGGCGCTTGACCGGATTGCCCATGTAGAGATGCACCACCCACCAGGGCGAACCGGTGGTGGTGAAGGCCCAGAACAGGTGGATGTTGCCGAGCCGCGGCTGGATGCGCCCGCCGGCCGGATCGTTCTCGAAGGCGACGCCCGGCGCGAAGACCCGATCGAAGAAGCCCTTCAGGATGGCCGGGAAGTTGAACCACCATTGCGGAAAGACCAGCACCAGCCCGTCCGCCTGCTTCAGGCGGGAAACGAAGGGCTCGGCCTCGGACGGATCGTATCCCGGCTCGAAGTAGCGCGCCCGTTCGGACGGCGTCAGCCGCGGGTCGAAGCCCTCGCGGTAGAGGTCAAGAAGATCGACCGTATGGCCGTTCGCAGTCAGCTTGCGGCGCACCGTCTCCGCGACGCTTGCGGCAAAGCTGTCCTCCAGCGGGTGGGCGAGCACGAGGAGAATGCGCATGGCGGCCTCAGAACAGCGAGCCCTGGCGGGATGCGGGCTTTTCCGCCTCCGGTTCCGCCTTCGCCGCCTTCCTGCGCGGCGCCCCGCCTCCCGAGCCGGTGACCGCATCGACCGTGCCGTCGGCGAACTCGATGGCGATGGCGCGGCCCGGCCCCAGGCTCGCCGCGCCCTTCACCGGCGCGCCCTCCTCGTCGCGCACCAGCGCATAGCCGCGTTTCAGCACGTTGCGGTAGGACAGCGATTGCAGCATGCGGTCCTGCGCCTGGAGCAGGGCGCGGCGGCGCGAAAGATCGGCGGAGAGCGCGCTTTCCGCCCTGAGCGCCAGCCCCCTCAGCCGGTCGCCGGAACGCTCCGTCTGCGCCTTGATGCGGGCGGGGGTGGCGCGCAAGGAAACGTCGAAGGCGGAGAGGCGGGCGCGCATCTGGTCCAGCCGGCGCTCGACGATGCGCTCGGCCCGCAGGAGGCGATCCGTGACGCGCTGGCGGCGCTCGGCGATGCGGGTGAGGAGCATGTCTGGCCGCAGATGCGCGGCCGTGCGCTCGAAAGCGCGGCGCTTGCCCACCGTGTTCATCTGCAACCCGCGGCCGAGGCCCGCCGCCGCCTCGTCGAACCGGCGGCGGGGCAGTGCCAGAAGCTGGTCGAGCGAGGGCAGGGCGCGGGCGAGCGCGCGCGCACCCTGCCGGCGGTTGTCCATCTGCCGGGCCATGGCGCCGCGCAGCCGCGCGGCGAGCGAAGCGATTTCCGCGTCGAGATCGGCCTTCACGGGTACCGCCATTTCGGCGGCCCCGGTGGGGGTCGGTGCACGCCGGTCGGCGGCGTGGTCGATCAGCGTCCAGTCCGTCTCGTGCCCGACGGCGGAGATCAGCGGGATCGTCGAGGCCGCCGCCGCGCGCACGACGATCTCGTCGTTGAAGCTCCAGAGGTCTTCGAGGCTGCCGCCGCCGCGCGCGACGATCAGAACGTCCGGCCGGGGGATCGGCCCGCCGGGTGCGAATGCGTTGAACCCTTCGATGGCGGCTGCCACCTCCTGGCCGGACCCCTCGCCCTGCACCTTGACCGGCCAGACGACGACATGGACGGGAAAGCGGTCGGAGATGCGGTGCAGGATGTCGCGGATGACCGCGCCGGTCGGCGAGGTGACGACGCCGATGACATGCGGCAGGAAGGGCAGGGGCTTCTTGCGCTCCGTGTCGAAGAGCCCTTCGGCGGCGAGCTTGCGGCGGCGTTCCTCCAGGAGCGCCATCAGCGCCCCGGCGCCGGCCGGCTCCAGTGTCTCGATGACGATCTGGTATTTCGAGGAGCCGGGGAAGGTGGTGATCTTGCCTGTGGCGATCACCTCCATGCCCTCTTCCGGCTTGAAGCGCAGGCGCGAGAAGCTGCCCTTCCAGACGACCGCGTCGATGCGCGCCTTGTCGTCCTTCAGCGAGAAATAGGCGTGCCCCGAGGAATGCGGGCCGCGATAGCCGGAGATTTCGCCGCGCACGCGCACCTGGTCGAAGGCCTGCTCGACCGTGCGCTTGATGGAGCCGGAAAGCTCCGAGACCGAATATTCGGCAAGGTTGGAGGGCGAATCAGTGTCGGAAAAGAAGCTCATGGCGAAAGTGTAGTGCGTTTCGCCCCCGATGACAGGGCGCGGCGCGCGGCATCCCCAGTCCGCTTGCCCTCGGCGCCTATTGCGGCCGCACCCGGTAGAGCCGCAGCGGGGCGTTTTCGGTTCCCGCGATGGGTTCCAGATAGGCGGGCACCCTGCCCTTGAGGAGGTCGGCATAGAGGCCGCCCGGTTCGGCCTTCGCGAGATTGCGCGCCTGGGTGTCGCTTTCGCAGAAGGCGAGCAGCGTCACATGCGCGCCGCGCAGGAAGGCTTCCGCCTGGTGCGGATTGGAAAGGCCGATATGCAGCTCCGTCAGCATGCCGCCCTGGTTGCGGTGATAGGGCGCCGAAAGCGCGCGGTGGCCGGTATAGCGCAGGATCGCCGCGCCGAGATCCGACGAGCCGGCAACGACGCCGACGGGCTCGTCCGCAAGCGGCGCGATGGAGGCCGGGGCGATGCAGGACGGGCGTTCCTCCGCCGAAAGCTCGGATTTCAAGGTGTCCTGCGATCGGCCGGGTATGAGAGCGCCGGCGATGGCCCAACTGGCGGGAACGGACGCGAGCGTCAGGCCGATGAAGGCGAGCGCCGTCCTGACGTTTTTCGGGTTCGCATTTGCCGCGCGCCGGAGGTCCGCGATGGCGAAGCCGAGAGGCAGCGCCGACAGCATGTTGGAGAAGACCGAGCCCCGGATCTGGAACAGTGCGATGGCGAAGGCGACGCCAAGAAGGCCGAGCACCACGGCATGCGCTTCGGCCGCCTGTCCGCGCCATAGGCGCCAGAGGCAGACGATGACGGCCAGAAGGCCCGGCGCATAGAAGATGCCGACCGATGTCGGGTCGAGCCTGAACTGCGCGATAACCGATTGTGCCTCGATGATGCCGGACAGCCAGAATGTCTTGAGGAGCGGGTCGAGCGCGTCGAGCGGGTTGGAAAGGCAGCCGGGCGCGATGAGGAGCACAGAGGCGGCGATCACCAGGCCGGCGCCGGCCAGTGCCATGAGCCGCCCGCGGAACGTCAGGGCGCTGGCGAGCGAAGCCGTCAGGAAGAGCACGCCGCCGCCGAGGGTAGCGAGCGCGTAGAAACCGTAGGAAAGGCTGTCGCAGGTGACCTGCGTATAGTGCGAGGGCGCGACGGTGGCGAAGAAGGACAGCGTGACGGTCAGCGCCAGCGCCAGCCCGAAGCCGGCGGCGGCCTCGCGGAAGGCCGGCCCGTGCCACACCCAGCGCAGGACAACGATGAGGCAGACGGCGCCGATCAGCGGCGTCGTCTCCACGCCGATGGCGATGGCAAGGCCGGCCAAAAGGCCGGCGACGGCATGGTCCCGCGCCCGGTTCTGCGGGTCGAGCAGCATGGCGGTGATGCCGGCGACGAGCGCGAGCTGGACATTGTGATGGTCGATGGAGCCCGGCTGGAAGCGGTTGAGCGAGACCACGAAAAGGCAGGTCAGAACGAGCGCCGCATGCATGGCCGCGGTGCCGCCCAGCCGGTAGCCGGCAAGCCCCATGCTGAACAGCACCGGCACGACGAGCGAGACCGGCCAGACGGTAAGCGCGATCGCCTCCGCCTGTTCACGGCCGAAGAACATCGAGAAGAAGCCGATGAGATTGGCGATCGGCAGGTCGATGAAGCGCGACCAGTGCATCGGCGTGCCGCCAATAAGGCCGAGGCGGTACTGCGTCGTATCGAACCAGCTCTGGCCGGACATCAGGTCGCGTACCATGACGAGCCGCATGACGTCGTCATTGTCGGCCCCGACATAGTCGGTCGAAAAGGGCAGCGACAGGGCGAGCAGCAGGGTGATCGCGACGAGGGAATAAAGGGCGAGCACGCCTGGAGTCATGCCCTTGCGGCGCGGCGGTGTTTCCGATTGCGCGAAGGGGAGCGCTGCAGGCATGGATTCCGACACGTTTCGCCCTTTCGTCCGCCGTTCGAAGCCAGCCGAAACCTAGCCTTAACCTTCTCAAGAAATAGTAAAACCGGAGGTCGCATGAAGGCGGCCCCGGACGGGAGTACGCGCCGCATGTCGGAAGCCTTGCTGGAAGATCTCGATATCGCCGTGCTGCTGCCCTGCTACAACGAGGCGCAGACGATCGGCGACGTCGTGTCCGCGTTCCGCGCCGTGCTGCCGTCGGCGCGCGTCTATGTCTACGACAACAATTCCACCGATTCGACCGCGCTGCGCGCCGCGCTTGCCGGCGCGACGGTCGTGCGCGAGCGCCGCCAGGGCAAGGGCAACGTGGTGCGCCGCATGTTCTCCGACATCGAGGCGGACATCTACATCATGGCCGACGGCGACGGCACCTATGCCGCCACGGATGCGCCCGAACTCATCCGCACGCTGATCACCGAGGGCGCCGACATGGTGGTCGGCACGCGCCGCGGCGTGCATGCGGACGCCGGCCGCCAGGGCCACGCCTTCGGCAACCGCATCTTCAACACGCTGTTCCGCTCGCTCTTCGGTAACGATTTCTCCGACATCTTCTCCGGCTACCGCGCCTTCTCGCGCCGCTTCGCCAAGAGCTTCCCGGCCGTTTCCGGCGGCTTCGAGATCGAGACGGAAATGTCGGTGCATGCCTCGCGCCTGCGCCTGCCCGTCGCCGAACTTGAACTCGACTACGGCCGCCGGCCGGAAGGCTCCCATTCCAAGCTCTCGACCTTCCGCGACGGCGGCAGGATCCTCTGGATGTTTGCCATGCTGATGAAGGAGACGAGGCCATTCACCTTCTTCGGGGCGATCAGCGCCGGCTTCATGCTGCTCAGCCTCACCTTCATGGCGCCGGTGCTGGGAGAATATTTCCGCACCGGCCTCGTCGAGCGCATGCCGACCTGGGTCTTCTCGCTGGTGCTGATGATGATGTCCTTCCTCGTCTTCTCCGCCGGCATGATCCTCGATTCGCTCGCCCGCGCCCGGGCCGAGCAGTTGCGCATCCACTATATGAACCTGCCCGCCGGCCGGCATGTCAGGTCCGCCCGCAAGGCGGCGGACAGCACCGCGCGCCATCTCGCCGCCTGAGCCCAATCGTTGAGACCAGCCACATGAACCGGGAAACCACAAACCGCATCCGCTTCGTGATCGAGGACGTGCTGCCGCCGATCCTGCGCGATTCCGCGCTGTTCAGACAGGCCGCCAGCCTCGTCTGGGGCAAGCACATCACCAAGCTGGCAAAATTCCGCGAGCGCGCGCCCTTCCTCACCGCCGGGGAATACGAGGATCTCTATCGCGAGCATCCGCGCGTCCATGCCGGCACGGACAATTCGCAGGCCTGCATCGACCGCATCGTCGCCTCCATCGCCGGGAAAAGCGTCTGCGACGTCGGCTGCGGCACCGGCGCGCTGCTGAGCCATATCAAGGCGGGCAATCCGGACTTGAAGCGGCTGACGGGCGTCGATTTCGTCGTGGAGGATGCGGCCAACCTCGACGGCGTCGAATATGTCGCGGCGATGATCGAATCCCTGCCCTTCGCGGACGGCGAGTTCGACACGGTCGTCTGCACCCATGTCATCGAGCATGTGCTGGAATACCGCCAGGCGATCGCCGAGCTGCGCCGCATCGCGCGCCGCCGGCTGATCATCGTCGTGCCGCGCGAGCGGGAATACCGCTACAGCTTCAACCCGCATTTCAACTTCTTCCCCTATACGCATTCCTTCCTGAGGGCCGTGCACCCCGTGCCGGCACGCCATGTCTGCGTCGATATCGGCCGCGACATCTTCTACATGGAAGACCGCTCGGAGCCGGACGCGTGACCACGGGCGGCTACAGCCCCGCCATATGGGCGGGCCTCGTCGGCACGCCGCTGATGATCGCGGCGGGGCAGGTGCTCTTCAAGCTGACGAGCGGCACGACGGGCGAGTTCGGTCTCAAGGGCCTCGCCGCCTTGATGCTCAACCCGCTGCTGCTGGCGGCGCTCGCCATCTACGGCGCGGGCACGATCGTCTGGATCTTCGTGCTGAAGGCGGTGCCGCTGACCATCGGCTACTCCTTCATGGCGCTGACCTTCTGCTTCGTTCCGGTGCTGGCCAGCGTCTTTCTCGGCGAGGCGCTGACGCTGCGCTACGCCCTCGGCGCCGTCCTCATCGTCGGCGGCATGTTCGTCATCAACGGCTGACCGCGCCCTCGAAATGCGCCCGCGTTTCGGCATCGGCCGGAAAGAAGCTCTCGATCAATACGCCCTGCACCAGCGCATCCTGCGCCGATCCGAAGGAGGTCAGCGTGGTAATCCAGTTGAAGCGTTTTACCCCGATCTTCATCTCGATGGGCAGGATCGGCAACCGGTCGGTTTCCGGAAAGGCTTCCAGCGCGGCCCTGATATCCGACGCTGCCGCCAGCCGCTCGATGCGCTTCAAGAGCGGGCTGCGCGGGCCCTGTAGCCAAGCCTCTGCGCGGATGCGGTGCACCAGGTCGGCGGCCGATTGCGCCCAGTTGACGACGATGGAGCGCAGCGGCGTCTCGCCGAGATAGGCGTCGAGGAAGTTATCGCCCGGCGAGACCGCGATGCCCGCCATGCCGGCAAGGCCGAGGAACGCCTGGTTGGCGGCCAACACGTTGTATTCGTGGTCGAAGACGACGCCCGGATAGGGATCGTGACGCGCGAGGATGAGGCCGATCGCCTCCGCCACCGCCGGCGGAAAGGCGGCAAGGCTTGCCGCCGGCGATGTCGCGAAACGCGGACGGAAGCCGGCGGCGGAAAACAGCGCGCCCTGGTCGCGCGCCGGTATGTCGAGCACGGCGGAAAGACGGAGGATCATGCCTTCGGAAGGGCGGGAGCGGCCGGTTTCCAGAAAGGAGAGATGCCGTGAGGAAATGCCGGCCTCCGTCGCGAGCTCCAACTGGCTCATGCGCCGATGGCCGCGCCATTCCTTCAGATGCTCGCCGAATTCCATGGTCGTCTCCTTCTGCTTCCCGCGCACTAAACAGGAGGCGCCGCATGATTTCCATTACCTCCAAGGTAATTGGTTTGCCTCCCGGTCGCCGGCAGGATTGGTCCATCGACAACGAAAGGAGCCTGTCCATGTTCGCCACCCTCAACCGCAATCTCCTGAAATCCGTCATGCTCGCCGATGGTGTCTTCTCGCTTGCCACCGCCGCGGCGCTCTTCGCCTTCTCCGGCCCGATCGGCATCCTTGTCGGCCCGCATGCGACGCCAGCCGTCGTCCACGGCTTTGCCGCCTTCTTCTTCCTCTGGGGCGCTTTCCACCTCGCCGTCGGCCGGCCGGCGCGTCCGTCGCCCGCTGCCGTGCGCCTCGCCATCGCCGGCGACGCGCTGTGGGTGCTCGGCAGCATTGCCGTTCTCCTCGCGGCAAGGGAGGGGCTGACGCTGGCCGGCATGGGCCTCGTCACCGTCGCCGCCGTGGCGGTCGCCGATATCCTGCTGCTCAAGCAGATCGGCCTCGGCCGGCAGCAGCGCGCGGTCCTGACCTGAACTGCCTTCACACCGCGCCTTTCGCCTCCGCGACGAGCGGGGGCGAAGGGCATTTCCCCGCTTGGGCGAGCCGATACCTACCCCGCGGGAGAGATTCCCCTTCCGCCGAAAATGCTCTACCGTCGCGCCCGAATGAAAACGGGGAGCCCTTCATGCGCGTTATCTTTTCCGAGGACCACAAGCTCAGGAATGCTCGCAGCGAGCTTTACGGCGGCGAGCTGGTGCCGCCCTTCGAGGCGCCGTTCCGCGCGGAATGGATTCTGGCGGCGGTCAAGGATGCCGGCTTTACCGACGTGTCCGCGCCGGAACGCCATGGCCTCGAAACCGCGCTGAAGGTGCACGATGCCGGCTATCTCTCCTTCCTCGAAACGGCCTGGGACCAGTGGAAGGCCGCCGGCTACAACGGCGAGGCCATCGCCACCTCCTTCCCGGTGCGCCGCACCTCGCCGCGCATCCCGACGCAGATCGACGGCCTGCTCGGCTACTATTGCAACGCCGCCGAGACGGCGATCTCGCCCGGCACGTGGCAGGCGGCCGTCTCCTCCATGCAAACGGCGCTGACGGCGGCCGATCTCGTCGCGGGCGGCGACAGGGCCGCCTTCGCGCTCTGCCGCCCGCCGGGCCATCATGCTGGCATCGACAGTTTCGGCGGCTACTGCTTCATCAACAACGCCGCCGTCGCCGCCCAGCGCTTCCTCGACAAGGGCGCGGAGAAGGTCGCCGTCCTCGATGTCGATTTCCACCACGGCAACGGCACGCAGGATATCTTCTACGAGCGTGGCGATGTCTTCTTCGCTTCGCTGCACGGCGATCCGGCGGAAGCCTTCCCGCATTTCCTCGGCTATGCGGAGGAGACCGGCAAGGGCGCCGGGGCGGGCACCACGCTCAATCACCCCATGCCGCCCGGCACACCCTATCCCGTCTGGGAGGCCGCCCTTCAAGACGCACTGAAGCGCATCGCCGAATTCGGCGCCGAGGTCATCGTGCTCTCGCTCGGCGTCGACACGTTTGAGCAGGACCCGATCTCCTTCTTCAAGCTTACCTCGCCGGACTACATCACGATGGGCCGGGCGGTGGCCGCGAGCGGCCTGCCGGTGCTCGTCGTCATGGAGGGCGGCTACGGCGTGCCGCAAATCGGCCTCAACGTCGCCAACACGCTGAGGGGCATCGCCGGCTGACCCAGCATCAATTTCGTTGAAGCAAGGCGTCACGATTATCCATTTGTCGCAAGGCAGACCCTCCTCTAGGACTGGGTGCCGGGAGGGTCTTTCATGGCGGATCAGCAAGTCATATCGCAGCCGAACAATGCCGGGCTCTGGGGCGGCGTGCTGCTCTGTTTCGGCTCCATGTCGAGCATCCAGTTCGGCTCGGCCTTTTCGGCGACGGCGATCGATGCCTACGGGCCGTCCACCACGACCTTTCTGCGCCTCGTCATCGCGGCGGCGGTGCTGGCGCTGATCGTGCGCCCGCCGATGCGCTCCTACAGCCGCGAGCAGTGGAAGAGCGCGCTCAGCCTAGGCGCCACCATGGCGGCGATGACGCTCTGCTTCTTCGCGGCCATCGACCGCATTCCGCTCGGCCTTGCGGTGGCTATCGAGTTTCTCGGCCCGCTCGCCGTCGCCACCTGGTCGCTCGGCGCGGGCTGGCGGCTGGTCTGGCCGCTCGCCGCCTTCATCGGCGTCGTGCTGCTTTCCCATGACGGCGAAGGCTGGATCGGCGATCCCATGGGCGTGCTGTTCGCCTGCGGCGCGGGCGTCGGCTGGGGCGTCTACATCATCCTGATGAAGAAGGCCGGCAAGGTCTTCTCGGGTCTCCAGGGCCTTTCCATGTCGCTGATCGTCGCCGCGCTGGTTGCCGCGCCCTTCAGCCTGCCGCGCGCCCACGAGGCGATGACGCTCGACGGCCTCGGCATGATGCTCGGCCTTGCCCTTCTCGTGCCGCTCGTTCCCTATGCGCTGGAGATGATCGCGCTCCGCCGCATGCCGATGTCCGCCTTCGGCATCCTGATGAGCCTCGAGCCGGCCCTCGGCGCGCTTGCCGGTTTCCTCGTGCTCAGCCAGCCGATGACGCCGCTGCAGATGCTCGGCACGGGGCTGGTGGTCGCTGCAAGCGCCGGCGTCACCTCCGGCGGAAACGGCGATCCGTGAGCGAAAGCGGCTGCCCTTTCATGTTCCTGCCGCAATCGCTAGGTTGAAGCAGAATCATCGAAGCCGCATTACCAAGTCTCCGGGGACCATCATGTACAAGAAAGTTGCGCTCGTCGCGCTGGCCGCGACCTATCTCTCCGCCTGCACGACGACCGATCCCTATACGGGCGAGCAGAAGGTTTCCAACACGGCGGGCGGCGCGGCCATCGGCGCGGGCATGGGCGCCGTCGCGGGCCTGCTCATCGGCAACAATCCCGTCCAGCGTCGCAATGCGGCCCTGATCGGCGCGGGCGTCGGCGCGCTCGCCGGCGGCGCCATCGGCAACTACATGGACACGCAGGAATCCGAACTGCGCGCCCAGCTTCAGGGCACCGGCGTTTCCGTCACGCGCATGGGCGACCGCATCATCCTCAACATGCCGTCGAACGTCACCTTCGCGACGGACCAGGACCAAGTCATTCCGCCTTTCTATCCGACGCTCGATTCGGTCGCGCTGGTGCTGCGCAAGTTCGAAAAGACGCTGATCGACGTCGACGGCCATACCGATTCGGTCGGTAATGCCGGCTACAACCAGGATCTTTCCGAACGCCGCGCCAATTCGGTCGCCAACTATCTTGCCTCGCGCGGCGTCGATCCGCGCCGCATGTCCGCCATGGGATACGGACTGGAGCGCCCGATCGCCTCCAACGCATCGGAATCCGGCCGCGCGCAGAACCGCCGTGTCGAGATCGCCATCTCGCCGCTGCGCCAGTAACAGGCGCCCATTTTCACTGCGACGTTGCGAAGGGCCGTTTTACGGCCCTTCTCTGTTCGGGGCCCATTCCAGCCGCTTGTAGTCGAACCCGTATTTCAGCGTCGGCTTGACGATCTCGAAATAGGGCGAAAGGTCGAAGTCACGCGGCGTGTAGAGCGAGTGGTGGCGGATGTGCAGGATCTCGTCGCGCGAATAGGTCGAGGTCGCAGCGGCATGGCCGGGCGCGCGCGTCACGTCGGGCAGGATCGGGTAGCGGATGGTCTCGAAGGCTTGCGCGATCAGCGTCGAGCAGATCGCCCGCGTCGGATCGCCCGAGCCGAAGGCGATCAGGCGGCGGCGCCAGCGCACCGGAACGGGCGGCGCCGGCAGGAAATAGCGCAGCATGTCCGTGATGTTCTTCATGTCGTATTTCAGCCCGAGGCGGGAGACCATGAAGGCGATGAGCGCATCCCGGTCCTCCGGCGTGAGGCCGACGGGGCGGCAGATGCGCGTATTGTAGGTGCGGTACTTGGTGAGCGGCACGGTGACGCAGCCCTCGCCGAGATTGACCTCGATAAGCTGCGGCCGCTCGACCGCGGGAAGCGCCGCCTGGTCGAGCGTCAGCGGGATCTCGTCGCCCACGAAAAGCGCGGCATGCGACCAGGTCGATTGCGTCAGGTACTTGATCGCCGCCGAAACCTTCTGGTTGCCTTCGACGAGCAGCACGTCGCCGGGCCGCAGCGTGCGCGCCAGCGTGTCGGGGTCGGAAGGCGTATAGGGCTCGTAGCCGGAGGTCTGGTTCTGCAGCCGGTCGGCAAGGCGGCGGCCGAGGCGGTCGAGCAGCGTGTCGCGGCTGGCGGAAAGCGGCTTCAGTCCAGCGGTCACGGCGCGTCCTTCACGAGTCTCATGCCGCGCCACTCTAGCCTCAGCCGTTGCATCCTGTCGAGCTTGACCGGCGGCATCGCATTCCTATATTTAGAATAATTCTAAACTGGATATTTGCAGATGTTCTCCCGCCTCCTTCGTCCCGGCAAACGCAGCCTCGAATCCCTCAGCGAGCAGGAAATCCTCGCCCTTGCCATATCGTCCGAGGAGGATGACGGGCGCATCTACCTCGCCTATGCCGATGCGCTGAGGGACGCCTATCCCAATTCCGCCCGCGTCTTCGAGGAGATGGCGCAGGAGGAGAGCCATCACCGCCAGATGCTGATCGACCGGCATGTCGCGCGCTTCGGCGACCGCATCCCGCTGGTCCGGCGCGAATATGTGCGCGACTTTCCGGACAGGAAGCCAGACTGGCTGATCGCGAACATGTCGATCGAGAAGATCCGCGAGCAGGCCGAGGCGATGGAGGAGGCGGCGCATCGCTTCTACCTGACGGCCGCCGCCCGCACGCAGGACGCGGCGACCCGCAAGCTGCTCGGCGATCTGGCGCTGGCGGAGAAGTCGCACGAATCGCTGGCAAGGAGGCTCGGCGAGGAGCACACGCCCGTCGACGTGAAGGCGGAGGAGGGCCAGACCGCCCGGCGGCAGTTCGTGCTGACCTATGTGCAGCCCGGCCTTGCCGGCCTGATGGATGGCTCGGTCTCGACGCTGGCGCCGATCTTCGCCGCCGCTTTCGCCACGCAGGATACCTGGCAGACCTTCCTCGTCGGCCTCTCGGCCTCCGTCGGCGCCGGCATCTCGATGGGCTTCACGGAAGCCGCCCATGACGACGGCAAGCTGTCCGGGCGCGGCTCGCCGGTCAAGCGCGGCCTCGCCTCGGGCATCATGACGGCGCTCGGCGGACTCGGCCACGCGCTGCCCTATCTCATCCCGAATTTCATGCTGGCGACGACCATCGCCGTCTTCATCGTGTTCGTGGAGCTCTGGGCGATTGCCTTCATCCAGAACCGCTACATGGAAACGCCGTTCCTGCGTGCCGCGATGCAGGTCGTGCTCGGTGGCAGCCTTGTGCTGGCGGCGGGGGTGCTGATCGGCAATGCTTGAGGAGACGCGTTCGCCTATCGCGTCGGCCGGTTCATGTCGCGCACGACCCAGCGGAAGAAGAGATAGACACCCACGCCCATGGCGGCGAGGGGCAGGAGATTGGCAATAGAATCCATTTCGACCTCAGTACCCTCCCGAGAGAGGGAATTAAGGTCCCGCTAAATAATCTTCAATGCGCGAAGCGGTTACGGTGCGTTCACAAAAAGGAAAGCGGGGCGTTATCGCCCCGCTCCGATATTCATCACGCCCGCAGCGTGCCGCCAGTGGTCTTGACCACGTTGCCGACGATCTTGGCGGTCAGCGCCTCGAAATCCTCGTCGGTCAGCGTCTTGTCGGTCGGCTGGATGACGACCTCGATGGCGATGGACTTCTTGCCCTCGCCGATCGAAGCGCCCTCGAACAGGTCGAAGACGTTGACGGCCGCGATCAGCTTGCGGTCGGCGCCGGTCGCCGCGCGCACGATGGCGCCGGCTTCCACCGTCTTGTCGACCACGAAGGCGAAATCGCGCTTGACCGCCTGGAAGGGCGACAGGTCCAGCGCCGGCTTGGTGCGGGTCGCCTTCTTCTTGGGTTCCGGCATGGCGTCGACGAAGATCTCGAAGCCGCAGAGCGCGCCGGACACGTCCAGCGCACCGAGCGCCTTCGGATGGAACTCGCCGAAATGGCCAAGGGTGATCTTCGGCCCCATCTTGATCGTGCCGGATCGGCCCGGATGGTACCAGCCGGGCGCGCCGGGCTCGATCTGCACATTGCCCATCGGCAGGCCGCAGGCCTCGATGACGGCGAGCGCGTCCGCCTTGGCGTCGTAGACGTCGACCGGCTTGCCGCCGCCCTTGGCGGCATTCGACCAGAGACGGCCGGCGCCGGACAGCGAGGCGGTGCCGCGGCGCACGCCGCCGGCAACCCGGCGCTGGCCCTCGGGCCGGTCGTTCTCGTAGGTGCCGGAGACCTCGAAGAGCGCGACGTCACTATAGCCCTTGTCGGCATTGCGCTGGGCGGCTGCGAGGAGCCCCGGCAGCAGCGAGGGCCGCATGTCGGACATGTCGGATGCGATCGGGTTCGACAGCGCGAGCGAAGCCGCGCCGCCGCCGAAGAGCTCGGCATGCGCTTTGGGGATGAACGACCAGGTAACGGCCTCCATCATGCCGCGCGCGGCAAGCGCGCGTCTGGCGAGGCGCGAGCGGATCTGCAGCGTGGTCAGGATGCGGCCGTTGACGGCGCCATGGCTTTCGAGCGGCGCCGGGCGGATATTGTCGACGCCGTGGATGCGCATGACCTCTTCTACGAGGTCCGCCTTGCCGTCGACATCGGGTCGCCAGGAGGGAACCGCGACCGAGACGCGCTCGCCCGAACCCGTCACGGTGAAGCCGAGGCGGGTCAGGATGTCGACGCTCTCCTCCCGGGAGACGTCGAGGCCCGTCAGGCGCTTGACCTCGGAGAACGGAAAATCGACGACCTTGGCCGTATGGCCCCTGTAGCCGACGACATCGGTCTTCGCCGGCGTGCCGCCGCAAAGCTCCAGCACCAGTTCCGTGGCGCGCTCGAGGCCCGGCACCATGTATTCCGGATCGACGCCGCGCTCGAAGCGGTAGCGCGCATCGGTGATGATGCCGTGCGAACGGCCGGTCTTGGCGACGTTCATCGGGTCCCAGAGCGCCGATTCGATCAGCACGTCGACGGTGTTCTCGTCGCAGCCCGAATGTTCGCCACCCATGATACCGCCGATGGATTCGACGCCGTTCTCGTCGGCGATGACCACATTCGACGGGTTCAGCGTATATTCGCGCGTATCGAGAGCCAGAACCGTCTCGCCTTCCGCCGCGCGGCGCACGACGAGATTTCCCTTCACCTTCGCCGCGTCGAAGACGTGCAGCGGACGGCCCTGGTCGAAGGTCATGTAGTTGGTGATGTCGACCAGCGCGTTGATCGGGCGCAGGCCGATGGCCAGCAGCCGCTGCTGCATCCAGCGCGGGCTCGGGCCGTTCTTCACGCCGCGCACGAGGCGGAGCGCGAAGCCCGGGCACAGGTGATCGTCGCCGCCGAGGTCCAGCTTCACCTTCACCGGCGTCTCGCCTTCAACAGTGAAGGACGGGGCTTTCACGGGCTTCAGCGTGCCGAGGCCTGCGGCGGCGAGATCGCGGGCAATGCCGTGGATGCTGGTGCAGTCCGGGCGGTTCGGCGTCAGGTTGATCTCGATCACCGGATCGTCGAGGCCGGCATAGGCGGCATAGCTGGTGCCGACGGGTGCATCGGCCGGAAGGTCGATGATGCCGTCATGGTTGTCGGAGATTTCCATCTCCTTCTCCGAGCACATCATGCCGCGGCTCTCGACGCCGCGGATGGTGCCGACGGCGAGCGTCACGTCGATGCCGGGCACATAGGTGCCGGGCGCGGCAAACGCGCCGACGAGGCCGGTGCGGGCGTTCGGCGCGCCGCAGACGACCTGGATCGGCTCGCCCTTGCCGGTATCGACCATCAGGACGCGCAGCTTGTCGGCATTCGGATGCTGCTCGGCCGAAACCACCTTGGCGATGACGAAGGGCTTGAACGCCGCCTTGTCATCGACCTCTTCCACTTCCAGCCCGATCGCCGTCAGCTTCGCGCAGATGTCTTTGAGCGAAGCGTCGGTGTCGAGGTGGTCCTTCAGCCAGGAGAGCGTGAATTTCATGATGTTTCTCCTTGGATGCCGGTTACGCGCTGAGGCCGCCGAACAGGGTCGGCATGTCGAGCGGGCGGAAGCCGTAGTGGCTGAGCCAGCGGACGTCGGCGTTGAAGAAGTCGCGCAGATCAGGCATGCCGTATTTCAGCATGGCGATGCGGTCGAGGCCCATGCCCCAGGCAAAGCCCTGATATTCGTCCGGATCGAGCCCGCCGGCGCGCAGCACGTTCGGGTGGACCATGCCGCAGCCGAGGATCTCCATCCAGTCCGTGCCCTCGCCGAACTTGACGATGGGTCCCGACGAGCGGTCGCACTGGATGTCGACCTCGAAGGAGGGCTCGGTAAACGGGAAGAAGGACGGGCGGAAGCGCATGGTGACGCTGTCGACCTCGAAGAAGGCCTTGCAGAACTCTTCCAGCACCCAGCGCATGTTGGCGACATTCGCCTTCTTGTCGACCACGAGGCCCTCGACCTGGTGGAACATCGGCGAATGCGTCGCGTCCGAATCCTGTCGGTAGGTCTTGCCGGGAATGATGATGCGGATCGGCGGCTTTTGCGCTTCCATGGTGCGCACCTGGACGGGCGAGGTGTGCGTGCGCAGCACCTTGCGCTCGCCGCTCTCGTCCGCGGGGAAGAAGAACGTGTCGTGCATCTCGCGGGCCGGATGGCCCTCGGGGAAATTCAGCGCCGTGAAATTGTAGTAGTCTGTCTCGACGTCAGGACCCTCGGCGATGGAAAAGCCCATGTCGCCGAAGATCGCGGTGATCTCGTCGACGATCTGGCTGATCGGATGGATGCGACCGCGCTCGGCCGGCGAGGAGCGGACCGGCAGGCTGACATCGACCGTTTCGGCCGCAAGGCGCGCCTCGATGGCGGCATCGCGCAGAGCCGTCTTGCGCGCGGTAATGGCGTCCGTCACGCGCGTCTTCAGCGCGTTGATCGCCGCGCCGCGTGTCTGACGCTCTTCCGGCGGCATGGCGCCGAGCGTCTTCAGAAGTTCCGAGACGGAGCCCTTCTTGCCAAGCGCGCCAACGCGCACGGCTTCGATCGCCGCTTCGTCGGAGGCCGCGTCAACGTCGGAAAGGAGCTGCTTTTCCAGTGTGTCGAGTTCAGTCATCTTTACCTGCTTTGCTTGCGTCGGCCGGGCGGGGAGGCAGAAGAGCCTCGGACAGATAGCGGGTTGCGGCGAGGAAGCGTCGCAGATCACTACCCATGTGCACGCGCCCGATCAATTGGGTTGGCGATAAAAACTTGCCGAGAAACCGGAGCATTGCCGCCAGTTCCGCCTCGGCGGCGGAAGGCGCGTTGGTGCGCCAGGCGGCATAGGCCTTGTCGGCCGTCGCCTTGCCGAGCCGGGCGCGGTCGGTGAGCTGCAGAAAGAGCAGCCAGAGGTCGCGCGCCTGGGCGGTGGCGAGCGGCATGGCGGCCTCCGGCTCCTCCTCGAAATCCATGAAGCCGATGCGCCGCTCGCCGGCCACGAAGAAATCGCGCGGGTGCGGTCGCCCGTGGCAGAGGCCCTTGCCGTGCAGCGCGCCGAGATGGGCGGCGCAGGCGACGAGCAGGGCGTCATGGCCGGCGGGATCGGTGTCGCGCAACATGTCGAGGCGGGCCGTCACGGTCGGCGCGACGTCGGACAGCACCAGCGCGCTGCCGGACGAATAGAGCACCTGCGGCACCGGCACGCCCTTCTCGGCGAAGGTCTCGATGCGGCGGATTTCCCGCGCGATCATGCCTTTGCTGTCGAGATAGGGGGAGGGACGCAGGAACGGCTGGCCGAACAGGCCGGCGAGCGCCGTCTGCGCCTTCGTCCAGACCGGCGGGCGCTCGGTGCCGTAGCGCTTGATCCACACGGCGCCGAAGGAGAGCTCCACCCGCTCGACCCGGCGCGTCTCGCGGGTCAGCGCGGCAAGCAGCGTCTCGATATCCCCGTCCGTCATGTTGGGGATCGTCTCGAGCGCGGTAAGCCTGCCGTCCATGGCCGAAATCCTGATGTTAAAACAAAAACCCGCACCGGTTCCCCGGCGCGGGTTTCACAACGAAGCGAAGATGGTTGTGAGCGCCGGTTAGTTGACGGCGGCCTCAAACTCGTTCTTCGTGCCGGCGTCCTTGAGGTATTCCAGAGCCTTCTTGGAGGCAGCGACGAGCGCGCCGAAAGCTTCGGTCTCATGGATCGCCATGTCGGACAGCACCTTGCGGTCGACTTCGATGCCGGCCTTGTTCAGACCGTCGATGAAGCGGCCGTAGGTCAGGCCATGCTCGCGGACGGCAGCGTTGATGCGCTGGATCCAGAGCGCGCGGAAATTGCGCTTGTTGACCTTGCGGTCGCGGTAGGCGAACTGCTTGGAACGATCAACCGCTGCCTTGGCGGCGCGGATGGTGTTCTTGCGGCGGCCGTAGAAACCCTTGGCTGCCTTCAGCGTCTTCTTGTGCTTGGCGTGGGAAGTAACGCCGCGTTTTACACGTGCCATGTCATGATCTCCTTAACGTATCAAATGCTCGAGAAGTCTCAGAGACCGTTCGGCAGGTAGTTCTTGATGACCTTCTTGCCATCGGGCTCGGCCAGCACCATGGTGCCGCGCGCGTCGCGAATGAACTTGTTGGTACGCTTGATCATGCCGTGGCGCTTGCCGGCAGCGGCAGCGACGACCTTGCCGGTCGCGGTGATCTTGAACCGCTTCTTGGCAGACGATTTCGTCTTCATCTTGGGCATTTTGCTACTCCATTCTTCTTGAATTCGAACCGCGTGACGATGCGCGGCTCCAGCGTAAAGAACGGCCACGGCATGCCCTGCCGGACCGTTCGGACGGCGGCTTGTAACCGAAGTCCCCGAAAAGCGCAACCGGAATCCGAAATTCCGGCGGCGGAAAGGAAAAGCCGCCCGGAAAAGGCGGCTTTGATCCGTTCGGCACGAAAGGTGCCAGGGACGAGGCTCACCGAGGGGCGAGCACCATCATCATCTGGCGCCCCTCGAGCTTCGGCTCGGCTTCGACCTTGGCGATGGTCTGGGTGTCTTCCTTGACCTGCAGCAGGAGCTTCATGCCGAGTTCCTGGTGGGCCATTTCGCGGCCGCGGAACTTCAGCGTCACCTTGACCTTGTCGCCTTCTTCGAAGAAGCGGTTCATGGCCTTCATCTTCACGTCATAGTCATGCGTGTCGATGTTCGGGCGCATCTTGATTTCCTTGATCTCGACGATCTTCTGCTTCTTGCGCGCTTCGGCCGCCTTCTTCTGGTTGGCGTATTTCAGCTTGCCGAGGTCAAGGATCTTGCAGACGGGCGGTTCGGAGTTCGGCGAGATCTCCACGAGATCGAGGCCGGCTTCTTCCGCCATGCGGAGTGCCTGATCGGTGGGGACGGTGCCGTGGTTGTTGCCGTCGGCATCGATAAGCTGGACGCGGGGAATCCGGATTTCCTTGTTGGAACGCGGGCCGTCTTTGACGGGGGCTTCCGCTTTGAAGGGTCTGCGAATGGTCGTGTTCTCCTCGAACTGTTTCGACTGGTATGAATCTGTGCGTCGACCGGGCCGTTTTTGCCCGCCTTGCGGCGTTTGTCGGCAATGTGTTGATCGCGCTTGCGAAGTCAATAGCATGCCGCACGGAAAAAATCACCACCTGTCCTTGCACGCGCGAATCTGGTCTAGCTCTCGGCCAAAGGCCGGCGGACAGGCAGTTTGCGGGGCCGGGCGCACGAGAAGGAGATAGGCATGACAGCGACGAACGACAACGCCACCGCGGCGGATTTCATCGAGGTCGGCGAGGGAGCGGATGCACGGCGGATCGCCGTCGCGCTGCAGCCGCCCGCCGCCGGCAATACGCTCGCCCATCTCGTCTGGCTCGGCGGCTACCGCTCCGACATGGCGGGCACCAAGGCCGTCGAACTGGCGGGCCTTGCCGCCCGTCTCGGCACCGGCTGCGTGCGCTTCGACTATTCCGGCCACGGCGCTTCGGGCGGCGCCTTCGTCGACGGCACGATCTCGCGCTGGCTGGAGGAATCGCTCGCCGTCATCGGTCATGCCGGAAAGACCCTCGGCACCCGCCGCGTCGTGCTCGTCGGTTCGTCCATGGGCGGCTGGATCGCGCTGCGCGCCGTCGCGGAACTTGCCAGCCGCCAGGACATCGAGATCGCCGGCCTCGTTCTCATCGCCCCTGCGCCGGATTTCACCGCCGAGCTGATCGAGCCCAACCTGACGGAGGCCGAGCGCACGGCGCTGGCCGAGCGCGGCCAGTTCGAGGAGCCGACTCCCTACGGACCCGACCCGAACATCTACACGCTGAAGCTCATCGAGGACGGCCGCGCGAACCGCGTGCTCACCGGCGTCATCGAGACCGGCTGCCCGGTGCATATCCTCCAGGGCATGGCCGATCCCGACGTACCTTACGCCCATGCGGTGCGCCTGATGGAGCACCTTTCGGGCGACGACGTGGTCCTGACGATGATCCGCGACGGCGACCACCGCCTGTCGCGGCCGCAGGACATCGCCAAGATCCTCGAGGCGGCGGAGGTTTTGGCCCACGGGCAATGACGGCGGCTGGCGCCGGCCGCGCATTTTAACCATAATACGGCATCACGAATTCTGATGATTGACGAGAGGCCCTCCTCACCGTTAACTCTTTGTTAACGATTAGGGGACGTTTCATGGCACGAATGATTGGTGCGAAGGCTGGGGTTGCGGCGTTTCTCGCTCTCCTCGTTTCTTCTTCCTCGGCTTTCACTGCACCGGCATCGGCGTCTTCCATGAAGACGGGCGGCGTCACCTCGCAGCCGATCGGCCATTACGAGTTCTGCCAGACCTACAAGTCCGAATGCCGCGCCGGCGCGCGCAGCCAGGCGCCTGCCAAGGTGACGGAGTTCGGCTGGTCGGTGGTCCGCCAGATCAATGCGGGCATCAACCGCGACATCACCCCGATGACCGACAAGGAACTGCACGGCCGGGACGAATACTGGTCCTATCCTGACGGCGCCGGCGACTGCGAGGACTTCGTCCTCCTCAAGCGCAAGAAGCTGATGCAGAAGGGCTTTGCCGCCGGCGATCTCCTGATCACCGTCGTGCGCAAGCCGGATGGCGAGGGCCATGCCGTGCTGACGCTGCGCACCACCCAGGGCGACTATGTCCTCGACAACCTCAACAACGAGGTGAAGCTCTGGACCGAGACGCCCTACCGCTATCTCAAACGCCAGGCCTCGTTCCATGCTGGCCGCTGGGTCTCGATCGAAAACGGCGATGCCGTCATGGTCTCGTCAGTCGGCCAGTAAGCAGGCCGCATCCTGTATTTGAAAAGGCCGCGGAGCGATCCGCGGCCTTTGGTTTGTCCGTGACCTTTCCGGCGCTGAAGCTCAAACCGCCTCCCAGCCGTCTTTCTCGCTGGCGCGGTAGATGGCGTCGATGAGCTTCTGGTTGTTAACAGAGCTTTCGAGCGTCACCACCTCCTCGTTCTCGCCGAGCGCCGCCCTGGTGAAGGCTTCGGCCTGGCGCTTGTACTGGCGTGCGTCCTGGAAACGGAAGAGCTGGCTCTCGCCATGGCTCTGGTTGGTCAGCTCGATTTCCTCCGCGCCGTAGCGGTCGGCGTTGAACGGCGACTTCACCTCGATGAAGCCCTTGTCGCCGTGGAACACCATGACCTGGCGCTGGGCAAGCTGGGTGGAGATGTAGAAGGACAGCTCGAAGTCGCCGAAATCGGCGCGCACGCTCGAATAGATGTCGGTGCCGAAATCCGGGTCGCGGTCGGTGCTCGCCTGCACGCGCACCGGCTCCCTGCCGGTGACAAAGCGCGTGGTGATCGTCGGGTAGACGCCGATATCCGGCAGGCCGCCGCCGCCGAGCGCCGGCACGTTGCGCATGTTGCCGGGATCGCGGTTGAAATAGGTGAAGGCGCCCTGCACATGGCGCAGCCGGCCGATCGCCCCTTCCGCCAGCAGCGCGCGGACCTTGCGCCAGACGGGGCTGTAGGTGACCATGTAGGCCTCGCAGATCAGCACCTTGTTGCGCTCGCGCGCTTCGATCAGCGCGCCGATCTCACCGGCATCGAGGGCGATCGGCTTTTCGCACAGCACATGCTTGCCGGCATCCGCCGCCTTGATCGACCATTCCACATGCTGCGAGGTCGGCAGCGGGATATAGACGGCGTCGATCGTGTCGGAGGCCAGCATCTCCTCGTAGGAGCCGAAGGCATGCGGCACGGAGAAGCGGTCCGCCATGGCGCGTGCCTTGGCACGGTCGCGGCTGGCGATTGCGGCGACGACGCAGTTTTCCGCGTCCTGGATGGCCGGCACGACGAGTTCGCGGCCGATCTTGGCCGTCGACAGGATTCCGAAACGCAGCATGGTGATGTCTCCCTGATTGCGGCGGGGAGACTAGTCCCGAGGTACGTTCCTCGCAAGCGCGGGGCTCCGTAAAAAATCGGCCGCGCCGCGTGCAAAGACCTCCCCTTCACCCTATGTTGGGCAAAACCCTTTTCAGCACGAACCCCTTGGAGGTCCCATGCAGCTCCGCTCCCTCGGCAAGACCGGCCTGTCGATCGCGCCGCTCGTCTTCGGCGGCAATGTCTTCGGCTGGACGGCCGACGAGAAGACCTCCTTCGATCTGCTGGACGCCTTCACAGGCGCCGGCTTCAACGCCATCGACACGGCGGACGTCTATTCCCGCTGGGCGCCGGGCAACGCTGGCGGCGAATCCGAGGCGATCATCGGCAGGTGGCTGAAGCGCTCGGGCATTGCGCGCGACAAGGTGGTGATCATCACCAAGGTCGGCTCCGACATGGGGCAGGGCCGGCGGGACCTCGGGAAGTCCTGGATCGTCGAGGCGGTCGAGGCCTCGCTGAAGCGCCTTGAGACCGATCATATCGACCTCTACCTCTCGCACTGGCCGGACGATGAAACGCCCTATGAGGAAACGCTGGAAGCCCATGCAAGCCTCGTCGCGGCCGGCAAGGTGCGCGCTTTCGGCGCTTCCAATCTCGATGCCGGCCAGTTGCAGGCCTCCTTCGAGGCCGCCGACAAGGCCGGGCTGCCGCGCTATGGCGCGCTCCAGCCGGAATACAATCTCTACGACCGCGCCGGCTTTGAGGGCGCGCTGGCCGATCTCTGCGAGAAGGAGGATATCGGCGTCATCACCTATTACAGCCTCGCCTCCGGGTTCCTGACCAGCAAATACCGCACGAAGGCCGACACCGAGGGCAGGGCGCGCGGCGAGGATGTCGCCCGTTACCTCGATGAGAAGGGCCAGCGCATCCTTGCGGCGCTCGATCGGGTCGCGCCCGAAACGGGCGCAAGGCCGGCGGAGATCGCGCTTGCCTGGCTGATGGCGAAACCCGCCGTGACGGCGCCCATCGCCAGCGCCACCAGCCTGGCCCAGCTCGCCAGCCTGACCAAGGCGGCGGCGCTGACGCTCTCCACCGAAGCGGTTGCCGCGCTCGACAAGGCGGGGGCGTGACCATGGCCCTCACCATCCGCGATGCGGTCGAGAGGGACGAGGCGGCCTTTCGCAGGCTCTGGGCCGGCTACCTCGCCTTCTACAAGACCGATGTGCCGGAGGAGGTCACGGCCTTCACCTGGGCCCGCATCCTCGATGCCGGCTCGCGTGTCTCGATGCGCGTTGCCGAGGAGGACGGGAAGGTGCTGGGCTTCGCCATCCACCACTATCACGAGTCCACCTGGGACATTGCGCCGGAGGGCTATCTCGAAGACCTGTTCGTCGACGAGACCGCGCGCGGCAAGGGCATCGGCCGCGCGCTGATCGACGATCTCGTCGCCATCTCGAAACGCCACGGCTGGCGCGGCATCTACTGGCACACCCGCCACGACAACGCCGGGGCCCGCAGGCTCTACGACAGTTATGTCGAGACGGACGGGCATATCCGCTATCGCCTGCAGACCTAACCTTTATAGCGGAAGAAATCGACGAAGGCGCGCAGCGCCGGGCGCATCTGGCGGCGTGTGGGATAGTAGATCGAGAAGCCGTCGAAGGCCGGGCACCAATCCTCCAGCACCGGGACCAGCCGGCCCGCCGCGATGTCGTCGGCCACCCGCTGGTCGAAGACATAGGCAAGGCCCGCGCCGTCCATCGCCGCCGCCCGCATCAGTCGCTGGTCCGAGACGATCAGCGGCCCCTTGACGTCGACCGTCACCAGCCGTCCGTCCTTCTCCAGTTCCCAGCGGTAGATCCGCCCGCTCGAAAAGCGCCGGCGGATGCAGCGATGCTGCATCAGGTCGCGTGGCTGGAGGGGTTTCGGATGCGCCGCGAAATAGGAAGGCGCGCCGACGATCAGGCCCCGCCACGGCCCGCTCGCCCGCACCGCGATCATGTCCGCCTCCAGGTGCTCGCCCAGCCTCAGGCCCGCATCGAAGCCCTTTTCGACGATGTCCTCGAAGCGGTCGTCCGTGCGCAGCTCCAGCTCGATCTCGGGATAGGCGATGAGGAACGCGCCGAGGCGCGGCATGACGATGTCCTCGGCGGCGATCAGCGGCATGGTGATGCGCAGCGGCCCGGCGGGCCGGCTCTGCCGGTCGGCGAGCGCCTCCATGACGGTGCCGATGTCGGCAAGCGCCGGGGCGAGCGTGTCGAGCAGCAGCCGGCCCTCCTCGGTCGGCGCGACGCTGCGGGTGGTGCGGGCGATGAGCCGCACGCCGAGGCTCGCCTCCAGCGCCGAGATGGCATGGCTGACGGCGGAGGGCGCGATGCCGAGCTCGGCCGCGGCCTTGCGGAAGGAGCGCGCTTCCGCGACGATGGCGAGCACGGCGAGTTGCGAAAGCTGGGTGCGGTTCATTGTTCCAACAGATAGAACAACCCATTGGCTTTTGCAGCAATTTTCAGACGAAGCGCCGCGCCTTAGATTGCGCCTTGCCGGATGACGGCGGATCGCCCGCCGCCCGGTTCGCGGCCCGCTTCGGGTCCCAGAGAAGGATTTTGCCATGAAACACAGAAAACTCGGCACCCTCGACGTCTCCGCCCTCGGCCTCGGCTGCATGGGCATGAGCCACGCCTACGGTCCCTCGGCCGACGAGACCGCGGCCATCCGCACGCTGCACCGCGCCGTCGATCTCGGCGTTACCCTGTTCGACACGGCCGAGGTCTACGGCCCCTACAAGAACGAGATCCTCGTCGGCAAGGCGCTGAAGCCGGTGCGCGAGAAGGTGGCGATCGCCACCAAGTTCGGCTTCCGCATCGACGCCACCAAGCCGTCCGCCGAAATGATCGCCGGTACGGACAGCCGGCCGGAAAACGTAAAAGCCGTCGCAGAGGCCTCGCTGAAGCGGCTCGGCGTCGAGGTGATCGATCTCTTCTACCAGCACCGCGTCGATCCCGCCGTGCCGATCGAGGAAACGGTGGGCGCGATGGCGGACCTCGTGCGCGAAGGCAAGGTCAAGGCGCTCGGCCTCTCGGAGGCCGGCGCCGAGACCATTAGCAAGGCGCATGCCGTGCACCCGATCGCCGCCGTGCAGAGCGAATATTCGCTGTGGACCCGCGACGTGGAGGAGAACGGTGTGCTGGAGGCCTGCCGCGCGCTCGGCATCGGCTTCGTGCCGTTCAGCCCGCTCGGCCGCGGCGTGCTGACAGGCGCGCTGAAGAAGCTCGAGGGGCTCTCGGCCGACGATTTCCGCCGCTCGCTGCCGCGCTTCGACGCGGAGAATTTCGACGCCAACCTCGCGCTGGTGGCATTGCTGGAGGAGATGGCGAAGGAGAAGGACGTCGCCCCGGCGCAGCTTGCGCTCGCCTGGGTGCTGGCACAGGGCGATTTCATCGTGCCGATCCCCGGCGCCAGCAAGGTGCCGCATCTCGAACAGAACGTCGCCGCCGCCGACGTGGCGCTGACGGCCGAGGAAGCCGCCCGCCTCGGCGACCTCCTGTCGCCGGCCAAGGTGGCGGGCGGGCGCTACCCGCAGCGCATGGCCTCGATGGCGAACCGTTAGGACCGATCGCCCTCAGCCCATGCCGGCCTGAACTGAATGTCGATCGATCCTAGGCGTTTACGCGGCGTCCCCGATCCGCTTGTAGAAGAACGTCGTCGCGCAGTAGCGGCCGTCCGGATAGAGCGCATAGTCGGGGATGACGCCGGCGCGCTGCCAGCCGAGGCGCTCGTAGACCGTCTCGGCGGGGCTGCCGGTGGCAGTGTCGAGCACCAGCACGGTCTTGCCGCGGCGGGCGGCTTCCCGCTCCGCCGCGGCCATCAGCGCTCGGGCAAGGCCGCGCCCGCGCTCGCTTTCCATCACCAGCAGCTTCTTGATGTCCGCCCGGTGCGGCTGGTTCGGCATCTGGCGGATGCCGACCTGCACGGTGCCGACGATCCGGCCGTCCCGCTCGGCGGCAAGGAGCACCGTTGCCCCCTCGCCGACCGCCTCCGCGACGCCCTCCCAGAAGGGCAGGGCATCGGCCGGCCCATAGGGCGCCATGAAGCCGACGGAGGCGCCGCCGGCCACGCAGTCGGCCAGCACCGCGGCAAGTTCTCCCGTGCGGGCGCGGGCTTGCGCGTGGTCGAGCAGTTTGATGTCGCTCATCGTTTCCTCTCGGCTCAGGGTCTGCCGCGGTCCAGCACCACGGCATAATGCGCCGGCGCCTCGCCGGGATTTTCGAAGACATGGCCCTCGGTAATGCTCATATGGAGGCAGTCGCCGGGGCGAAGCGCGTGCACCGTTCCGGCGATCGTCATGCGCAGCGCACCGGAAAACAGCCAGACATGCTGCGTCATGCCGGCCCTCGCCGTCTCCGGCGGATAGGCGATGCGCGCGCCGGCGGGAAACTCCACCTCGATCACCTCGACCCGCGCGCCTGTCCCCGCCGGCGAGACGGCGCGGCGCTGGTAGCCCGTCTCCGGATCGCGCCAGACCGGCTGCGCCTCCCGCCGCGACAGGGGATCGCCGTCCCCTTGCGAAAAGGCGAAGAAGGCCGAGAGCGTCAGGTCCAGCGCCGCGCAGAGCCGCGAGAGCAGTTGCGCCGTCGGGCTGGCCTCGCCGCGCTCGATGCGCGAGATCATCGCGCGGCTGACGCCGGAGGAATTCGCGAGGTCGTCGAGCGTCTGGCTGCGCGCCAGGCGCAGCAGCCGCAGCCGCTCGCCGATGGCGCTTTCGAGAGGGTCGGTTTCATTTTCCATTATTGTGGAATAATTATCTCTTATGATGGAGTCAATCGGCATCACCCCATCTCAAAATAATTTCCCGCCATGCCGCTCCGGCGACAATGCGACATCACCCGGCCGGATAAGGTGGCGCGGCAGAATCGGGGAGCGCACGAATGACGGGTGAGACACAGCGGGCATCGTCGCTCTTTTCCATCACCGCCATTGTCGTCTCCATGACCTTCGTCGCCATCGGCAACGGCATCATGCTCGCCTATGTGCCCTATGTGCTGTCGCGCGCCGCCGCGCCCTCGTGGACGCCGGGCGCGGCCGTCACGGCCATCGCCTTCGGCGGGCTCATCGGCTGCGTCATCGCCGGCCCGGTCATCCGCCGCGTCGGCCATGCGCGCGCTTTTTCCTGCTCGCTGGCGCTCGTCATCATCGCCGCTTTCCTCGTGGCGCTCGGCGTCAATCCCATCCTCTGGGTGCTTGCCCGCGGCCTCTACGGCGTCGCCGGCAATTCCAATTTCATTATCGCCCAGAGCTGGCTCAACCACGCGGCCGACAACCGCTGGCGCGGCAAGGCCATGTCGTTCTTCTACATGGCCTATGTGCTGGGCCTCGGCGTCGGCGCATGGTTGTTCGGCCGCATGCCGGCGGACGGCAACCTCGCGCCGCTCGTCACCATCTTCGTCACCACCATCGCCCTCCTGCCCATCGGCCTGACCAAGTTGCCCACCCCGCCGCCGCCGGCCCGCGTCAATCTCGATTTCGCCATGGCCTGGCGCAATTCGCCGGTCGCGCTCATCGGCGTGCTCGCTGCCGGCGGGCTTTCCATGGTCGTGCAGGGTTTCACGCCGATCTATGCCGCCACCAACAATGTCGGCCAGACGGATGTGGCGCTGCTGATGTTCGTCATGCAGTTCGGGCTGATCTTCGTGCAATACCCGCTCGGCACGCTCTCCGACCGCATCGACCGGCGTATCGTGCTGATCTTCACCTGCCTGCTGATCGCGGGCACCGCGGTCGCCGCGCTCTTCGTCTCCTTCGGCGCTTTCCTCGTGCTGATGCTTGTCTTCGCGCTGTGGGCCGGCGCCGTCGAAAGCGTCTATTCCATCGCCAACGCCCATGCCAACGACCGCACCGACCCGGAAGATTTCGTGCCGCTCGCGTCCACGCTGCTGGTCGCCTGGTCCACCTCGGCGACCATCGTGCCGCTCGGCGTCACGGCCCTGACGCCCGTCTTCGGCCCGCAGACTTTCATCTATGCCGCGATGGCCGTCGCGCTGCTCTACGCCGCCTTCGTCGCCCATCGCCTGCGCCTGCGCGAGACGGTGCCGCCCGAGGCGCGGGAGGGTTTCGAGATCCGCAGCGCGCAGGTGCCGAATGCCGGCGCGTTGGTGGAAGGCGACAAGGCCCCGGAATAGCGGCGCTTGCGGCGCAGAAACCCTTCATTTACCGCTTTGCGGGAATCCTGCGCGCTGCTATATGGCGCGCATGAGCACCAATAATTCGACGCCCCTCGACCATATCCGCAATTTCTCGATCGTGGCCCATATCGACCACGGCAAGTCGACGCTTGCCGACCGGCTGATCCAGTCGACCGGCGGCCTTGCCGACCGCGAGATGTCGGAGCAGGTCCTCGACAACATGGACATCGAGCGCGAGCGCGGCATCACCATCAAGGCCCAGACCGTGCGCCTGCACTACAAGGCGAACGACGGCGAGACCTATGTGCTGAACCTCATCGATACGCCCGGCCACGTCGACTTCGCCTACGAAGTCTCGCGTTCGCTGTCGGCCTGCGAGGGCTCGCTGCTCGTCGTCGACGCGTCCCAGGGAGTGGAAGCCCAGACGCTCGCCAACGTCTATCAGGCGATCGACAACAACCACGAGCTCGTCACGGTCCTCAACAAGATTGACCTGCCGGCGGCCGAACCCGACCGCATCCGCGAGCAGATCGAGGAAGTCATCGGCATCGACGCGTCCGACGCGGTGCTGATCTCCGCCAAGACCGGCCTCGGCATCCCGGACGTGCTGGAAGCCATCGTCCAGCGCCTGCCCGCGCCCAAGAGCGAGGGCGGCGAGAAGGCGCCGCTGAAGGCGCTGCTCGTCGACAGCTGGTACGACACCTATCTCGGCGTCATGGTTCTCGTGCGCGTCATCGAGGGCCGGCTCACCAAGGGCCAGACCGTACGCATGATGGGCACGGACGCGAAATACACCATCGAGCGCGTCGGTGTGCTGACGCCCAAGATGGTCGCGGTGGATAGCCTCGGCCCCGGCGAGATCGGCTTCATCACCGCCTCGATCAAGGAAGTGGCCGATACCCGCGTCGGCGACACGATCACCGAGGACAAGCGCCCGACGGCCAAGGCCCTGCCGGGCTTCAAGCCGGCCCAGCCGGTCGTCTTCTGCGGCCTCTTCCCGGTCGATGCGGCCGATTTCGAGGACCTGCGCTCGGCGATGGGCAAGCTGCGCCTCAACGACGCCTCCTTCTCCTTCGAGATGGAGAGCTCCGCCGCCCTCGGCTTCGGTTTCCGCTGCGGCTTCCTCGGCCTGCTGCATCTGGAAATCATCCAGGAGCGCCTGGAGCGCGAGTTCGACCTCGACCTGATCGCGACGGCCCCTTCGGTTGTCTACAAGCTTTTCATGACCGACGGTTCAGAGCGCGAGCTGCACAACCCGGCCGACATGCCCGACGTCGTGAAGATCGCCGAAATCCACGAGCCGTGGATCCGTGCGACGATCCTGACCCCGGACGATTATCTCGGCGGCATCCTGAAGCTCTGCCAGGACCGCCGCGGCATCCAGATCGAGCTGACCTATGTCGGCACGCGCGCCATGCTGACCTACGACCTGCCGCTCAACGAAGTCGTCTTCGACTTCTACGATCGCCTGAAGTCGATCTCAAAGGGCTATGCCTCCTTCGACTACCAGATCACCGACCACAAGGAAGGCAATCTGGTGAAGATGTCGATCCTGGTGAACGGCGAACCGGTCGATGCGCTGTCAATGATGGTGCACCGCATGGCCGCCGAAAAGCGCGGTCGCGAAATGTGCGAGAAGCTCAAGGAGCTGATCCCCAAGCACATGTTCAAGATCCCGATCCAGGCTGCCATCGGCGGCAACGTGATCGCCCGAGAGACCATCTCGGCGCTGCGCAAGGACGTCACCGCCAAGTGCTACGGGGGTGACGCCACCCGCAAGCGCAAGCTGCTGGACAAGCAGAAGGCCGGCAAGAAGCGCATGCGCCAGTTCGGCAAGGTGGAGATCCCGCAGGAAGCCTTCATCGCCGCCCTCAAGATGGGCGACGAATGACAAAGGGCGGCCTCGGCCGCCCTTTCCTTTTGTGCCTCAATGGCCGGGATGCAGCGCGTCGCTCAGATACATGCAGGTCAGCATGGTGAAGACATAGGCTTGGATGACCGCCATCAGCAGCTCCAGCGCCGTCAGTGCCACCGTCATGGAAAAGGGCAGCACCGCTCCCAGCATGCCGAGCGTGCCGAGCCCGCCCATCGAGACGACGAAGCCGGCAAAGACCTTCAGCGTAATATGGCCGGCCAGCATGACGGCGAAGAGACGCACGGAGTGGCTGACGGGACGCGAGAGATAGGAAATCACCTCGATCGGCACGATGATCGGCGTCAGGATCAGCGGCACGCCCGTCGGCACGAAGAGCCGCAGGAAGCCGGCGCCGTGGCGGAACAGGCCGTAGAGCGTGACGGTTGCGAAGACCGTGATGGCCAGCGCGAAGGTGACGATGAGATGGCTCGTCACCGTGAAGGCATAGGGGAACATGCCGAGAAGGTTCGCGACGAGGATGAACATGAACAGCGAGAAGACCAGCGGGAAGAAGCGCATGCCCTCCTCGCCCGCATTGGCGCGCAGCGTCTTGGCGATGAATTCGTAGACAATTTCGGCGCTCGCCTGCCCGCGGCCGGGCACGAGGCTCCTTGCGCGCGTCGCAAGAAGCAGGAAGCCGGTGGCGGCGGCCACGGTCAGCGCCATGTAGGCGGAGGAATTGGTGAAGCTCAGGTCGAGCCCGCCGAGCTCGAAGGGGATCAGCGGCTTGATCTGGAATTGTTCAATGGGTCCGGCCATGGTCTGTCCTCGAAAAGGCGCCAGCATGCGGAACATAGGCCGCAATCGCCAAAGGGCGATGCACGGCGCGCGAAAACCGCAAGGCTGGTCTAGGAAGGGAGGGGTGGGAAGGGTTCAACGGGGCATCCTGATCTCGATTGCGAGAAAAGGGGCCGTCCCCGGAACGAACAAGGCGCAGGTCGTCCCGCGCAAGGGCTGTCTAGCCGCTGTGCCGGCCGAAGGCAAGCACCGGCGCGGCATTCTGTGTCGTCGCGCGCCTTCTCTCCTCCGTCATGCTGGAGGAGAGGAGAGCATTGGAGGCGGGGGGCGGGCGTGCCCACCGCGCGTATGGAAAAAACCCTCAGCCGCCCTCGTAGAGCCGTTGTCCCGCCAATAGTGCCGTATCGAGTCGGCCCTCTGCCGGAAAGATCGACAGGGTTTCCGGCTTCTCGACGCCGTCGATCAGCCGGTGGCAGGTTTGCGCCGTGCCGAGAACGGTGGTGACGGGGATGATGCCGGCCCAGATGGGCAGGGCAAAGTCCTCCTCGTCGTCGCCGACGCCCTTGGCACGTACCTTGGCGGCGGCTTCGTCGATCGGCATGGCGATGATCGTGGTGGCCTTGGCCTCCTGCGGCGTGATCGGGCGCAGCAGCGCGCTGCGCTCCGGGTAGAAGCGGTCGACGACGTCGCGCATCGCCTCGATCTTCTCGTCCGGGTCCTCGACCAGCCGCGCGGTGCCGAAGCACATGGCGGAGCGGTAGTTGGCCGAATGGTTGAAGCCGGAGCGGGCGAGCACCAGCCCGTCGAGATGGGCGACGGTGAGGCAGGCCGGCGTGCCGGTCTTGAGGTGGCGCAGCATGCGGCTGGCGGAGGAGCCGTGCCAGTAGAGCGTATCGCCCTTGCGCCAGAACAGCGTCGGCGTCGCATAGGGCTGGCCGTCGATGACATAGGCGACGTGACAGAGCATGGCGGCGTCAAGGATGGCGTGACCGGCGTCGCGGTCATAGCTGCCGCGTTCGTGCATGCGCTTGACGCGGTTGCGCGGGGTGACGGGGTAGGAACGGGTCTCGGCGGTCATGCGGTCTTGCCTTTCGAAGAAGAGGCCGCCATGGTGCGCCATGTCATTGGACCGGAAAAGCACCAATCAGAAGCCAAAAAATCGGACCAATCTTCCGGATTGGTCCCTGCTCGTGCCCGTCCTGCCGGCAGCCGGCAAGCGCACGCTGGCGCTCTATCGGGAACTGCGCCGCCTGATCGAGGCCGGTGCCATTCCGCCCGGCAGCAAGCTGCCCCCCTCGCGTGATCTCGCGCGGCGGCTGAAGACCTCGCGCGGCAGCGTGGTCGCCGCCTTCGAGACACTGATCGCCGAGGGCTTTGCCGTTGCCCGCACCGGCGCGGGCACCTTCGTCGCCGATCGCGTGCCGACCGTGAAGCCGACCGCCCCAAGGGAACCGGAAGCCGCGGAGCCGAAAATGCCGCTGCCCGGCACGCTCGGCGTCGCCATGGCCGACGCGCGCACCTTGAACCGTTTCCGCAGCCTGCTCACACGGCATCTGGCCCGTCCCGGCCCCGAGCACTTCCACTACGGCGATCCGCGCGGCGGCGAAGCGCTGCGCCAGGCAGTCGCCGCCTATCTTCGCCAGGCGCGCGGCGTGCGCTGCGAGGCGCGCTCGATCGTCATCACGACCGGCACGCAGCAGGGCATCGACCTCGTCATCCGCAGCACCCTGACGCTAGGCGACCGGGTGATGATCGAGGACCCGTGTTATCCGAGCGCCCGCGCCGCCTTCGCCGGTAGTGGCCTTGCGCTGTCCGGCCTTGCGGTGGATGCGGAAGGCGCGGACATCGCGCTTGCCGCACCGGGCGCCCGCGCGGTCTATGTGACGCCGTCGCACCAGTTTCCGCTCGGCGTTACCATGAGCATGCGCCGCCGGCTCGCCCTCATCGACTGGGCGCGGGAAACGGGCGGCTGGATCATCGAGGACGATTACGACAGCGAGTTCCGCTTCGCCGGGCCGCCGCTCGCCGCCATGCAGGGCATGGACGACAGCGGACGGGTGATCTATCTCGGCACCTTCTCCAAGGTGCTCTTTCCCGGCCTGCGCCTCGGCTATGCCGTGATCCCCGATCCGCTGCTGGAGACGGTCATGGCGCTGCGCGCCCGCACCGATCGCAGCCCGCCGACGCTGGCCGAAGCCGCGCTGACCGACCTCATCCGCGAAGGCCATTTCGCCGCACATCTGCGCCGCGCCCGCCGGCATGCGCAGGCGGCGCGCGATACGCTGGTTGCGGGGCTTGCGGCAGCGCCCGGCCTCTCGGTCACCGTGCCGGACCAGGGCCTGCACCTCGTCGCGGGCCTGCCGGCCGGGCTGGAGGATGTGGCGGCGGTGGAGATCGCCCGCCGGGCGGGGTTCGGCGTGCGTGCCCTCTCCACCATGGCCGTCACCAATCCGCCGCGGCAGGGCCTCGTGATCGGCTTTTCGGGTTTTGCACCCGATGTGCTGCATGAAGCGGCAAGGCGCTTCGCCATGGCGCTTGGCTAGGCGACGCGCCGGCTCTTGGCGGCGGTGATCGTCGCCACGAAGGCGCGGGCAAGGGCAAGGCCGGTGGCCTCGGCGCTGGGGCCGTATTCGGCGGCAAGGCTGGCGCGCCGCTCCAGCCAGCCGGGCGCCTGTTTCTCGATATAGTCCGGAAAGGTCGCCGCCCATTCCTCGACGACCGACCGGTTCGCCTCGAAATGGAACTGGGTGCCATAGACCGCCCGGCCGATGCGGAAGGCCTGGTTTTCGGCGCCGCCGCTGGTGGCGAGCCGCACCGCGCCGTCTGGCAGCGTGAACGTGTCGCTGTGCCACTGGAAGATCGGGAAGGAACCGGCGGCGGCCGAAAGCACCGGGTCGGCCGCGCCGTCCGCCGTCAGCGCCACGGAGCACCAGCCGAATTCCGGTGTGGTGCCGATATGGTTCTGCCCGCCATAGGCCCGGGCGAGAAGCTGGCTGCCGAGGCAGACGCCGAGCACCGACTTGTCCGCATCGCCGAAGCGGCGCATCAGCGCGGCGAGCGCCGGCAGATAGGTGTGGCTCTCGTCGTCCAGCGCATTCTGCGGCCCGCCCATGACGATGATGGCGTCGTGGGCGGTGTGGTCCGCGGGAATGGCGTCGCCGGCATGCGGGCGGCAGATGTCGAGCTCGGCGCCGGCCTCCTGAAGGGCGATGCCGATCTGCCCGAGCAGCGTCACCTTGTCGTTTTCCACCACCAGAACCCGCATGCGATACTCCCGATTTCAATGTCGGGCGAGACAATCACGCCCTTTCGCCGCATTCAAGAGCCGGAGACGGAAAGAACCCGGCTCTTGCGAGCCGGGCGAGGCAGGGAGGATCGGCGAAGGGCGGGATCAGCGGCAGACGCGGATCTTCTTGACGATGAGGTTGCCGTAGTAGTCGTAGGAGTGGATCTTCTTGACGAAGCAGGTCGGTTGGTAGCCGTAGCTGTAGTAGCCGGCCTGCGAGGGGGCGGCGAAGGAAACGGCGGCGATGACGGCGACGGCGGCGGAAATGATGAACTTGCGCATGGGGTCTCTCCTGATCTCTTGAAGGACGAGCCTCTCTCGTCCGGTGATCAGAAGGTCTCACATCGCCCTTCCCGCCGCTGTTTCGCGGGAAACAGAAGCCGCTCAGGGATAGATGACGCCCTTGCGCAGGATCACATTGGCATAGAGCCGCGGCTCGCTCGTCTGCACCAGCGTATGGGCGGCGCGCACGCGATCGTAGAAATCGGCGCCGACCAGCGGCACGACGGCGCGGGCCGGCTCGTGCCTCGCGCAGCAGGCGATGATCTCGCGGTGCACCGGCTCCAGCGTGTCGCGCTCCTGGCGAAAAGTGGAGCGGAAGATCGCCTCCTCGACGAAATCGTCGATAGGCATGACCGAGAGCACGGCATCGAGGGTCGGGATCAGCGCCACACCATCGAGGCGGATGAGGCGGCGGGCATGCTCGACGCCCGGATAGTTGCCGTCGACGATGGCGATCTCGTCGCCGTGGCCCATGGCGCGCAGCGTCGCCAGCAGCTCCGGGCTCAGGATCGGGTCGATACCTTTCAGCATTCAGGCAAGCTCCTTGAAGAGGACGTTGTGGTCGGGAAGATAGCGGGAGAACAGCGGCAGGCTCGCCCCGCCGATCGAGCGGGCGTTGCTGCCGACGGCACCCTCGACGATGTCGGGCAGGGTGACGCCCTGAAGGTCGAGCCGGGCGACGGCGGCGCGCGTCGCCGCGACGACCCGCTCGCGCACCCAGGCCGGAAAGCCGCCATCGATGATCACGGCGGAAAAGTCGATGACGGAGGCCGAGGCGACGACCGCCTGGGCGAGCGCCGCCGCCATGTCCTCGATCCATATCTCGAACGGCGCGCCGAAGTCGATCCAGCCGTCCGGCGAATACCACAGCGGCGTTGGATCGATGCCGTGCTCGCGCAGGAGATTTTCCAGCCGGTAGATCGAGGCGATCTTGAGAAGCTGTACCGTCTCGCCGTCGCGGCCCTGCACGGGCAGCGGGCCGATGGCGCCCGCCGTGCCGGTGCGGCCGGTGAACAGCGCGGAATTCAGCACCACGCCGCCGCCGATGAAGGAGCCGATGAAGAGATAGAGGAAATCGGGATATTGCGGCCCGAGGCCGAAGACGAGTTCGGCCGCGCAGGCGCTGGTGGCGTCGTTCTGCAGCGCGACGGTATAGGGCACGCGCCTGGCGATCTCGGCCTCGAGATCCACGCCGCGCCACTGGTCCATGTCGGCCTGCGGCGCGCCCACCTCGCGCGCCCAGCTCCACAGCTCGAAGGGGGCGGCGACGCCGAAGCCGGCAATGCGGCCGCGTTCTTCCGGCGTGATCGCCGCTTCCAGCTCGGCAAGCCCTTCCTCGATGAAGGCGAGCAGCGGGCCGGGCATGGGATAGGCATAGGTGCGGCGGACCTGCCGACGGATATTGCCGACGAAATCCATCATGACGAGGTCGGCGCTGCGCCGGCCGATCTTCAGCCCGAAGGAATAGACCGCGTCCGGATTGAGCAGCATGGGAACCGAGGGCTGGCCGACCTTGCCGCGCATCGGTTCGCCGCGCATCAGCAGTCCCTCGGCCTCCAGCGCCCGCATGATGACGGTGACGGTCTGGGCGGAAAGGCCGCTGCGCCGGGCGATCTCGGCCTTGGAAAGGCTGCCGTGCCGGCGCACCAGCGACATGACGAGGCGCTCGTTGTAGGCGCGCACGCGCACCTGGTTGGCACCCCCGCTCGGGTCGAGGATTTCGGCCGGCGACGCAGGTGCCGTCGCGGCAATTCTTGTCATCGTCTCCTCCCGTGCCGGCCGGGGCGTAACGCGCCCCTTACGGTCCTCTTATCGGCTGGCGCTCCGCTCTTCCACCGGAAACGATGCAGCCGGGGCTTGCGCCCGATCTTTCCCGAAGCATGACACATCGGATTAATAATTCAATTCGATTTATTTATTGACAGGCATTTCTTTTGGTGTTCTTCTCATGATCGGAAGCGCGGTTGGCTGGCGGAAGAGCCGTCCAGCCACCGGCGACCGGATGGCCCCAGGAGAGGGGTGCATCCCGTTTCGTCCTTGGGAGGATACCATGAAGAAGACGATGATTTCCGCCGCTCTCGGCGCGCTTGCGCTCGGCGTCGCCTTTGCCGCGCCGGCCTCTGCCGCCGATGTCGGCGCCTGCCTGATCACCAAGACCGACACCAATCCCTTCTTCGTCAAGATGAAGGAAGGCGCCGAGGCGAAAGCCAAGGAACTCGGCGTCACGCTGAAGTCCTATGCCGGCAAGATCGACGGCGATTCGGAAAGCCAGGTCGCCGCCATCGAGACCTGCATCGCCGACGGCGCGAAGGGCATCCTCATCACCGCATCGGACACGAAGGGCATTGTTCCCTCCGTGCAGAAGGCGCGTGACGCCGGCCTGCTCGTCATCGCGCTCGACACGCCGCTGGAACCGCTCGATGCCGCCGACATGACCTTTGCCACCGACAACCTGCTCGCCGGCGAACTGATCGGCAAGTGGGCCGCCGCGACGCTCGGCGACGGCGCCAAGGACGCGAAGATCGCGTTCCTCAACCTCACCCCCTCGCAGCCGTCGGTCGACGTCCTGCGCAACCAGGGCTTCATGAAGGGCTTCGGCATCGACGTGAAGGACATCAACAAGATCGGCGACGAGGACGATCCGCGCATCGTCGGCCATGACGTGACCAACGGCAACGAGGAAGGCGGCCGCACCGCCATGGAAAACCTCTTGCAGAAAGACCCGACCATCAACGTCGTGCACACGATCAACGAGCCGGCCGCTGCCGGCGCCTATGAAGCGCTGAAGGCCGTCGGCAAAGAGCAGGACGTGCTGATCGTATCGGTCGACGGCGGTTGCCCGGGTGTGCAGAACGTCATCGACGGCGTCATCGGCGCGACCTCGCAGCAATATCCGCTGGCCATGGCCGCCCTCGGCATCGAGGCGATCAAGAAGTTCGCCGACAGCGGCGAGAAGCCGAAGGCCACCGAAGGCAAGGACTTCTTCGACACGGGCGTCTCGCTCGTGACAGACAAGCCGGCCGCCGGCGTCGAGTCGATCGACACCAAGACCGGCAAGGACAAGTGCTGGGGCTAAGGCCCCGGGCCGGCCCGGCATGACCGGGCCGGCCATCCGCCACGGACGGATCGGGCGACGCAAGGCGCGCCTTGGCTTTTGACAATCGCGAAGAGACGTGGGCACCTTTCTCCTTGAGGAGCGGCCGTGATGGATCATGGCCCGCTCACGGGGGAGCCGCCCGCAGAAGGCGGCGGATGCGCACGATGCGCGCCGCGATGCGTCCGTGCATCATTTCATCCGGCAATGCCGCGACGGTCGGCACACGGAAGGGAGGAACAGGATCATGAGTGAGACAACGACGGCCTCGCAGCCCTCGCAGGAATTCGAGAAGGTGCTCACCGGCAGTTCGACGCAGGTCGCATCCTTCGATACCAACGACAAGACGCCCCTTCAGAAGTTCCAGCATTTCCTGCACGGCAGTCCTTCGGCCGTGCCGCTGATCGTGCTGGTCCTGTCGGTGGCGGTGTTCGGCGTCATCCTCGGCGGGAAATTCTTCTCCGCCTTCACGATGACGCTCATCCTCCAGCAGGTGGCGATCGTCGGCATTGTCGGCGCTGCGCAGACGCTGGTCATCCTGACCGCCGGCATCGACCTGTCGGTCGGCGCGATCATGGTGCTCTCGTCCGTCGTCATGGGCCAGTTCACCTTCCGCTACGGCCTGCCGCCCGTCGCGTCGGTCGCCTGCGGCCTCGCCTGCGGCGCGCTCTGCGGTTATGTCAACGGCCTGCTCGTCGCCCGCATGAAGCTGCCACCCTTCATCGTCACGCTCGGCATGTGGCAGATCATCCTCGCGTCGAACTTCCTTTATTCGGCCAACGAGACGATCCGCTCGCAGGACATCGCCAAGCAGGCGCCGCTCCTGCAGTTCTTCGGCAACAACATCCGCCTGGGCGGGGCGGTCTTCACCTACGGCGTCATCGCCATGGTGCTGCTGGTCGCGCTCCTCTGGTACGTGCTCAACCACACCGCCTGGGGCCGCCATGTCTATGCCGTCGGCGACGACCCGGACGCGGCGGAGCTCGCCGGCGTCAACGTCAAGCGCATGCTGGTCTCGGTCTATACGCTGTCGGGTCTCATCTGCGCGCTCGCCGGCTGGGCGCTCATCGGCCGCATCGGCTCGGTCTCGCCGACCGCCGGCCAGTTCGCCAACATCGAATCGATCACCGCCGTGGTGATCGGCGGCCTCTCGCTCTTCGGCGGGCGCGGCTCGATCCTCGGCATGATCTTCGGGGCGCTCATCGTCGGCGTCTTCTCGCTCGGCCTTCGCCTCATCGGCACGGACCCGCAATGGACCTATCTCCTGATCGGCGTCCTCATCATCTCGGCAGTGGCAATCGACCAGTGGATCAGAAAGGTAGCAGGCTGATGGCTCTCGAACCCATTCTTACCGCGCGCGGTCTCGTCAAGCGCTACGGCCGCGTCACCGCCCTCGACAATGCGGATTTCGACCTTTATCCCGGCGAGATCCTGGCTGTCATCGGCGACAACGGCGCAGGAAAATCCTCGATGATCAAGGCGATCTCCGGCGCCATCACGCCGGACGAGGGCGAAATCAGGCTGGAGGGCCAGCCGGTCAGCTTCCGCTCGCCGATCGATGCGCAGAAGGCCGGCATCGAGACCGTCTACCAGAACCTCGCGCTCTCGCCGGCTCTGTCCATCGCGGACAACATGTTCCTCGGCCGCGAGATCAGGAAGCCGGGCGTCATGGGCAGTGTCTTCCGCAAGCTCGACCGCGGGGCGATGGAAAAGTTCGCCCGCGACAAGCTGTCCGAGCTCGGCCTGATGACGATCCAGAACATCAACCAGGCGGTGGAGACGCTTTCGGGCGGCCAGCGCCAGGGCGTCGCGGTGGCCCGGGCGGCGGCCTTCGGCTCGAAGGTCATCATCCTCGACGAACCGACGGCCGCGCTTGGCGTCAAGGAGAGCCGGCGCGTCCTGGAACTCATCCTCGACGTGCGCCGGCGCGGCATCCCGATCGTGCTCATCTCGCACAACATGCCGCATGTCTTCGAGGTGGCCGACCGCATCCACATCCACCGGCTCGGCCGGCGGCTCACCGTCATCAACCCGAAGGACTACACGATGTCCGACGCCGTCGCCTTCATGACGGGGGCGAAGGTCCCGGCGGAGGCCGTCGCGGCATGATATCGCCCACCACGATCGTGGATGCCCTTCTGCGGCGCGCGGGGGACGCGCGCCGCTTCATGATCGGCATTGCCGGCCCGCCGGGCGCCGGCAAGTCGACGCTGGTCGAGGCGCTCCGGGAAAAGCTCCTTGCCCGCGGCGAGACGGCCGAAATCCTGCCGATGGACGGTTTCCACATGGACAACGGCATCCTTGCCGAACGCGGCTTGCTGCCGCGCAAGGGCGTGCCGGAGAGCTTCGACGGCCGCGGCTTCGTCGATATCGTTCAGGCGCTGAAGCGGGCGGACGGCGAAGTGCTGGTGCCGGTCTTCGACCGCTCGCGCGAGATCGCCATCAATGCGGCCCGCGCCATCGCGCCGCAGACGCGCTTCATCCTCGCCGAAGGCAATTACCTGCTCTTCAGGGATGCGCCCTGGGACCGGCTCGAGGGCGTCTTCGATTTCACCATCTTCGTCGGCCCGCCCTATGCCGTGTTGGAGGAGCGCCTGCGCCGGCGCTGGCTGGACTACGCACTGCCGGAAGACCAGATCCACTGGAAGCTCTACGGCAACGACCTGCCGAACGGAAAGCGCATCCTGGAGAACTCGCGCCCGGCCGATCTCACCATCGACCTCTTCTGAGGAATTGTCCGTCGTCTCTTCCGGTGCTATCGCAACCCGTGAAGACGGGAGAGACTGCGATGACCACTGAACTCACCATCCGCCGGCCGGACGACTGGCACCTGCACCTGCGCGACGGGGCCATGCTGGAAGGCGTGATCGGCGACACCAGCCGCCATTTCGCCCGCGCGATCATCATGCCGAACCTCGTGCCGCCCGTCGTCACCACGGCGGACGCCGCCGCCTACCGCGACCGCATCCTCGCCGCCCTGCCCGATGACGACCGGTTCGAGCCGCTGATGACGCTCTATCTCACCGAGAACACGAACCCCGACGATGTGGAAGCCGGCTTCAGGAGCGGGCTGATCCGCGCGGTAAAGCTCTATCCGGCGGGCGCGACGACGAACTCCCATGGCGGCGTGCGCGATATAAGCAAGGCGATGCCGGTGCTGGAGCGCATGGCGAAGATCGGCCTGACGCTCTGCGTGCACGGCGAGGTGACGACGCCGGAGGTCGATATCTTCGACCGCGAGGCCGTGTTCATCGAGACGGTGCTGGATCCGCTACGCACGCGTCTGCCGGAGCTGCGCGTCACCATGGAGCATGTGACGACGAAGAACGGCGTCGACTACATCAAGGCCTCGAAGGAAAACCTCGCCGGCTCGATCACCACGCATCACCTGATCATCAACCGCAACGCCATCCTCGTCGGCGGCATCAAGCCGCACTATTACTGCCTGCCCGTCGCCAAGCGCGAGGAGCACCGGCTGGCCCTGCGCGCCGCCGCGACGTCCGGAGACAGGCGCTTCTTCCTCGGCACGGATTCCGCGCCGCATGTCGATCCGCTGAAGGAATGCGCCTGCGGCTGCGCCGGCATCTACACCTCGATCAACACGATGAGCTGCCTTGCCCATGTCTTCGAGGAGGAAAGTGCGCTCGACAGGCTGGAAGCCTTCGCCTCGCTGAACGGTCCCGCCTGGTACGGCCTGCCCGCCAACGAGGAGACGATCCGCCTCGTCAAGCGGGCAGCCCCCGTTTCCTTCCCGGCGAAGATCGAGACGGGCGCGGGGCCGGTGACGGTGTTCGACCCGATGTTCCCGTTGCATTGGGACGTCGCGTAAGCGACCAGATCTAGATGAAGGGCCGCGGCCCGCGCGGCAGCCCTTCCCATCCCGCCAGCGCCTGAAGGCCGTCCGGATCGATGATCTCGCAGCCGCGGTCCTGCCAGCGCATCAGCTTGCGGTCGGCGAGCTTGCGCAGCGTCTTGTTGGTGTGGACGAGGGACAGGCCGAGCGTATCGGCGACATGCTGCTGGGTGATCGGGATGACGCGCCGCCCGCCGTTGACGCCGGCCACATGGGCGCGCTGGTGCAGGAACGAGATGAGATAGGCAGTGCGCTCCAGCGCCGTGCGCCGGCCGATGCTGAGCAGGTGCTCGTCGAGGATGCGCTCCTCGTGCGCGGCGATCCAGGTCAGGTCGTAGGCGAGCGAGGCGTGGCGCTCGAAAAGCCGCTCCAGCTTGGAGCGTTCGAAGACGCAGAGCGTCACCGGCGTCAGCGCCTCGACGGAATGATCCATCTCGCCCATCAGCGTGCCCTGCAGGCCGATGAGGTCGCCTGGCAGCACGTAGTTCATGATCTGCCGCCGCCCGTCCGGCAGCAGCTTGTAGCGGAAGGCCCAGCCGGAAAGCACGGTGAAGAGATGCGCGCTGTGCATGCCCTCGACGAGGATCGTGGCGCCGCGTTCGGTGAGAAGTTCCCCGCTCTTGAACTGCGAGACGAAATCCAGCTCCTTGGCCGAGAAATCGCGAAAACCGGGAAGCTCGCGCAGGGGACATTGATGGCAGGGCGTGCGCCATTTCGAGGGATGGTTACCCGTCGAGCTGCTTGCCATATTGTCTTCGCCCCATTCGTTGCCAGCCCTCGGACCGGGGCTGGCCAATGGAACGCGGTGCGGCCGCGCTTGTTCCGTACGGCCGATCCCTATGTCTTATTTAAATGACACTCCTTGGGTCCGGGCCCACAGTCCGCCTCCCGAACCGCCCTGATTCCGGCGGTTCCACATGGAATGAGGAGTGCGGCACCATGGAACCCTTTCTTCCGCACATCTTGATCGCCGAACGCGAGTTCCTGATCGCGCTGGACGCGGAATACCTGATCAAGGCGGCGCTCGATTGCCGCATCACGCTGCTCCGGCCGGAACAGCTCGACCAGTGGGACGCGGCCGCGCTGGCGGATGTCGACCTGTGCCTTTTCGACGTGCCGCTGAACGCGGTGCCGGTCGCGTTCCGCATCGAGAGGATGCTCGAAGAGCAGGTGCCCTTGCTCTTCACAACGGTCGGAGAGATCCATGTCGATGGCGTCGCGGGCTTCGAGACCATTCCCGTCGCCCGCAAGCCCTATGACGGCGAGATATTGGCCGCGCTCGTCAGGGAACGGCTGCGGCAAAGGCCGGAGCCGTCCGGGACGGCCGATCAGAACTGACGGCCGAGCTTCGCGTCCACCGAGTGGCTGTTGCCGCCGCGGATGACGAAGAAGAACATGATCAGCGCCCAGAGGATCGACTTTTCCGCGCCCATCAGGCCTTCGCCCTGCACGACGCCGTGGAAATAGACGGTGACCGCGAGCACGATCATTGCCGCGAAGGCGGCGGGGCGCGTGAAGAGGCCGATCGCGATCAGGATGCCGCCGAAGAATTCGGTGGCGGAAAGCAGCGGCGACCAGAAGACGCCGGGATAGAAGCCGAGGCTCTCGACCATGCCGCTCGCGCCGAAGGGGTTGAGGATCTTGCCGTAGCCGTGGGTGACGAGCAGCAGGCCGGCGGCGACGCGAAGGATCGTCTCGGCGCTGTCGTGCAGCGCCGCATAGAGGCCGCCAAGCGCGGGGATGATGAGGCGGGATCGGGTGGTGGCAAGCTCTGTCATGGGGTCTCCTGTCGGAATGTTGCAGTGCAACACCTCTCCGACAGGATTTCGGCTGCGACAAGATGTCCGCCGACAAAACATGATGAATTAAGTTGACATTTACGTGAAGCGATCGCGACGGGCAGCGTGCCAAAGGACGCGTGACGTTATATGCTGCGGCCTCGATACGGGGAGATTGCCATGTCCGCAGAAAAGCCGCGCGTTTCCATTCTCTATTGCACCCAGTGCAACTGGCTGCTGCGGGCCGGCTGGATGGCCCAGGAGCTTCTGTCGACCTTTTCCGACGCGCTCGGCGAAGTGGCCCTCATTCCCGGCACCGGCGGCAATTTCGAGATCCGTGTCGGCGAGGCGCTCGTTTGGGAGCGCAAGCGCGACGGCGGCTTTCCGGGGCCGAAGGAATTGAAGCAGCGGGTGCGCGATGTCATCGAGCCCGGCCGCGACCTCGGTCATACCGATCGGGCGGACGATACGCCCGGCTGAAGCAGAAACGGCGGGCCGAAGCCCGCCGTTCCCGTGATCGTTTTCCGACAGCCCGGCTTACCGGTAGGGCGAATAGCAGGACCGGTAGATACCGCCGCCGGCATGGTAGCGGTTGGTGTAGGGGTCGTAGGTGCGGTAGCGGTTCATGCACCAGCGCACATGTGCGTTGCGCCCGCCGCCATAGTAGCGTGGCCGCTCATAGCGCGGACGGTAGTAGCGGCGCTCATAGCCATAATACGGACGATGATGGCGGCGATAGTAGCGCGGACGGTCGCAGCCGTAGCCCACGCAGAATTCCACCTGCGCCCTCTGCACGTCGCTTTTCGTCTGCACCTTCATGTCCGGCACGGCAAGCGGGACGGCTTGCGCCGCCCCCATGGGGGCGATTGCGGAGGCGATGCCCATCGCGCAACCGAAAACGAGATTTCGAATCTTCAACATGTGATCCTCACTGTTTCTGGCGGGATATTTCCCGGTCACGTCCCTGCTGGCATTACGTTCACGCATTTTGTTTTATTCATGATTGCGGGTGTACAACAACGGATGTATCGCCGGATTTTCGATCCGCAAGAGCGTGAGGGAAATGCATGAGCCTGAAATTCGGAACCAGCGGCCTGCGGGGGCTTTCGGTGGACCTCGAAGGGCCGGCGAGCGCCCTTTATGCCACGGCTTTCGCTCGCCATCTCCTGGCGGCGGGAATCGCACAGCCGGGCGACGAGATCCTGATCGGCCGTGACTTCCGCGCTTCCAGCCCGGCCATTTCGGCCATCGCCATCGCCGCGCTGCGCAAGGCCGGACTTACCCCGCGCGATTGCGGCGATCTGCCGACGCCCGCGCTCGCCCTGCTCGGCCTCGCCCGCAAGGCCGCCTGCCTGATGGTGACGGGTTCACATATCCCCGCCGACCGCAACGGCATCAAGTTCTACCGGCCGGACGGCGAGATCGACAAGGCGGACGAAGCCGCCATCACCACCGCCGCCGCGGCGATCCGCGCCGAAGGACTCATCTTCGATGCCGCGCAGGAAAGCGCCGAGAGCCTGCACGACGCCGCCATAGCGCTCTATGGCGAGCGCAATCGCACGCTCCTGCCGGACGGCGCCCTCAACGGCCTTCGGGTCGGCGTCTACCAGCACTCGACCGTGGCGCGCGACCTCTTCGTCTCGGTGCTTGCCCACTACGGCGCGGACGTGGTGGCGCTCGGCCGCTCGGAAAGCTTCATTCCCGTCGATACGGAGGCGGTCTCCAGCGAGACGGTCGCGCTGCTGCAGGGCTGGGCCGTGCAGCACGGACTGCACGCTATCATATCCGCCGACGGCGACGGCGACCGGCCGCTGATCACCGACGAGACCGGCACGCCCATCCGCGGCGACCTCGTCGGCCTCATCGCCAGCCGTTTCCTTGGCGCCACCGCGATCGCGACGCCCGTCACCTCCAATTCCGGCATCGAGGCGGCCGTGGAGGGCACGGTGCTGCGAACGAAGGTCGGCTCGCCCTTCGTGATCGCCGCGATGAACGAGGCGGTCGCAGCGGGCGAAACCGCCGTTGCCGGCTTCGAGGCCAATGGCGGCACGCTGACGGCGACGCCCTTCACCGTGAACGGCCAGCGGCTCGCGCCGTTGCCGACCCGCGACAGCCTGATGCCGGTGCTGGCCGTGCTGGCGCTGCGCGCGGCCGGGGAGCAGCCGCTATCGCGGATCGCTGCCGGATTCGCCCTGCCGGCCGCGGCGAGCGACCGGCTGGAGAACTTCCCGGTCGAGACCAGCGCCGCGCTGATGGCCGAGCTGCGCTCGGGCGCCGGCGCGCTTTCCGCCTTCCTGGCGCCGATCGGCGTGCCGCAGAAGGTGAGCGACATCGACGGGCTGCGCGTGACGCTGGAGGACGCAAGCGTCATCCATTTCCGCCCCTCGGGCAATGCGCCGGAAATGCGTTGCTATGTGGAGGCGGCCGACGAGGCCGCCGCCGTGCGGCTTCTCGAGGTCGGGCTGCAGCGCATCCGCGATTGGGCAATGAGCCGCTAAGGATTTTTCGCTCGGGCGGTGCCGCGGTAAAACCGCCCCCGGTTTTCGCGCCGCATGCAGTTTTCGCCAAGCTGTTGCGAAAACTTCAAAAAGCCTGTTGACACCGGAGGGCGCTCCTTCTACATGCCTCTCCGTCGCCCAGATGGCGGAATTGGTAGACGCGCCAGCTTCAGGTGCTGGTACTCGAAAGGGTGTGGAGGTTCGAGTCCTCTTCTGGGCACCAAATTCCATCCGGATTTCCGGATCTCATAAAAAAGCCCGGCCTTGCCGGGCTTTTTTATTGCCTGGTCGGCCGGCTCGAAATTCTGGCGCAAACACTTCCATATCAAGCGGACGGCCGGATGAGCTTCAGGCTCAATAGCCGAAGGCCGGCGGATGAACCGGCCGTCGGCGAGGATGGCGGTGTTCCAGCCAGCCGGTGACCTCGTTGCGCAGCGAGAAGGCGATGATCAGGAACATGTAGATGCCGAGGGAGGTCGAGCGCGCCAGTTCGTTTTCGATCAGGTTTCCGAGCGTGAACATGTTGAGCACGGCGAAGGCGAGGATCGTTCCCGGCGCGCGGATGCTGCCGATGGCGATCAGCGCCAGCAGGTAAAGTCCGAGAAAGCCGGTGATAAACAGCGTGAAGCCGATCAGCCCGGTTTCGACGAGCAGGGTGATGTAACCGTTGTGAAAATTGTCCAGCTCCCAGCTGTAGATATCCTGAAAGGCGGTCAGCCGCTCCGGCGTCCAGAAACTGTCCATGCCGAAGCCCGTCAGCATACGCCCTTGCGCATGCATGTATTCGAAGCCGAACTGCCACAGCTTCATGCGGCTGTTGGTGTCGACCGTCAGCCCCAGCACGCTCAGCTTGTCGCCATCGACGGAAAACGAGGCCAGCACCAGAAAGAGGAGCGGGATGGAGAGCGCGATCCCGATGAGCAGCGATGCGCGCTGCACGGCGTGCGGCATGCGGGCGATCGCCATCGAGCCGAGCCCGGCCATGGCCAGCATCAGCCCGCCGCGCGAGCCGGATTTGTAGACCGCCACGAAGCAGAGCGCGACGAGGAGAAGGCGCAGGCAGAACGCGGCGCACCGCCGCAGCGGCGTCGGGCGTGGGGCGAGCGGCAGGCCGACGCCGAGCACCGCGGCATAGGCTGCATAGGCGGCAAGCCCGTTCTTCTGGCCGGCAATGCCGCGCCACTTGCCCGCATGTTCCCAGGTCTGGTCGACCCCGATTGACGGCCACAGGAACACGACAGCCACGCAGATCACGATGAAGGTGGCGAGCGCATAGAAGACGATCGCCAGCGCGCGTTCCAGCGGCAGCATGCTGGCGATGCCGAGCGCTGTCATCAGCGCGGTCAGCACCAGCACGCTCTTGATATAGCTGTCGGCCATCTGCGAGCCCCAGAGCGCCGAGGCCGCATAGAAGAGAAAGAACAGCGCCAGCAGCGTCGTTTCGAGACCGGCAGGGATCCTGAGCCCGAAGCGGATATGGGACATCAGCGCGATGGCGGCGGCGATCGCCACGAAGGCGAGATAGCGGGCAGCCTCCATCCAGCCGGGCGCCGCGAGCTGCTCGCTCGGCACCGCCATGGAGAGGAGCGCCAGAAAATACAGCGCAAGGCTGGTTGTCCTTTGAAGCATCGTGCGACCCGCGAGCTTTTCCGTTCTGCCGGCGCCGAAAGGAACCGTTAAGCATGGCGGTTAACATTTCACGGATGCCCTAACCAACCATTAAGTTCAGTGCGTAAAAATACACGCAATGCACGAATTCAACCGGACGGCGGTCCGCCTATATCGCCTTCCCCTCCCGATGCCGCGCAAACGGGCGCGCGCCGCGGCTCCACAGCCGTCCCGGTTCCTCGATATACCGGAAGGTCAGCACGGCAAGGCAAATGGTCGCCAGGAGCATGAGAATCTGAAGCACGTTGCCAAGCCAGAGCGAGCCGCCGATGGACAGCAGGCGCGGTACTTCGCCGTTCGCAAGAGGCGGCAGTTCCATGAAGAAGGAGAGGCCCGTCGTCTTCTCCAGCACCATGGCGATCGCACGGGCGACGGCACGCACGAACGCATGTACCATATAGATCGAATAGGACAGCGCGCCGACCAGCAACAGCGGACGCACCTTTAGCGCCCGGCTGAAAAAACCCTTTTCACGGGCAAAGAGCAGCACCAGACTGGCGAACAGCACCGGCGTCGCGACGGCTGCGGCGCTGTGTCCGTCGAGCATTGCAAGACACAGGCAGAGCAGGACGACGGCCGCGCCTTCGGCCAGGGTGTCGGCATAGCGACCGAGAGGCTTGTCGAGCCAGAGGAACCGCGCGCGGACGCCGAAACACAGGACACCGAGGGCGAAACCGTAGAGGCAGCGGGCGAGGCCGTAGTCGTAGGTCGAATCCATTCGAAGCGGACTGATGAAGATCAGAATGGCCGAACCGACGATCGCGATCACGATCCAGGGAAGCATCCTCGGCCCGAGCCAGGGCGTGACCAGCGCAAAGACGATATGGGCGACGAATTCGGCGCTGATGCTCCAGCTGGGAAAGTTCAGCCACAGACCGGAATTGATGCCGGTGCCATGCAGCAGCAGCGTATTCGTCACGACGGCGCGCAGGAGCTGGAGGCTTACCCCGTCCTTTGCGATGTCGATGGGGATGAACAGCGCCATGGTGACGAGGTGAAGAGGGTAGATGCGCCCGAGCCGCAAAAACAGGAACCTTCCGGGTCCGAAGCCCTGCGCCAGCCGTGCCTGATAGTTCGCGGCGATAACGAAGCCGCTGAGCACGAAGAAGAAATCCACGAAGAGATAGGCGTTCTGGACGATCCTTGCCGACTGGATGTGGCTGAAGACGTTGAAATGGAACAGCGCCACCATGCAGGCGCACAGGCCGCGCCAGCTATCCAGCGCTTCAAATCGACGAGCTTGCATCCGGTTTTCCCTATCGGCGTTATCCTGGAGATTGCCCGATAAGATTGCATTTGAATGGGAAATATAAACTTAAAGTTACAGAGCATGCCTTGATAACCCATGGGGTTGTCCGGCTTTTTATCGCCCCGCCTGCTTTCCTTCCGGCGAAACAGAATCTTCCGTTTGTGCCCTTGCGTGATCGGCGCGATAGGCACATAAGCCTCCAAATTAGTCATTTGCCTTTTTACAATCAGGATCATCGTGGCCCCATCTCAACACGATGCCCATAAATCGGGCATTCTGTCCAAATTCCGGCTGTTCACACCCATTCTGGCCGGCGCCACGCTCAAGGAACGCCTCATCGGTTGCCTCGGGGCCCTGATCGGCATTTGCCTCACCGGCCTCGTCTGCGGCCTCTTCATGGGCAACGATCCGCATCTGCCGTTGATCGTCGCACCCATCGGCGCTTCCGCCGTGCTGCTCTTCGCCGTGCCCGCCAGCCCGCTCGCCCAGCCCTGGTCGATCGTCGGCGGCAACACCATCTCCGCCTTCGTCGGCGTGACCGTCACGACGCTTGTCACGGACCCGGCGATCGCCATCGGCCTTGCCGTCGCGCTGGCGATCCTCGTCATGTCGCTGACCCGCTCGCTGCATCCGCCGGGCGGCGCCGCCGCACTCACCGCCGTCATCGGGGGCGCTGCCGTCACCCGCGCCGGCTTCTGGTTCCCGCTCGTGCCGATCGCGATCAATTCGCTGATCCTCGTCGCCATCGGCATGCTGTTCCACAAGCTTGCCGGCCGGCAATATCCGCACCGCCAGGCGGTGGTGCCCGTCAATACGCACAAGACGGCCGATCCGCCGGCCGCCTTCCGCGTCGGCTTCAACACGGAAGACATCGACGCCGCCATCACCAGCCTCAACGAGACGCTCGACATCAGCCGCGCCGACCTCGACACGCTGCTGCGCCAGGTCGAACTACAGGCGCTCTTGCGCCAGCGCGGCGAGCTTACCTGTGCCGACATCATGTCGCGCGACGTGGTGACGGTGCCGGCCGATGCGACGGCGGACGTGGCGCGCGCGCAACTGCTCGATCACGACATCCGCACGCTGCCCGTGCTCGACGGCGAGGGCCGGCTTGCCGGCACCGTGGGCCTGCGCGAGCTCGCCGCCATGGCCCCCGCCGCGCTCCTGCCCATTTCCGAAGCGGCGACGGCCAGCCCCTCCGACCCGGCGATCGGCCTTCTGCCGCGCCTGACGGACGGCATGATCCATGCGGTCGTCGTGGTCGACGATGCGCGCCGCGTCGTCGGCATCATCTCCCAGACCGATCTTCTGGCCACGCTCGCCAAAAGCCTGTCGCAGGTCGGTTCGCCCGGCCTGATGAGCGGCCACGGGCACGGGATCTGACCATGCCCGCACGATGTCACCCGGGCCGGCCGGCGCCAGGCCGGCGGCCCTTCCAGGAAATGTGAGACCGAGACGAAAGGAGTGTCGCCATGGCGACTGTCGACGAGAAGCTTGAACCGATCCTTGCCCAGGTGCTGCAGCGCAACCCGGCGGAACCGGAATTCCATCAGGCGGCGCGCGAGGTGCTGGAAAGCCTCGGCCTCGTCGTCTCCAAACATCCCGACTACCTGAAGGACGCGCTGATCGAACGCATCAGCGAGCCGGAGCGCCAGATCATCTTCCGCGTGCCGTGGGTCGACGACAAGGGCCAAGTGCAGATCAACCGCGGTTTCCGCGTACAGTTCAATTCGGCGCTCGGTCCCTACAAGGGCGGCCTGCGTTTCCACCCGTCGGTCAATCTCGGCATCATCAAGTTCCTCGGCTTCGAGCAGATCTTCAAGAACGCGCTGACGGGCCTGCCGATCGGCGGCGGCAAGGGCGGCTCGGACTTCGATCCGAAGGGCCGGTCCGAGGGCGAGATCATGCGCTTCTGCCAGTCCTTCATGACGGAGCTGCACCGCCATCTCGGCGAGCACACGGACGTTCCGGCCGGCGACATCGGCGTCAGCGGCCGCGAGATCGGCTGGATGTTCGGCCAGTACAAGCGCCTGACCAACCGCTTCGAGGCCGGCGTCTTCACCGGCAAGGGCCTCAGCTACGGCGGCTCGCTTGTGCGCAAGGAAGCGACCGGCTACGGCGCGGTCTATTTCACCCGCGCCATGCTGGAGAGCAGGGGCACCGGATTCGAGGGCAAGCGGGTCACCGTCTCGGGCTCCGGCAACGTGGCGATCTACGCCATGGAACAGGCGATCAAGTACGGCGCCAAGGTCGTCGCCTGCTCGGACAGCAGCGGCTACCTCGTCGATGAAGACGGCATCGACCTCGCCCTCGTCAAGGACATCAAGGAAGTGCGCCGCGAGCGCCTGTCGCAATATGCCGGCGTCAAGACGAAGGGTGTGCATTTCATCGCCACCGGCAAGGGCTCGATCTGGGATGTACCCTGCGACGTCGCGCTGCCCTGCGCCACGCAGAACGAGCTGACCGGCAAGGATGCCAAGACGCTGATCAAGAATGGCGTCATCGCCGTCGCCGAGGGCGCCAACATGCCCTCGACGCCGGAAGCCGTGCGCGCCTTCCAGGATGCGGGCGTGCTCTTCGGCCCCGGCAAGGCGGCCAATGCCGGCGGCGTCGCCACCTCGGCGCTGGAAATGCAGCAGAATGCCAGCCGCGACAGCTGGAGCTTCGAGACGGCGCGCGAACGCCTCGGCCAGATTATGCAGGGCATCCATGACCGCTGCGCCGAGACGGCGGAGGAATATGGCGCCAAGGGCAACTACGTGCTCGGCGCCAACATTGCCGGCTTCATCCGCGTGGCCGAAGCCATGCGCGCGCAGGGCGTGATCTGACGGGTCCTTGCCCGCTCCTATGCCGCCGACGGCCCTGGACCCTGTCCGGGGCCGTTTTCGTTGGCGGGGGTGAAGGCGCGTTCGGCAAGCCCGCCGGCAATCAGCCGGAAGGGCGGGCGCGCCGCCGGTCGGGGCGCCTTTGCCGCCACCGGCTGGAAGAGCACTTTTTCGAGCACGATCCAGTCGTGCCGGCCCTCCGGCCGGGCAAAGCCAATGCCTTCGCCTTCCCTGAGCCCCAGCAATGCGAGGCCGTAGAAGGTGGTGATCGGCAGGAAGGCGCTGCCGGGCGTGTAGGTGCCGGGAAGGCAGAGCGTGCGCGTATCGGTGAGCCCGCTGGCGCAGCGGAACGACAGGCGCGCGTCGATCGTCGCCAGATCGCCGGGAACCGGGGCATCCGGCGGCAGGCAAGGCCTTGAAAGCTTGCGCCTGAGCAGCGCCAGCCATTCCTCCGTCAGCGGCGGCCAGTCGCAAGATATCTTTTCCAGCACGTAGAAGTCCCGTGCCGTGAGCATGCCGGGATCCTGTCCCATCGTCTTTCTCCATCCTGCCCGCCGTTTCGGGCGGGGGTGCAAGGGTCATGGTGGAGACGCCCCCTGGCCGCGCTTGCGGCGCAGGGGGTCACGATCCTGCGACGAGGCAACCTCCGATGCGCCCGGACGAAGGGAAGGACAGGAATTTCATGCGCGAAGCCTCAGGATGCGCGGGCGGTGTTCGCGACGCCGTCCCGGACGGCGATCACGCTGAGGCGCCGTGCGCGCCCGTCGCGCGCCGACCATTCGATCGACTGGCCGGCGGAAAGGCCGAGCAGCGCCGCGCCTACCGGCGTCAGCACGGAAATGCGCTGGCGGGAAATGTCGGCATCCCCAGGGAAGACCAGTTCGGCGGTCTGCGGCGCCTCGTCGTCGATGCGGAACTCGGCGATCGAGCCGATGCGCATCACGCCGGGCGCCATGCGCGCGTCGTCGACGACCTTGGCGCGGTCGAGCTCGGCGGCGAGCTGCCCGGCGGCGTGCGGATCGCGTTCCGCCAGCATGTCGGCAAGGTTCGAAAGGCGTTCGTATTCGGAACGGGCGATGGAGATGGCGGGCAGGCGGCCGGCCTTGGCTCTGGTGGTCATGGAAACCTCACGACATGCGGTCTCGCGGCCCTTGAGGCACGCGGAAAAATCAGGATTGGGGGATCATGTCGCGCTGGTCTGGCGCAGTCCCGCATAATTTTACGGAACCGCTATCGCCCCACGGCCGGGGCGCGACGCGACCAAGCCGGGGGCTAGTATCCTGCGAGAGGAAACAACCGTTTCAGAAATCGGGCAAGGTCGTGCGTCGTCATCATGCCCCTATGATGGAGGGAGGGCATGGGGAAAGTCAAGCCGCATCGTCCCGGCGCGTCCGCATGCCGCCCCTGCGACGGACCGTCGGTTTGACACAAGCCAATTGCGGGCGGATAGCTCCGGCATCCTTCACAAGCGGAGACCTGTCATGATCGAAGACCTTTTCGCCAGGAACAAGGTGTGGTCCGCCGAGCGCAAGGCGGAGAAGGCCGACTATTTCGAGCGCCTGTCGACGCTGCAGCAGCCGGAATATCTCTGGATCGGCTGTTCGGACAGCCGCGTGCCGGCCAATGTGATCGCCGGGCTCGAGCCGGGCGAGGTGTTCGTGCACCGCAACGTCGCCAACCTCATCCACCCGGCCGATCTCAACATGCTGTCGGTGGTGGAATATGCCGTGCATCAGCTCGGCGTGAAGCACATCATCATCTGCGGGCACTACGGCTGCGGCGGCATCCGCGCGGCGGTCAGCGGCGAGCGCTTCGGGCTGATCGACCATTGGCTGCAACCCGTCCGCGACGTGGCGGACGCGCGCTTCGAATGCCGGGAAAGCTGGAATGACGCGGATCTCGACCGTCTCTGCGAGTCCTCCGTTGCCGCGCAGGTCGAACGCCTCTCCCGCACCCCGACCCTCCAGGCGGCCTGGCAGGCGGGTCGGGACGTGTCGATCCACGGCTGGGTCTACGGCTTGCAGGACGGCCTCCTTTCTGATCTCAAATGCACGGTGAGCGGAAACCCGGGAGGCTAGGCCGTGCCCGTACACATCAAGCGCATCTATGACGAGCCCGAGGCGGGCGACGGCGAGCGCATCCTCGTCGATCGGCTCTGGCCGCGCGGCCTTTCGAAGGAGAAAGCGGCTTTCGACGAATGGATGAAGGACGTCGCGCCGACATCCGCCCTTCGCAAGTGGTTCGATCACAAGCCGGAACGCTGGACGGAATTCCAAGAGCGCTACCGCGAGGAGCTGCGCGGCAACCCGGCAGTAGATGCCCTGCGGGACCGTGTTTCGGCGGGAGCCGTCACGCTGCTTTACGGTTCGCGCAACCGTGAATTCAACCATGCCGCCGTGCTGGCCGATTTCCTAGCGGAAAAACGGTAGAGACTTTCCGCATGAGTGCAAAATTCTTGCAGTCAGGCAGCAATAGAATTCGTTTGTCAGCCATCATCATCCCCGCCATTTTCCTCACCTAACATGAGGAGCAGCACCGATGTCCGAGCGAACGGCGATGGAAGTTCAACCGGAAACCGTTGCGGCCGCGCATGGCGTGGCCGTCGATACCGCCTTCGGCGCGGTGGCGCCGCCGCTCTATCTGTCCAGCACCTATGAATTCGCCGATTTCGACACGCCGCGCGCCTATGATTACGGCCGCGTCAGCAACCCGACGCGGGATCTCCTCGGCGAGGCGATCGCCAGGCTGGAGGGCGGCGCGGGCGCGGTGCTGACGCCGAGCGGCATGGCGGCGGTCGATCTTCTCGTCGGGCGGCTCGCCGTCGGGAGCCTCGTTCTCGCACCGCACGACTGTTACGGCGGCACGATGCGGCTCCTGAAGGCTCGGGCGGAGCTCGGCCAGATCCGGCTCCGGCTGGTGGATCAGTCGGATATCGAGGCCTTCAAGGCGCGGCTCTGGGATTATCCGGTGCTCGTGCTGATCGAGACGCCAAGCAACCCCCTGATGCGCGTCGTGGACATCGCTGCCCTTTCTGCCCTCGCCAAGGCGACGGGGGCGAAGGTCGCCGTCGACAACACCTTCCTGTCGCCGGCCTTGCAGAGGCCGCTGGCGTTCGGCGCCGATTACGTGCTGCATTCGACGACGAAGTTCCTCAACGGCCATTCGGACGTCATCGCCGGCGCGGTGGTGGCCGCCGACGGCGACGAGGCGCGCGACCTGAAGCGCTGGGCCAATGTGACGGGGTCGATCGCCGCCCCCTTCGATTCCTGGCTGACGCTTCGGGGCCTTAGAACCCTCTTTGCCCGCATGGCGGCGCAGGAGCGCAATGCCATGGCGATCGCCGAACGGCTCGCCGCCCATCCCGCCGTCACCCGCGTGCACTATCCGGGCCTTGCCGACCATCTGGATCATGCACTTGCCGGAAGACAACAGCAGGGCTTCGGTGCCATGATGAGCTTCGAGCTTGCCGGCGGCGTGCCCGCGGTGCGGCGCTTCGTGCGGGCGGTGCGCATCTTCACGCTCGCCGAATCGCTCGGCGGCGTGGAAAGCCTGGTGGCGCATCCGGCGACGATGACCCATGTCGACATGGGCGCGGACGCCCGCGCGCGCGCCGGCATCAGCGACGGGCTGCTGCGGCTTTCCATCGGGCTCGAACATGTCGATGATCTCACCGCCGGGCTCGAAGCGGGCCTTTCGGCCTGCTGAGACGATCAGGGAGGCAAGCGATGGCCGACGACGACACACCCGCGACCTTCGCCTCGCCGGCCTGTTTCCTGCACGAGGTCGATCCGGCCTATGCCGGCCTGCCGGGCCCGCTCGACCTGCAGGCCTGGACGGACGTGAAGCGCTGGCGCAGAAACGAACGCGAGCGCCTCATCGCCGAACGTCTCGCCGTGCCGGCCGAGTTGCGCGCGCGCCAGGGAGAGGCGATCGCGACCGGCGTGCTTGCGCAGATCGGCGATGTCGCCGGCCGTATCGTCAGCGCCTACTGGCCGTTTCGCGGCGAGCCGGATCTGCGTGCGTTCATGGAAGAAATCGCCGCGCGCGGCGGACGGACCGCCCTGCCCGTGGTTACGGAAAAGGGGCGGCCGCTGGAATTCCATCTCTGGCAGGTGGGCGAGGCGCTGTCGCGCGGCGTCTGGAATATCCCGATACCTGCCGCGCAACGGCCCTGCGTACCCGACATCGTGATCGCCCCCGTCGTCGGTTACGATGCGGCCTGCTACCGGCTCGGTTACGGCGGCGGCTTCTTCGACCGCACGCTGGCCGCCCTGCCGGCAAAACCGCGCGTCATCGGCGTCGGCTACAGCGCGGCCAGGCTCGCGACGATCTATCCGCAGATGCACGATATCCCGATGGACCTGATCGTCACGGAGGCCGGCGTGGTTCGTCCTCAGGACGTCTCCACCGTGCGCGCATTGACGTAGAGCGCCCGCCCGGCGAACCAGCCGTTTACCGCCGCCCCGAGGCCGAGCAGCACGAAGAGCACGGCGCTCCAGGCAAAGCTGCCGGTCCAGCCGCGTATGAGGCCGACGACCAGCGGCCCGATGGCGGCGAGCAGGTAGCCGACGCATTGCGCCATGCCGGAAAGGTGCGCCGCCACATGCGGATCGCGGGTGCGCAGCACGATGACAGTCATCGCCACCGCGATCAGCCCGCCCTGGCCGATGCCCTGCAGCACGGCCCAGAACCAGACCGACCAGAGCGGCGCGAAGAGCAGGCCCAGCAGGGCGACGACGGCGAAGGCGCAGAGCGCCACGTTGATCACCCGCTGGTCCTTGCCGCGTACGGCAAGATGTGGCGCGAGGAGGCAGGCGCCGGCCTGCACCATCACCGACACCGAGACGATCGCCCCGGCGGTGACGCCGTCGAGCCCGCGTTCGCGCAGGATCGGCACCAGCCAGCCGAAGACGCAATAGGCAAGCGCCGATTGCAGGCCCATGAAGAAGGTGACGTGCCAGGCGAGCCGGTCGCGCCAAAGGCCTTCCACGCGAAAGCCGGTGCGCTTGACCTGCGAGCGGGTGGCAAGGACCTGCGGCAGCCAGAGGGCGCCGACGACCAGCGCCGGTACGGCCCAGACCGCCAGCGCGCCGTCGAGCGAGCCGCCGAGCGCATGCTCGATCGGCAGCGTCAGGCCGGCGGCGCCCGCCGCGCCGGCGCACAGCGCCATCGTGTAGCAGCCGGTCATCAGCGCCGCCTTGTCCGGGAAGTCGCGCTTGACGAGGCCGGGCAGCAGCACGTTGCCGACCGCGATGCACGCGCCGGCGAGCGCCGTGCCGAGGAAGAGCAGCGGAATGGAGGAGAGGCCGCGCATCGCCGTGCCGAGCGCCAGCAGGAGGATGACGGCGAGCAGCGTGCGCTCCGTGCCGATGCGTTGGGCAAGGCGCGGCGCGAGCGGCGAGAACAGGCCGAGGCAGACGACGGGCAGGGTGGTCAGCAGGCTCGCCCCGGTCGGCGAGAGGCCGAGCACGGCGCGGATTTCCGGCAGCAGCGCCGAGGCGCTGGAAAAGACCGGCCGCAGGTTGAAGGCGATGAGCACGAGGCTGGCGCCGAGCAGGAAGCGCGCCAGCGGCGTCGGGGGCCGGTGCGGCTCGGGTGCGGGCACGCTGTCGGCTTCGGCGTCGATCAGGTCGATGGCGCCGGGATCGTTCGGGGCGGGATGGGTCATGACAGCAGCAACCGGTCGAGAGCGGCAAGGACGGGCGCCATGAAGCGGCGCACGGCGGCATCGGCGGCATCGGGAGCGCCGCTTTCGATGGCGTCGATAATCGCGGCATGGGCCGCCATGTCGGGTTCCGGCAGGTCCTCGCGCAGGCTTGCCTCAATCGTTTCGGCAATCAGCGTGGAGAAGAAATCGTACATGCCGATCAGCACCGCGTTCTGCGAGGCGGCGATCACCGCCTGGTGGAAGGCGAAGTCGCGGGCGATGAACGTGTCCTTATCGCCGCCTTCATAGTTGCCGCGCGCGGCGAGCAGCGCGCGCAGTCCGGCGATCACGGCCGGGGTCTGGCGCAGGGCCGCCAGCCGCGCCGCCTCCGCATCGAGCGCCAGCCGTGCCTCGAACTGGTCGCGCAGCCCAGCGCGGCGGGCCATGGTCAGCGGGCGCGTCGTATCGGCCGCCGACAGCACATAGGTTCCGGAACCCTGCCGCGTTTCGAGATAGCCCTGCGAGACGAGGACGCGCACCGCCTCGCGCACGGTGCCGCGGCTGACGGAGAGCATGGCCGACAAGGTCGCCTCGTTTGGCAGCTTCTCGCCGATGACCCAGCGGCGGGCGAGGATTTCGGCACGGATGGTCTCGACGGCGGTGTCGGCCAGATTGGTCTTGCTGAGGGAATGCATGATAGTAATCACCAAGTCATCGGATGACTTGGTGATTAGCGCGATTCCATCTCCGCGTCAAACTCCTCCGGCCGGCACCCGGAAAGTGCCGGCCGGACGGCTGTCATTGCTTGCGCGGCCAGGTATCAGCAAGGCGATAGCCGGCCGGCCACGGATCGTCCGGGTCGAGCATGACCTGGCTCGTGCCGGTGATCCAGGCGCGGCCGGAGATTTCCGGCACGATGGCCGGGCGGCCGCCGACCGTCGTCTCGCCGACGATGCGGCAGTCGAAGCGCGAATCGATGATCGAGTAGCCGGAGAAGGGCTGGCCGACCTTGATCTGGCCGCGGGCATGCAGCACCGCCATGCGGGCCGAGCAGCCGGTGCCGGTCGGCGAGCGGTCGAGCTTGGCCGGCTGGATGACGACCGTGTTGCGGCCGTGCAGCGCGCCGTCGCGCTCCTCGACCGGCAGGGTGAGCTGGCAGAAGGAGATGTGGTTCCATTCCGGGTTTTCCGGATGGGTGAAGCCGAGCTGTTCGTTCGCGGCCTTCGTGATGCGGATGCCGGTTTCGGCAAGCTCGCGCGCTTCGTCCGGCGTCACCGAAAAGCCGAGCGCGCGGGCATCGGCGAAGACGAAGCTGTCGCCGCCATAAGCGGTGTCGACGGTCAGCGTGCCGAGGCCTTCCACTTCCAGCGTCGCATCCAGCTTGTCGGCGAAGGAGGGCACGTTGGTGACGGTGATCCGCTCGGCCTTGCCGTTGCGGCAGGCGGCGACGACATTGACGAGGCCGCCTGGCGCTTCCAGCACCATGCGGGTCTCCGGCTCGACCATCGGCACGATGCCGCTGTCGAGCAGCACGGTGGACACGCAGATCGAGTTGGAGCCGGACATCGGCGGCGTGTCCTCCGGCTCCATGATGATGAAGCCCATCGTGGCGCGCGGATCCTTCGGCGGCACCAGGAGGTTGATGTGGCGGAAGACGCCGCCGCGCGGCTCGTTCAGCACGAAGTTGCGCAGCGTCTTGTCCTCGGCGATGAAATTGCGCTGTTCCCACAGCGTCGCACCGGGCGGCGGCGCGACCCCGCCGACGATGACGTCGCCCACCTCGCCCTCGGCGTGGCAGGAGACGATGTGGATGACCTTGCTGCTGCGCATGGCGTTCTCTCCGTTCTGGCTGGATTGCGCCGAGGGTGCATGCCGTCGACGCCGATGGTCTTTCATAGAAAAATTGGATCCAATATACAATACTGCTCCATCGGGTGCCGTTTGGTGTGTGCTTGTTGCCCCGCTGCCGGTTTCGACCTATGACCGATCTCTCCATTGTCAGGGGCTGGACGTGATGAAATTTGCTGCCGTCGATGTCAGGCAGGCGGCCTCGGCCGCGGACATCGTCTATGAGGCCATTCGCAAGGCGATCATCGAGGGCGATCTTGCCGAGGGCGAAAGCCTCCGGCAGGAGGAGCTCGCGCAGATGTTCAACACCAGTCGCATCCCCGTGCGCGAGGCGCTGTCCCGGCTGGAGCAGCACGGCCTCATCACCACCCGGCGCTACAAGGGCGCGGTCGTCGCGGGCCTCTCCATCGAGGAGATCGAGGAGATCTTCGAGTTCCGGGCGTTGATCGAGGCCGAGGTCATTCGGCTTGCCGTGCCAAATCTCGACCGGGCGGCGCTTGAGACGGCGCGGCGTTATTGCGACGCCTTCGACAGGGAGACCGACCCGCACCGCTGGAGCGAGATCAACCGGCAATTCCACTATAGCCTCTACGAGGCCTCGCGCCGCCCCTATTACCTGCAGAATGTGCGCTCCTCGCTCGACCGGATCGACCGCTATCTGCGCGCCCAGCTCACCTTCACCAACGGCGTGCCGCGCGCCGGCCGCGAACACGAGGCGATCCTTTCCGCCTGCGAGAAGGGCGACGCCGATCTCGCCTGCCGGCTGACCCGCGCCCATATCCTCGATGCGGGAAAATCGCTGGTGACGTTCCTCCGGGAGCAGCGGACGTAGGTGCGGGCGGGTTTTCCCACCCTTTCTTTTTCGACCTGTCCCCTTGGCCACTTGACGGCACTTTCGTCAAAATGCCCACTTTAAACGATTGATAGCGTCGACGGAGAATTGTATTTCTTTTGTCGACAAGAGGATTTTCGATGACCGACACCGATTCCAGCTCCCTGCCCGAGCGCAAGCGCGGCTCCGGCGTAAAAATGGTCTACGACCTTCTGCGCGACGAAATTCTCGACCTGAAGCTCGCCCCCGGCAGCCCCATCGACGAGGTGCAGCTTGCCGAGCGGTTCAAGATGTCGCGCACGCCGATCCGCGAGGCGCTGGTGCGGCTGGCCGGCGAGGGGCTGATCGAGACCCTGCCGAACCGCTCAACCATGGTGTCGAGCATCGATTTCCTGAACCTGCACACCTTCTTCGATGCGCTGGTGCTGATGTACCGCGTGACGACGCGGCTTGCGGCGCAGAACCACCGTCCGGAAGATCTCACCACTATCAGAGGTTTCCACGAGGACTATGCGGCGGCGCTGGCGGTGCGCGATTCCCTGACGATGATCGCCACCAACGCGGCCTTCCACGCCGCCATCGCCGAGGCCGGTCGCAATCCCTATTTCACCAGCCTGTTCCGGCGGCTGCTCGACGAGGGCCGGCGCATCCTGCAGCTCTATTACCAATCCTACGAGGAACAGTTCCCGCAGCGCTTCGTGGATGAGCACGCCGCCATCATCGCCGCGATCGAGGCGCGCGACATCGAAGAGGCGGACCGGCTCGGCAAGGCCCACGCCGAGGCGATCGTCGCCCAGGTACAGAAGCTTTTCAGTCGCAACGACAGGCTCGACATCGCGCTCTGAGCTTTTGTATTTTTCTTGTCGACAAATAAAATACAAGGTGCTATATCCACCATCAGAGAGGGGGAGGCCTGGTTTCGGCCGCCCGCCTGAGCGAACCGCCAAAAGGAGATCGACATGAAGGCCAAGATTTTTTCCGGTGTCATTCCCGCCCTGATGACGCCCTGCAAGGACGACCGCAGCCCCGATTTCGACGCGCTGGTCCGCAAGGGCAAGGAACTGATCGGCAAGGGCATGTCCGCCGTCGTCTATTGCGGCTCCATGGGTGACTGGCCGCTGCTCACCGACGAGCAGCGCATGGAAGGCGTCGAGCGCCTCGTGAAGGCTGGCATCCCGGTCATCGTCGGCACCGGCGCCGTCAACACCGCTTCGGCCGTCGCCCACGCCGCCCACGCTCAGAAGGTCGGCGCGCAGGGCCTCATGGTCATCCCGCGCGTCCTGTCCCGCGGCTCGGTCGTCGCTGCCCAGAAGAACCACTTCAAGGCGATCCTGTCCGCCGCCCCGGACCTGCCGGCCGTCATCTACAACAGCCCCTACTATGGCTTCGCCACCCGCGCTGACCTGTTCTTCGCGCTGCGCGAGGACCACAAGAACCTCGTCGGCTTCAAGGAATTCGGCGGCGCCGCCGACATGCGCTATGCGGCTGAAAACATCACCAGCCGCGACGATGACGTCTCGCTGATGATCGGCGTCGACACCTGCGTCTTCACCGGCTTCGTCGATTGCGGCGCCGTCGGCGCGATCACCGGTATCGGCTGCGTGCTGCCGAAGGAAGTCATCCACATGTGCAACCTCGCCCAGGCCGCTGCCGCCGGCGATCCGGATGCCCGCGCCCGCGCGCTGGAACTGGAATCGGCCCTTGCCGTGCTGTCCTCCTTCGACGAAGGCCCGGATCTCGTCCTCTACTTCAAGCACATGATGGTGCTGAAGGGCGACAAGGAATACACGCTGCACTTCAACGAGACCGACGCCCTCTCCGACAGCCAGCGCGGCTATGTCGAATCCCAGCTCAAGCTCTTCGACACCTGGTATGCCGAATGGAGCAAGCTGCCGGGCGCCGTAGAGAAGTACAAGGCCTGAGTTTCAGGTCACTCCCAATGAGAAAGGCCCTCCGCGAGGAGGGCCTTTTTTCGTTGCTGGTATTTTCCGATTTACCGCCTCCTTCTCCTCCGTCATGCCGGCCTTGATCCGGCATCCAGCCACCGCGCGTCGGCGCGGTGAGAGGACCCTCTCGCCTCTGGATGAGCCTCTCCCGCGCAAGGACTTGCGCGGGCTGGATGCCGGATCAAGTCCGGCATGACGGAAGAGAAGGAGGATATGACCGAGAGGCCTCGCCTGGCGGTTGGTTCGCCGGCTAACGAAAAACCCTGGCGCTCACGCGATCGCGTCGAGGCCCTTCTCCAGCAGGCGGTCGAGCTGTTCCACCTCGGCGGCCGTCAGCGTCACGCCTGATGTCTCGGACGCCTTGCGGGCGACGAAGCGACGCTGGGAGGGCAGGCGGGCGCCCTGGCCGACGATAGCGTCAAACAGCACTTCGGCGCGGGCGAAGGGATCGCCGGGACGGCCCTTGGCGAAGGCTTCCGGCGACAGGGCGATGATGAGTTCGCCGTGGAACGGGGCCAGCGTCGTCGTGCCGAGATAGTCGAGCACCTCGGGGCTGGTCAGGTCGCCGATCATGATGCCGGCGAGGAGCTCGATCATCGTGCCGATGGCCGAGCCCTTGTGGCCGCCGAAGGGCAGCATCGCGCCGGCGAGCGCGGCTTCCGGGTCGGTCGTCGGATTGCCCTCGGCATCGATCGCCCAGCCCTCGGGCAGTTGTTTGCCGGCGCGGCGGTGCAGCTCGATCTCGCCGCGCGCGGCGACGGAGGTGGCGAAGTCGAAGACATAGGGCGAGCCGTTCGGCCGCGGCCAGCCGAAGGCGAAGGGATTGGTGCCAAGCAGCGGTTTGTTGCCGCCGGTGGGCGCGACCGTCGCATAGCTCGGGCACATGACGAGGCCGGCAAGGCCTTCGTTCGTCACGGCTTCCACTTCCGGCCACAGCGCGGAGAAATGCGTGCAGTCGTTGATGACGAGCGCCGCGATGCCGAGTTTACGCGCGCGTTCGGCAAGGGCCGGCACGCCGAGCTCGAAGGCCGGATTGGCAAAGCCGCCCTTCGCGTTGACCTTGACGATGGCCGAGCCCTCGTTGAGGTCCAGTTCCGGGATGGCGTCGGCCTTCACCTTGCCGGCCTTGACCGTGCGCAGCGCGCCCTCGATGCGGTAGACGCCGTGCGACTTGCAGGCGTCCCGCTCGCCGGCGACGATGACGCGGGCCAGCGCACCGGCCTGCACGGCATTCAGGCCAGCCTTCAGGAAGATCGCTTCGACGCGCGCGTGAAGGGCGGAAATCGTCAGGGTGGTGGTTTGCGTCATCGTTCTTCTCTTCAAGGCTGGTGCCGACCGCGACGGTTGGCGATTGAACATTTGCATACATAGAGTATACAAGATTTCGACAAGTGCAATTCGCCCCGCCGTTTCCCATATCGGGCGAATCCCATTCCGAAAGAAAGGTACGTCAAAATGGCTTTCACCCCCAACGGTAAACACCTCGTCGCCGGCGCGTGGCTCGATGGTAACGGCACCTTCACCTCCTCGCCCGCCCATGGCCCCGCGCATACCTTCGCCGTCGGCACGGTCGAGCTGGTCAACCGCGCTGCCGAGGCGGCCGAAGAGGCGTTTCTGAGCTACGGTTATGCTCCCCGCGCGACCCGCGCCGCATTCCTGCGCGCCATCGCCGACGAGATCGAGGCCCGCGCCGAGGCGATCACCGAGATCGGCACGCAGGAAACCGGCCTGCCGGTGGCGCGCTTTCAGGGCGAGCGCGGCCGTACGACCGGCCAGCTGCGCCTTTTTGCCGATCATATCGAGAAGGGCGACTATCTCGACCGCCGTTTCGACGCCGCCCTGCCGGATCGCCAGCCGGCGCCGCGTCAGGAAATTCGCCTGATCCAGCGGCCGATCGGCCCGGTCGCCGTGTTCGGCGCCTCCAACTTCCCGCTCGCCTTCTCGACGGCCGGCGGTGACACCGCCGCCGCGCTTGCCGCCGGCTGCCCGGTCGTCGTCAAGGGCCATTCGGCCCATCCCGGTACGGGCGAAATCGTCGCCGAGGCCGTTCTCGCCGCGATCGAGAAGACCGGCGTGCATCCGGGCGTCTTCTCGCTGATCCAGGGCGGCAACCGCCAGGTCGGCGAAGCCGTCGTGCAGCATCCGCTGATCAAGGCGGTCGGCTTCACCGGCTCGCTCGCCGGCGGCCGCGCGCTCTTCAACCTGTGCGCCGCCCGCCCCGAGCCGATCCCGTTCTTCGGCGAGCTCGGCTCGGTCAACCCGATGTTCCTGCTGCCGGAAGCCCTCAAGGCGCGCGCCGAAAGCCTCGGCCAGGGCTGGGCGGGCTCGCTCACCATGGGCGCCGGCCAGTTCTGCACCAATCCGGGCATCGCCATCGTCGCCGACGGCGCGGATGCCGACCGCTTCACCGCGTCCGCCGTCGAAGCGCTCGGCAAGGTCGGCGCACAGACCATGCTGACGGACGGCATCGCCAAGGCCTATCACGACGGCCAGGCCCGCTTCGAAAGCCGCAACACGGTGAAGCCGCTGTTGAAGACGAACTCGGCCGGCCGCGAGGCGCTGCCGAACCTCTTCGAGATCTCGGGCGACCAGTTCCTCGCCGACCACGCGCTCTCCGAAGAAGTCTTCGGCCCGCTCGGCCTCGTCGTGCGCGTCTCGTCGGTCGATGAGATGGCAAAGCTCGCCCGCAACTTCGAGGGCCAGCTGACGACGACCATCCACATGGATGCCGGCGACCTCGATGACGCCAAGCGCCTGCGCCCGATCCTCGAGCGCAAGGCCGGCCGCGTGCTGGTCAACGGCTTCCCGACGGGCGTCGAGGTGGTGGATTCCATGGTGCACGGCGGCCCGTACCCGGCTTCGACGAATTTCGGCGCGACGAGCGTCGGCACGATGTCGATCCGCCGCTTCCTGCGCCCGGTTTCGTACCAGAACATGCCGGAAGGCCTGCTGCCGGAAGATTTCCTCAACTGATTCAAGCCACTGGCTTGCCTCGGGCCGGGTTTTCCGAAAGGAAGGCCCGGCCTGCTTTTTTCTCCACTGGGTATATACTTTTTGTATATTACTTGTATTTTAGGGGCGGATTTACGCTCTTGGCGCAGGACGGACCTCCGCCCGCGTGAATCGCCAGATCAATCCAGGGAGAGAGTAATGAAGAAGACCTCGGTCCTCGCCTTCGGCCTCGTGGCCGCCACCGCTCTGACCAGCCCGGCCCAGGCCGACAAGCTGGACGACATCATCTCGTCCGGCACGCTGCGCTGCGCCGTCGTTCTCGACTTCCCGCCGATGGGATCGCGCGACGAGAACAACAACCCGATCGGCTTCGACGTCGATTACTGCAACGACCTCGCCAAGGCCCTCGGCGTCACCGCCGAGATCGTCGAGACGCCCTTCCCGGAACGTATCCCGGCCCTGATGTCCGGCCGCGTCGATGTCGGCGTCGCCTCGACCTCCGACACGCTGGAACGCGCCAAGACCGTCGGCATGACGGTTCCCTACTTCGCCTTCCAGATGGCCGTCACGGCCAACGACAAGTCGGGCGTCAAGTCCTTCGAGGACATGAAGGGCAAGGTCGTCGGCGCCACCGCCGGCACGTTCGAGGCCATCGCGCTGGAAAAGTCGGTCAAGGAATGGGGCGCCGGCGAATTCCGCCCGTACCAGACCCAGGCTGACGTCTTCCTCGCGCTGAGCCAGGGCCAGATCGACGCCACGGTCTCCACCTCGACGGTTGCCCAGTCCAACGTCAAGAGCGGCAAGTTCGCCGGCATCTCGGTCGTCGGCAACGCGCCCTACGACATCGACTATGTCGCGCTCTTCACCAACCGCGAAGAATACGGCCTGATCAACTACCTGAACCTCTTCATCAACCAGCAGGTTCGCACCGGCCGCTACAACGAACTCTACGAGAAGTGGGTCGGCGGCGAAGTGCCCTCCCTTTCGATCAACGGCGTTTATCGCTAATCTGCCGTTTTGAAGGCGGCGCGGGAGCTTCTTCCGCGCCGCCGATCGTTTCCGAGGGGTGAGACGGCAAATGTTCAGTTACAATTTTCACTGGAACCAGGCCTTCAAGGCCCTGCCGCAGATGCTGGACGGCGCGCTCGTCACGCTCCAGATCGCGCTGCTTTCCATGGCCATCGGCCTCGTCGTCGCCCTGGCGCTGACGCTCTTCCGGCTGTCCGGCAACCGCGTCCTGAACGGCTTCGCCACGGCCTGGGTCGAGATCGCCCGCAACACGCCGGCCCTCTTCCAGATCTACATGGCCCATTTCGGGCTCGGCAATTTCGGCATCCACCTCAGCCCCTATGCGGCGCTGCTCGTCGGTATCGCCTTCAATAATGCCGGCTATCTCGCGGAAAACTTCCGTGGCGCGCTGAAGGCGATCCCGGAGACGCAGACCCGCGCCGGCCGCTCGCTCGGCATGACGCCGCTACAGGCCTTCCGCTACATCGTCATGCCGCAGATGCTGCGCATCGCCTTCCTGCCGGCCACCAACCAGATGGTCTGGGCGATCCTCATGACCTCGCTTGGCGTCACCGTTGGCATGAACACGGACCTTGCGGGCGTCACCCAGGCGCTGAACGCAGTGTCCTTCCGCACGTTCGAATTCTTCGCGCTCGCCGCGGTGATCTACTACCTGATCGCCAAGGCCGTGACGCTCGCCGCCCGGCTCGCCGCCGCGCGCATGTTCCGCTACTGAGAGGGGTAAGCCATGTTCGATACCTCTCTCACCTGGGCCGATCTCGGCTTCCTCGCGCAAGGCGCCGCCATGACGCTGGCCGTCACCGCGGTCTCCGTTCTGGCAGGCACCGTGCTCGGCATCTTCTTCGGCGTCGTGCGCAACCAGCTCGGCTCCTACTGGTCGATGCCGATCACCTTCCTGCTCGATGTCTTCCGCTCCGTGCCGCTGCTCATCCAGCTCGTGCTCGGCAATGCGCTGCAGTCGATCATGAAGCTCGGCTGGGCACCCTTCACCACGTCCTGCGTGGTGCTGTCGCTCTATACGGCCGCCTATTGCACCGAGATCGTGCGCGGCGGCATTTCCGCCGTGCCGATGACGACCCGCCGCGCCGCCCGCTCGCTCGGCATGACCTGGTGGCAGGACATGCGCTATATCGTGGCGCCGCTCGCCACCCGTGTCTCGCTGCCGGCCTGGATCGGCCTGACGCTCGGCGTCATGAAGGATTCGGCGCTCGTGCTCTGGCTCGGCCTGATCGAGCTCCTGCGTGCCTCGCAGATCCTCGTCACGCGCCTGCAGGAGCCGCTGTTCATCCTGCTGATATGCGGCGCCATCTACTTCATCATCAGCTTCCCCATCGCCCGGCTGGGCGGGTATCTCGAAAGACGGTGGTCCAATGATTGAGATCGAAAACGTCCGCAAATCCTTCGGCCAGCTTGAAGTCCTGAAGGGGATCAACCTTACCGTGGAGAAGGGCGAGGTGCTGACCATCATCGGCGGCTCGGGCTCGGGCAAGTCGACGCTGCTGACCTGCATCAATGGCCTGGAGACCATCGACGCCGGCCGCATCGTCGTCGATGGTACCGACGTCCACGCCAAGGGCACGGACCTCAACAAGCTGCGCCGCAAGCTCGGTATCGTGTTCCAGCAGTTCAACGCCTTCCCGCACCTGACGGTGCTGGAAAACGTCATGCTCGCGCCGCTAAAGGTGCTCGGCCAGTCCAAGGCCGAAGCGGAGGCGATGGCCGTAAAGCAGCTCACCCATGTCGGCCTCGGCGACAAGCTGAAGGTCTATCCGAGCCGCATGTCCGGCGGCCAGCAGCAGCGCATGGCGATCGCCCGGGCGCTTGCCATGTCGCCGGCCTACATGCTGTTCGACGAAGTGACCTCGGCGCTCGACCCGCAGCTCGTCGGCGAAGTGCTCGACACGCTGCGCATGCTGGCCTCCGAGGGCATGACGATGATCTGCGTCACGCACGAAATGAAGTTCGCCCGCGAGGTCTCCGACCGCGTCGCCTTCTTCCACAAGGGCGTGATGGCCGAGATCGCCCCGCCGGAAGCGCTGTTCGGCGCGCCGAAGGACCCGGAACTGCAGGCGTTCCTCGCCGCTACGCACTGAGGCCATGATGAAGACTGAAATAAAGCCCGGCGTCGTCGTCATCGGCGCCGGCGTGGTCGGCCTTTCCGCCGCGATCGCCGCGCAGGCACGCGGCCTTGTGGTCACCGTTCTTGAGCGCGAGGGGCCGGCCGCCGGCGCCTCTGCCGGCAATGCGGGCGCCTTCGCCTTTACCGACATCCTGCCGCTTGCCTCGCCCGGCATCCTCCGCAAGGCGCCGAAATGGCTGCTCGATCCGCTCGGCCCGCTCTCCGTTCCGCCGTCCTACGCCCTGCAGATCGCGCCGTGGATGTTCCGCTTCTGGCGTGCCTGCTCGGCAAAACGCGTCGCCCATTCCACCGCCGCGCAGACCGCGCTGATGGACCTGTCCAAAGCGGAGCTGGAGCCGTTCCTCGCCGAGACGGGCACGGCGGCGATGCTGCGCAAGGATGGTAACCTCCAGGTCTATGAGAGCCAGGGCGAGCTCGACGCTTCGCTGCCCGGCTGGAAGGCGCGCGAAGAGCACGGCATCGAATTCCGCCACATGGATACCGCCGAAATGGCTGAGATCCAGCCCGGCCTTGCGCCGCGCTTCACGCACGGCACCTTTACCCCCGGCTGGTATTCCATCGCCGATCCGAAGCTCTACACGCTGGCGCTGGCCGATCATTTCCGAGCAAGAGGCGGCGTGATCGAGCGCGCCGAGGTTTCCAGCCTGCACCGCATCGAGGGTGGCGTGGAAATCCGCACGACGGACGGCCGGACGCTGCGCGCGCAAAAGGTCGTGCTCGCCGCCGGCGCCTTCTCGCACCAGGTGGCCCGCTCGCTCGGCGAAAACATCCCGCTCGAAACCGAGCGCGGCTACAACACGACGCTGCCGGCCGACGCCTTCGACCTGCGCACGCAGGTCACCTTCGGCGGCCACGGCTTCGTCGTCACCCGGCTTTCGACCGGCATCCGCGTTGGCGGCGCGGTGGAGCTTGGCGGACTGAAGCTACCGCCGAACTTCCGCCGGTCGGAAGCCATGCTGGAAAAGGCGAGGCGCTTCCTGCCGGGCCTGAAGCCTGCGGATGGTGTGCAATGGATGGGCTTCCGCCCGTCGCTGCCCGACAGCCTGCCGGCCATCGGCCGCGCCCGGGCGACGCCCGATGTCGTCTATGCCTTCGGCCACGGCCATCTCGGCCTCACCCAGTCGGCTGGCACCGCGCGCCTCGTCGCCGATCTCCTCACCGGCGGCAAGCCCACGATCGACATCGCCTCCTTCTCGCCACAGCGCTTCTAGGAGCCTTCAAATGGCCGAACTCTCCGCCCGCAGCATTCTTTCCGGAACAGCCTCCGGTCCGATCATCGCGGCCGGGGAGGCGTTGAGTTTCTGGGGCGGCGTCGATCCGGCGACCGGCCGCGTCATCGACGTGCACCACCCGCTGCACGGCGTCTCGATCACCGGCGGCATCCTGATGATGCCGTCGAGCCGCGGCTCCTGCACCGGCTCCGGCGTCCTGCTCGACCTTGCCTTGACCGGCCGCGCGCCCGCCGCGCTGATCTTCAGCGAGGCCGAGGACGTGCTGACGCTCGGCGCGCTGATCGCCGCGGAAATGTTCGGCAGGTCCCTGCCGGTGCTGCGCCTGTCGCACGATGCCTTCGACGCGCTCTGTCGCGCGAAGACGGCGCGGATCGGCGAGACGGCGATCGAGGCGGACGGCCTCGTGATCCCCGTCGCCCCGCCCGCCACGGCCGCGCTCGACCTCACCGATGACGACCGCGCCATGCTGGACGGCCGCGACGGCATCGCCGTGCAACTCGCCTTGCGCATCACCGTCGCCATGGCCGCCCAGCAGGACGCGGGAAAGCTGGTCGACGTGGTGCAGGGCCATATCGACGGCTGCATCTATGCCAGCCCCGCCAACCTCACCTTCGCGGAGAAGATGGCCGATATGGACGCGAAGGTGCGCGTGCCGACCACGATGAACGCCATCTCCGTCGACCGGGCGAACTGGGAAAAGCAGGGCGTGCCGCACGATTTCGGCGACCCCGCCGCCCGCCTTGCCGATGCCTATGTGCGCATGGGCTGTCGCCCGACCTTCACCTGTTCGCCCTACCTGCTCGACAGCGCGCCGAAGACCGGCGAGGCCATCGCCTGGGCGGAATCCAATGCCGTGATCTTCGCCAATACCGTGCTCGGCGCCCGCACGGCGAAACATCCCGATTTCCTCGATCTCTGCATCGCGCTGACCGGCCGCGCGCCGCTGTCAGGCGTCTATCTGGAGGAGCACCGCAAGGCGCGCCGCGTCATCGATGTCGAATTGCCCGACAATGTGGACGACGCCTTCTGGCCGCTCGTCGGCTATCTCGCCGGCCGCGCCGCGCCCGACCGCATCCCGCTGCTCACCGGCCTTGCCGCGGCAAAGCCGACCCGCGACGACCTGAAGGCCCTTTGTGCCGCCTTCGGCACCACCTCCGCCGCGCCGATGCTGCATATCCAGGGCGTAACGCCCGAGGCGGACGGCGCGGTCGCGCCGGATGCGGACCGCACGGCCATCACAAAAGCCGAGATGATCGATGTCTGGCGGATGTTCAACGACGGCCCCGATGCCGTCGAGCTCGTCGCCATCGGCAGCCCGCATGCCTCGCTGTCGGAATGCCGCGCCTTCGCCGACGCCCTCGGAGATCGCCAGCGACATCAGGACGTGACCGTGATCGTCACCGCGGGCCGGGATGTCATGGCGGAAGCCCGCGACGTGCTGGCGCGCCTCAGGGCAAGCGGCGTCGAGGTCCTGCCGGACCTTTGCTGGTGCTCGATCTCCGAACCCGTCTTCCCGCCGAAAACGCGCGCGCTGATCACCAATTCCGGCAAATACGCCCATTACGGCCCGGGCCTGTCCGGCCGCACCGTGCGTTTCGGCAGTCTTGCCGATTGCGTCGAGGCGGCGCTGACCGGCCGCGTGCCGCCGCGCCTACCGGCCTGGCTCGCCTGATCAGTCCCGGCCGAAGACGTCGCGCGTGTAGACCTTGCCTGCGACGTCGTCGAGGTTCTCCGAGCGGCGGTTAGCGATGATCACGTCGGCGCGGCGCTTGAAGGCATCGAGATCGCGCACGATCTCCGCTCCGGAAAACGTCTCGTCCGCGAAATCCGGCTCGTAGACGATGAGGGTAGCGCCCTTGGCCGCGATGCGCCGCATGACGTCCTGGATCGCGGATTCGCGGAAATTGTCGGATCCCTTCTTCATGGCTAGGCGATAGACGCCCACCACCTTCGGATCGCGGGCGAGGATGTCGTCGGCGAGGAATTCCTTGCGCGTCGCATTGGCCTCGACGATGGCGCCGATGAGGTTCTGCGGCACGTCGCCGAAATTGGCGAGCAACTGCTTGGTGTCCTTCGGCAGGCAATAGCCGCCATAGCCGAAGGAGGGGTTGTTGTAGTGCCCGCCGATGCGCGGATCGAGGCCGACGCCCTCGAGGATCTGGCGCGTGTCGATGCCGTGCGTCATCGCGTAGGTGTCGAGCTCGTTGAAATAGGCGACGCGCATGGCGAGATAGGTGTTGGCGAAGAGCTTGATCGCCTCCGCCTCGCCCGAGCCGGTGAAGAGCACCGGAATGTCCTTCTTCACGGCGCCCTGGCGCAGCAGGTCCGCGAACTGGCGGGCTTCCGGCGTGTCCGCGCCCATGACGATGCGCGAAGGGTGCAGGTTGTCGTAGAGCGCCTTGCCCTCGCGCAGAAATTCCGGCGAGAAGACGATGCGCTCGTCCTGACGCTCAGCGCGCACCGACTGCGTGTAGCCGAAGGGGATCGTCGACTTGATGACGATCGTGGCGCGCTTGTTGACCCGCCTGACGTCCTCGATGACCGCCTTGACGCTGCCCGTATCGCAGCGATGGGTCTCAGGATCGTAGTTGGTCGGTGTCGCGATGACGACGAAGTCGGCATTGGCAAAGGCTTCCGCCTTGTCCGTCGTCGCCTTCAGCCGCAGGGGGCGGGAGCGCAGGTAGTCCTCGATCTCCGCATCGACGATCGGCGAGACGCGCGCATTCAGCGCCGTGACCCGCTCGTGCCAGATGTCGTAGGCGATGACATCATTGTGCTGGGCGAGAAGCACGGCATTGGACAAACCGACATATCCGATGCCGGCGACCGTGATATTGACCATGAAAACCGTCCGCAATACCCGTGTAACACTTCATCCGCCGCCTGAAACGCCGGGCCTGACTGGCATTAGGCAACAACGAGATGTCATGCAAGCACGTTTCGACGGGCTCCCGGGAGGGGTGGTCGTATCGCACTGGCGGGAGAAACCGGACGGTGGCTGTGGCAAACTCTGGGCCCAAGGCCGCCCCAGACAGCATCTATGAACGAAAAGAGGCCCGCCACTGGGGCGGGCCAAGTCGCTCGGGAGTGACCGAGCGGGGGGATTTCAATCTGTCGAACCTTCATCCCGACTGGGAGTTGGCACGTTTGCCCGAAGCAGCGAGCGCGAGCCCGGCGAGGACAAGGGCGACGCCCGCCGCAAACAGCAGCCCCAATTCGTCACCAAACAGAAACGCGCTGGCGCTGATACCGAAGACAGGCTGCAGATACTGCACGCTTGCTGCGATGCGCGCGGGAACGACCTTCAGAAGGTAGAGCCACAGGATCAGCCCGATCACAGTGACCACGACGCCGAGATAGATGATAGCCGCCAGAGCCTGCGCCGTGATGTCGACAGGCTGCCGGGACATCTCCCAGCCCGCGAGCGGCAGCACCGTCAGGAGACCGACGAGCATGTTCCATGCTGCTACAGGCATCAGGCCGTACTTTTCCGTCAGTTCCGCACTCCAGATGTAATAGATAGCGATGCCGACCGCCGAGATCAGCATCAGGACGACCCCCGAGACCGTGGTCCTCGACATGTCATCGACACCCGGCCCGCTGCCGACGGCGACAAGGGCGATCCCGAGGAAGGCAGCGAGAAGGCCGCTCCATTGCAGCGGCGTCACCGACTGCCTGAAGCGAATGGCGGCCAGAATGACGATGAACAGCGGAATGGTTGCCGAAAGAATGGTCGCGACGGAGGCCGACGTGCCTTGGACGCCGAAGGACTGCGCAACGTTGCCGAGCGTGATGCCCATGACGCCGAGGCCTATGATGGGAAGAACGGCCCTTGCGGGAACGCGCAGTTCCCGCCGCGCCAGGAACATCATGAGCGGCACGGCGACCATGAAGCGGAGCGCCGTCAATGTCATGGGAGGAATGCTGCCGAGGCCGAGTTTCGTGATCGGGATCGACAGCCCCCACATCAGCGCCAGCAGCAACATGGCCCCAAGACTCTTCATCGACAGGGGACCCGTCGAGGTGAGCGACTGCGGTGCGACGGTCACGGAATTCTGGGACACTTCTAGGGCCTATGGAATTGGCACTGGCTTGCGACTGTGTCATGTGTAGGCTGGGATTCACCCGTCCGACAAACCATTTGTTCTCACAGGATGCGTGACGGCAGATCACGCATACGACCATGGCCGACCATCTTCCCCCGCTTCAGACACTCCGGGCCTTCGAGGCGACGGGCCGCCGCCTCAGCATGACGCTGGCAGCGCACGAGCTCCACTTGACCCACGGCGCTGTGAGCCGTCAGATCAAGGCGCTGGAGGACTATCTGGGCGTACCGCTCTTTCGCCGGCTGACCCGAAGGATCGAACTGACCAACGCGGGGCAAGCTTTTTTCAGCACCGTGACAAGGCTACTGTCGGAACTGGCGCGCGAGGCGGAGGAATTGCGCCGGAAGAACGACACGTCGCGGCTGGTCGTGAACTGCAGCGTCTCCTTTGCCAGCAAGTGGTTGACGCCGCGCCTCCACCGCCTGATGGCAAACGCTCCCGACCTCGATATCCATTTGGAGGTGACCGATGCGCCGGTGGATTTCGCGACAAGCCATGTCGATGTGGCGCTGCGCTATGGCGACGGCGAATATGCCTTCGCGGCGGCCGAGCGCATCATGAACGAGACGGTCTCGCCGGTCTGCTCCCCCGACTATCGCGACAGAATGGGCGGCCTCCATGCGATGGACGATCTGGTGAAATGCCAGCTCATCCACGAGATCGGCATGAACACGACCTGGGAACGATGGTTTGCGATGATGGGGTTGCCGTATCCAGGCGGGCGCGGACCCGGATACAGCCACGGCAGCATGTCGATCGATGCTGCCGTCCGCGGGGCAGGCATCGCGCTTGGCCGCAGCGTCCTTGTCGCGGAGGACCTTGCCGCCGGCCGCTTGATATCGCTCTTCCCGCAGGCGAAGCTTGAGGTCGCATGGGGCTACGACCTCATCTACCGGATCGGCAACCAGGATCACCCGAAAGTCCGCGCTTTCCGGGATTGGATTTTGCGAGAGGTACGGGAGTTCACGCGAAGCATGCAGGGATAAAGCATCTGCTCTTGGCGCAAAGCCGCCATTTTCGGCACTGTCCCGAATGTCCGCTTTCGGCGAAACTGAGGCACGTCGTTTCGACCGTTATGAATTATCGCCTGCTGCCGTCGCTGATCTAAAAGATATATCGCGTCTGTAGCGTAGAATCGGCGGTGTTTGGCGGACAGAGAGGGATTCGAACCCTCGATAGAGTTTCCCCTATACACGCGTTCCAGGCGTGCGCCTTCAACCACTCGGCCACCTGTCCGTCCGCTCGCTGCCGGCGGTTGGTCCGGCGCGGTTCGCTTTCCTGTTTCCAATCCGGCGAGACGGCGCGATATATACCGAGGTTTGCGGCGGGATCAACCGCTTTCTGACAGATTTTTGAACGATCTCCCGCGATGCGGCGAAGGATTGCGCGCGCTCGTCCGTCTTCCTATCTATAGGCTGGAATGAAGCGGAGCGGAATTCGGCTTGCGCGGGCTGCACCAGGAGGGTGCGATGGTACGGTTCATGCTCAGGTTTCTCAGTCTCATGGCCCTCGTCATCGCCGTCATGGCTGGCACGATCGACGCGATCCAGTCGGTCTCGGCGTCCGAGCCGGTGCTGACGCCGCTCGCCGTCGCCTGGAGCACGGCAAGCCCGGATACGATCGCGCTCGTTGCCGACGGCATCATGCGCAAGTTCCCCTATGCCTGGGACCCGGCGGCCATGTGGGTGCTCTCCCAGCCCGCCTTCGCCGTGCTGCTCGCCCTCTCGCTGTTCTTCTGGGTGATCGCCTACAAGCGCCGCCCGGTCGCGGGCCGCTTCACCGCCTGAAACCAATCCCTGCAGGAGACCCCGATGTTCCTGATCGACATGTTCAACAAGAAGACCGTCATGCCCGCGCCCGAGGCTGCCCTGCCCGGCCGGGACGAGCCCATCCCCACATCCGCCACCCACTTCGTCAACGGACGGCCGCTGAAAGGCCCCTATCCCGATGGCTTGAAGACCGTGCTGCTCGGCATGGGCTGCTTCTGGGGCGCCGAGCGGCTGCTCTGGAAGATCCCGGGCGTCTTCGTGACGGCGGCAGGCTATTCCGGTGGCTTCACGCCGAACCCGACCTACCACGAGACGACGACGGGCCTCACGGGGCACACCGAGGTCGTGCTCGTCGTCTACGATCCGGACACGGTTTCGCTGGAGACCTTGCTGAAGACGTTCTTCGAGGCGCACGACCCCACCCAGGGCATGCGCCAGGGCAACGATATCGGCACCACCTACCGATCGGCGATCTATCTCGACGACGACGCGGACCTTGCGACGGCGCGCCGCGTGCGCGACGCCTACCAGGCGGCGCTGACCGCGGCGGGCCGCACGGCACGCATCACCACGGAGATCGCGAGGACCGGCCCGTTCTACTTCGCCGAGGACGTGCACCAGCAGTATCTCGCCAAGAATCCGGGCGGTTACTGCGGCCTGCGCGGCACGGGCGTTTCCTGCGCCATCGGCTGATCGCGCCTTTGTTTTCAACGGGCTGGGGCGGCTGCGAGGGCGGTTTTCCACCGCGTTTCGCGGCCGCTCATATTTTTTACCAACTGAAAAAATTCTGGTGAATTTTTCCGTGAGCCGTGCAAGGATGCCGCCAGCCTGACCCAAGGGAAAGGGTCGGTGGCTCCGTTGCGCGCTTATGCGAGCGCCCACGCGGAAGGTCCCTATAAGATCAATAGCGAACAGGGCTGCACAATGAAAAAAACCCTTCTCACCCTTCTTGCCACTGCTGCCATGTCGGCAACCGCGCTCGCCGCGGACATCAAGCCGGCCATCATCTATGACCTCGGCGGCAAGTTCGACAAGTCGTTCAACGAAGCGGCCTATAACGGCGCGGAGAAGTTCAAGGCCGACACCGGCATCGAATACCGCGACTTCGAAATCGCCAACGACGCGCAGCGCGAGCAGGCGCTCCGCCGCTTCGCCAGCGACGGCAACAACCCCATTGTGATGGCCGGCTTCTCCTGGTCCGCAGCGCTCGAGAAGGTCGCCGCGGAGTATCCGGACACCAAGTTCGCCATCATCGACATGGTTCTCGACAAGCCGAACGTCCGCTCGGTCGTCTTCAAGGAAGAAGAGGGCGGCTGGCTCGCCGGCATTCTCGCCGGCATGGCGTCCAAGTCGAAGACCGTCAGCTTCGTCGGCGGCATGGACATTCCGCTGATCCACAAGTTCGCCTGCGGCTATATCGGCGGCGCCAAGTCGCTCGGGTCGGACTACAAGGTGCTCGAAGCCTATACCGGCACGACGCCGGACGCCTGGAACGATCCGGTCAAGGGCGGCGAGATCGCCAAGTCGCAGTTCGACCAGGGCTCCGACGTGGTCTACCACGCGGCCGGCGGCACGGGCGTCGGCGTCCTGCAGGCTGCGGTTGACGCCGGCAAGCTCGGCATCGGCGTCGATTCCAACCAGAACGGCCTGCATCCGGGCAAGGTGCTGACCTCGATGGTCAAGCGCGTGGACGTCGCCGTCTACGATGCCTTCATGTCGGCCAAGGACGACAAGTTCCAGCCGGGCGTCAACGTGCTCGGCCTCAAGGAAAACGGCGTCGACGTCGCCATGGACGACAACAACGCGCCGCTCATCACCCCGGAAATGAAGGCTGCCGTCGACAAGGCGCGCGCCGATATCATCTCCGGCACTGTCAAGGTGCACGACTACATGTCGGACGAGACCTGCCCCTACTAAGCGGCATCGAACGGCCCGTTTGCGAAAGCAGGCGGGCCGATTCCGTCTTCACGCTCAATAATGCGGGGGACGGGTAATGGCCGGGGCTTCCAGAGAACCCGCCTCCAGCGTTAGGAACCGTTCCGTAAGCCGGTCGAGCTTCGACCGAAGCTGTTCGATCACGCGCCACTGTTCGGCGAGCTGGTCGGAAAGCTCGTCGATCGTATTGGCCTGATGGGCGATGTGCTCCTCCAGGCTGGCGAGGCGCTGGGCTTGGGTCTCGTCGGGAAGGGCGGGCGTGGTCATGGCTATCCTCGTCGATCAGGGCCGGCGACAGAGCTATACCGACGCCGGGCCGCGCCCGCAATCGGACTGGACAAGTGCGGCGGAAGCAACAAGACTACGAGCGGATAGGCCGGTAAAGCGGCCCTTCGGCCCCAAATCCCCGTAAGAGCGGATCGTCATGAGCGAATTGGCAATCGAACTGAAGGGCATCGACAAGAGCTTCGGCCTCGTCCACGCCAACCGGAACATCAACCTGAAGGTCCGCAAGGGCACCATTCACGGCATCATCGGCGAAAACGGCGCCGGTAAATCCACCCTCATGTCGATCCTCTACGGCTTCTACCAGGCCGACCACGGCGACATCGTCATCAACGGCCAGAAGGTCAATATCCGCGATCCCAATGCCGCCATCGCCGCCGGCATCGGCATGGTGCATCAGCATTTCATGCTGGTGGAGAACTTCACCGTGCTGGAAAACATCATGCTCGGCGCCGAGGAAAGCCAGATCCTCAATGCCGGCATCACCAAGGCGCGCGGCGAGCTGAAGCGGCTCGAAAAGGAATATGCGCTGGAAGTCGATCCGGATGCGGTGATCGAGGAGCTGCCGGTCGGTATCCAGCAGCGCGTGGAAATCCTCAAAGCGCTCTACCGCAAGGCCGATATCCTCATCCTCGATGAGCCGACGGGCGTGCTGACGCCGGCCGAAGCCGACCATCTCTTCCGCATCCTGGAACAGCTCAAGGAGCAGGGAAAGACCGTCCTCCTCATCACGCACAAGCTGCGCGAGATCATGGCGATCACCGACGAGGTCTCCGTCATGCGCCGCGGCGAAATGGTCGCAACGCGCACGACGAAGGAGACCTCCGTCGAGGAACTGGCCGAGCTGATGGTCGGCCGACGCGTGCTGCTGCGCGTCGAGAAGGGCGAAGCGAAGCCTGCCGACGTCAAGCTCTCGGTGAAGAACCTCACGGTGCGCGACAGCCGCGGCGTGACCATGGTGGACGACGTCTCCTTCGACATCCGCGCCGGCGAGATCGTCGGCATCGCCGGGGTCGCCGGCAACGGCCAGTCGGAACTGCTGGAAGCGATCGCCGGCATCCGCCGTGCCAGATCGGGCACCGTGCTGCTGAACGGCAGCGAAATCGACATCACCGGCAATGCCGATCCGGCGGACCTGCGCAAGCGCGGCCTCGCCCATGTGCCGGAGGACCGGCATCATGTCGGCCTCGTTCTGAAGTTCGAGGAGAGCGAGAACGCCATTCTCGGCTATCACGACGATCCCAAATATCGAAAGGGCTTGCTTCTCGACATCGACGCGATCCGCGCCGACGCGGAGGAGAAGATCGCTGCCTACGACATCCGCCCGCCGAACCCGCGGCTGAAGACCGCGAACTTTTCCGGCGGCAACCAGCAGAAGATCGTGCTGGCGCGCGAGATGGAGCGCGGCCCCGACGTGCTGATCATCGGCCAGCCGACGCGCGGCGTTGATGTCGGCGCCATCGAATTCATCCACAGGCGCATCATCGAGATGCGCGACCAAGGCAAGGCGGTGCTGCTCGTCTCGGTGGAGCTCGACGAGATCCGCGCGCTGTCGGACCGCATCCTGGTGATGTTCGCCGGCCGCGTGGTTGGTGAGCGCACGCCGGACGCCACCGAAGGAGAGCTCGGCCTGTTGATGGCCGGTGTGGAAGGCCGCAAGGAGGCCGCTGAATGAGTGTTCCTCACGCGAAACTGCCGGCCTGGGCCGAATACGGCCTGATCCCGCTCGTCAACCTCGCCGTCGCCTTCCTGATTTCCGGCCTCGTCGTGCTGATCGTTGGCGAAAGCCCGCTGGAAGCCGCCTACCACATGATCAACGGCGCCTTCGGGCGCGGCGAATATATCGGCTTCACGCTCTATTACACGACCACCTTCATCTTCACCGGCCTTGCGGTGGCGGTCGCCTTCCATTGCGGCCTCTTCAACATCGGCGGGGAAGGCCAAGCCTATATCGGCGGCATCGGCGTGGCGCTCGCCTGCCTTGCCTTCGATCGGACACTGCCCTGGTATCTCGTCTTCCCGATCGCCGTTGTCGGTGCCGCCTTCTTCGGCGCGATCTGGGCGATGATCCCCGGATGGCTGCAGGCCAAGCGCGGCAGCCATATCGTCATAACGACGATCATGTTCAACTTCATCGCCGCGAGCCTGATGAACTACCTGCTCAACAAGGTGTTCAAGCCGCTCGGCTCCATGTCGCTGGAAACGCGGACCTTCGAAGCCGGTGGCCAGTTGCCCAAGCTCGACTGGCTGATGTCGATCTTCGGCCTTTCCGTCGGCTCCGCGCCGTTCAACATTTCCTTCCTGCTGGCGCTCGTCGCGGCGTTCGGCGTCTGGGTGCTGATCTGGCGCACGAGGCTCGGCTACGAGATGCGCACCATGGGTCACAGCCCGGAAGCGGCGCGCTATGCCGGCATCAAGGAGGCGAAGATCATCGTCATCGCCATGATGATCTCCGGCGGCCTTGCCGGCATGATGGCGCTGAATCCGATCATGGGCGAGCAGTTCCGCATGCAGCTCGATTTCGTGCAGGGCGCCGGCTTCGTCGGTATCGCCGTGGCGCTGATGGGCCGCTCGCATCCGGCGGGCATCATCCCCGCCGCGCTGCTCTTCGGCATGCTCTACCAGGGCGGGGCGGAAATCTCCTTCGAGATGCCCTCCATCTCGCGCGACATGATCGTCATCATCCAGGGCCTTGTCATCCTCTTTGCCGGCGCGCTGGAGCACATGTTCCGCCCCGCCATCACGCGTATCGTGCTTGGGCTCTCGCCCAAGGCCCGCGACGTCGCCGCCACCAAGGGAGCCTGATCCATGGACTTCTTTCAGGTCTTCATCGAGCTCGCCCAGTCGACCGTCCGCGTCTCGACGCCGCTGATCCTCGCCGCCCTTGCCGGCCTCTTCACCGAACGGGCCGGCGTCTTCGACATCGGCCTGGAGGGCAAGATGCTGGGCGCGGCCTTCGCCGCCGGCTCCGTCGCCTACATCACCCAGTCGGTCTATATGGGCCTCTCTGCCGCCGTCCTCGTCTCCGTGCTGCTCTCGCTGGTGCACGGCTATGCCTCGATCACCCAGCGCGGCAGCCAGATCGTCTCGGGTGTCGCCATCAACTTCGTCGTCGCCGGTTCGACGGTCATCCTCGGCGAGGCCTGGTTCCGCCAGGGCGGGCGCACGCCGGCGCTTTCTGCAGACGGCCGCTTCGGCACGATCAAGCTGCCTTTCGCAGATAGCCTGCGCGAGGTGCCGATCCTCGGGCCGCTCTATTCGGGCCTGCTCTCCGGCCATTCGCCGCTCACCTATCTCGCCTTCCTGATGGTGCCGGCGAGCTGGTGGATCCTCTATCGCACGCGCTTCGGCCTGCGCCTGCGCGCCGTCGGCGAAAATCCCGGCGCGGTCGACACGGCCGGCATCTCGGTAATCTGGCTGCGTTACCGCGCCGTCATCTGCTGCGGCATCCTGTGCGGCATCGCCGGGGCCTATCTCTCGCTCGCGGCCAATGCCGGCTTCACCAAGGGCATGACGGCCGGCAAGGGCTATATAGCGCTCGCCGCGCTGATCTTCGCCAAGTGGCGGCCGAAGAACATCCTCTTCGCCTGCCTGCTCTTCGGCTTCCTCGATGCCTTCGCCATCCGCTACCAGGGCTATGCCTTCCCGCTGATCGGCAAGGTGCCGGTACAGCTCATGCAGGCGCTGCCCTATATCCTCACCGTGATCCTGCTTGCAGGCTTCATCGGCAAGGCCATTCCGCCGAAGGCCGGCGGCGTGCCCTACGTCAAGGAGCGTTGAGAAAGATGTCCCACGACCTCTTCGAGGCGGCGCGCGCGGCGATGAGCCTCGCGCACGCGCCCTATTCCAAGTTCCCGGTCGGCGCGGCGATCCGCGCCGAGGATGGGAAAATCTATGCCGGCGCCAATATCGAGAACCTCTCCTTCCCGCAGGGCTGGTGCGCCGAGCCGACGGCGATCAGCCAGATGATCATGGGCGGGGCGAGGAAGATCGTCGAAATGGCGGTTATCGCCGAAAAGCTGCCGCTCTGCCCGCCCTGCGGCGGCTGCCGCCAGAAGATCGCGGAATTCGCCACGGCGAAGACACCGATCTATCTGTGCGACGAGACCGGCGTGAAGAAGACCATGACCATGGAAGAGCTGCTGCCGCACGGTTTTTCGACGGATGTCATCGGATGAGTGTTCAAACCACCGACCTCCTGATTTCCCGCCTCGGCGGCATGCTGCCGCGCTACGGCATCGTGCTCGGCTCCGGCCTCGGTTCGCTGGTGGAAGCCGTCGAGAACCCGCTGCGCATCCCCTATTCGGACCTGCCGAGCTTTCCGGTCAGCGCCGTTTCTGGTCATGCCGGGGAGCTTGTCATCGGGCATCTGGGCGGTGTGCCCGTCATCATGTTGTCCGGCCGCGTGCATTTCTATGAAACCGGCGACGCAAACGCCATGCGCACGCCGATCGAGGTTCTGAAGGGTCTCGGCGTCACCTCGCTGATCCTCACCAATTCGGCAGGCTCCCTGCGCGAGGACATGCCGCCCGGCTCGGTGATGCGCATTGCCGACCACATCAACTTCTCCGGCACCAATCCGCTGATCGGCCTCGACAGCGACGATCGCTTCGTCGGCATGACCAATGCCTATGACGCCGGCCTTGCCGCGCGCATGGACGCGGCAGCGGCAAAGCTCGGCATTCCGCTTGCGAGCGGTGTCTACATGTGGTTTTCCGGCCCGAGCTTCGAGACGCCGGCGGAAATCCGCATGGCGCGCGTCTTCGGCGCGGATGCCGTCGGCATGTCCACCGTGCCGGAAGTGTTGATCGCGCGCCATCTCGGCCTCAAGGTCGCGGCCGCCTCTGTTATCACCAACTACGGCGCCGGCATGACGGGCGCCGAGCTCAGCCATCACGAAACCAAGGACATGGCCCCGATCGGCGGAAAGCGCCTCGCCGCGATCCTTTCCGAAATGATCGCGGGCGGAGGCTATGCCAATGCATGAGGACAGCGTGAAGGAGACCGCGAAGAAGGCGCTCTCGCTGCTCGACCTGACCGATCTGACCGATGATTGCGATGCCGCGGCCATCGAAAAACTCTGCGCGCAGGCGCAGACTGCCTTCGGCACGACGGCCGCCATCTGCATCTGGCCGCGTTTCGTCGCCCAGGCGCGTGGCATCCTCGGCAAGGATCATGCGGTGAAGATCGCCACCGTCGTCAACTTCCCCTCCGGTGACCTTGCCGTTGCCGACGTGATTGCCGAGACGAGGGAAGCGATTGCCGACGGGGCCGACGAGATCGACCTCGTCATTCCCTACCGCGATTTCATTGCCGGCGACGAAGCGGCGGTGACGGAAATGGTGGCGGCGGTGAAGGCCGCCTGCACACCGCCCGTCATTCTGAAAACCATTCTGGAAACCGGCGAGCTGAAGGATCCGGCGCTGATCCGCGAGGCCTCGGACCTTGCGATTGCCGCCGGCACGGATTTCATCAAGACTTCGACCGGCAAGGTTGCCGTCAACGCCACCCTGCAAGCCGCCGAGGTCATGCTGAATGCCATCAAGACCAGCGGCAAGCCGGTCGGTTTCAAGCCGGCGGGCGGCGTGCGCACGGTGGGCGATGCGGCGGATTATCTTGCGCTTGCCGCTACCATCCTCGGCGACGACTGGGCGACGCCAAAGACCTTCCGCTTCGGCGCTTCGGGCCTGCTCAATGACATTCTGACCGTGCTTGGCGGCCAGTCGGCACCATCCGCGCCTGCGAGCTACTGACATGCTCCCGCAGGAGACGATCCGCCGCAAGCGGAACGGCCAGCCGCTTTCCAGGGAAGAGATTGCCCGCTTCGTCGCGGGCATCACGGATGGCAGCGTCTCCGAAGGGCAGGTGGCGGCCTTCGCCATGGCCGTCTGCTTCAACGGCATGACGCGCGACGAGACGGTGGCGCTGACGCTTGCCATGCGCGACTCGGGCGACGTGCTCGACTGGTCGGATATCGGTCGGCCGATCGCCGACAAGCATTCGACCGGCGGCGTCGGCGACAATGTCTCGATGATGCTCGCGCCGATCGCCGCCGCCTGCGGCCTCGCCGTGCCGATGATTTCCGGCCGCGGCCTCGGCCATACCGGCGGCACGCTCGACAAGCTGGAATCGGTTCCCGGCTACACGATCATGCCCTCGGCCGAGCGCTTCCGCCGCACGGTGCAGGAGGTCGGCTGCGCGATCATCGGCCAGACGGCCGACCTCGCGCCGGCCGACAAGCGCATCTACGCGATCCGCGACGTAACGGCGACGGTCGATTCCGTGCCGCTGATCACCGCGTCCATCCTCTCCAAGAAGCTCGCCGCCGGCCTCCAGTCGCTGGTGCTGGACGTCAAGGTCGGCAATGGCGCCTTCATGACGGACGGGGCGGAGGCCGAAACGCTGGCGCGCGCGCTGGTCGAGGTGGCGAACGGGGCGGGCGTGAAGACCTCGGCGCTCATTACCGACATGAACCAGCCGCTGGCGGACGCTGCGGGCAATGCCGTCGAGATTGCCAATTGCATCGCCTTCCTGAAGGGCGAGAAGGCCGGCACGCGGCTGGAGCGCATCGTGCTCGCCTTTGCCGCGGAAATGCTCGTCCTGTCGGGGCTGGACACGGATCCGGCCGTGGCCGAAGCCAGGGCGGGCAGGGCGCTGGCGAGCGGCGCGGCGGCGGAGACCTTCGCCCGCATGGTGCATGCCTTGGGCGGGCCGGCCGACATCGTGGAGAAGCCGGAGGCCTATCTGGTGCCGGCGCCCTTCATCCGCCCGGTCCTGGCGCCGGAGGCCGGGTATCTTGCGTCATGCGATACGCGCGGCGTGGGTCTTGCCGTCATCGAGCTCGGCGGCGGACGCACCCGGCCGGACGATGCGATCGATCATCGCGTCGGCTTCGACCGTTTGCTGCCGCTCGGTACGAAGGTGCAGAAAGGCGATGAAATCGGTCGCGTTCATGCGGCCAGCGAGGCGGAGGCGGCGCGCGCCGTGGCGCGCCTTGCGGGTCTCTATCGGATCACGCCCGTTGCGCCCGCCTTATCGCCCGACATGTTGAGGCGCATCAGCGCGTGAGGTGCAGCCGGCCGTCTTCCACCTTGTAGGAGGCGAGCCCCTTCAGGAAGCTCATGCCGATCAGCGTGCCGGACAGCGCCTTGTCCTCCAGCACCATGGCGCCGACATTCTCGATGCGCACCGGGCCGATTTCGATCCTGTCGAGGCGGATATAGGCCGCGCGCGCCTTGCCGTTCGCTGTATCGACCGCATAGCGGAAATCGAGGCTGGCCTTGTCGATACCGATGCGCTGGGCCGTCGAGACATTGAGGGCGACCATGCTGGCGCCCGTATCGACCATGCCCTCTTCCTTGCGGCCGTTGATGGAAAAGAGGCCGGTGAAATGGCCGGCCGTATCGGCGCTGATCACGGCGCTGCGATTGCCGGTATAGCGCGCCGCACCCTGTCCGGTCTGGACGGCTACCGTCTCGACCTTGGCGTCCGGTGCCTTGCCGGCCTCGTTGAGGTATCGGGTTGCAAGGCCGGGCACGAAGGTTGCAGCGGCAACGACGGAACCGACGACAAACACAAGGCTGCGGACGAACATGGGACAGTCTCCGGAAGGATTTGTCCCGAAATAGCACGTGCTCGGCTAACGGACGGCAAAAGGGGCGCTTCAGGGCGCCCCTCTCCACGATCTTCGGCAGGCTTGGTAAACGGCCGGTTAAGCCGTTACTTCGTGCCGTACATGCGGTCGCCGGCATCGCCGAGGCCGGGCACGATATAGCCCTTCTCGTTGAGCTGGCGGTCGATGGAGGCAGTGTAGACCGGAACGTCCGGGTGATGCGCGCGGAAACTCCTGATGCCCTCCGGGGCGGCCAGAAGGCAAAGGAAGCGGATGTTCGTCGCGCCGCGGGCCTTCAGCGTGTCGATGGCGGCGATCGCCGAATTGCCGGTTGCCAGCATCGGATCGACGACGATGACGAGGCGTTCGTCGATGCTGTCGGGCGCCTTGAAGAAATATTCGACGGCCTCCAGCGTCTCGTGGTCGCGGTAGACGCCGATATGGGAGACGCGGGCCGACGGCACCAGTTCCAGCATGCCTTCGAGAAGGCCGTTGCCGGCGCGCAGGATCGAGGCGAAGACCAGCTTCTTGCCTTCGAGCACGGGCGCATCGATCTCTTCCAGCGGCGTCTCGATGCGCGCGGTGGTGAGTTCGAGGTCGCGCGTGACCTCGTAGCAGAGCAGGGTGGAGATTTCGCGCAGCAGGCGGCGGAAACTGCCCGTCGACGTCTCCTTCTTGCGCATGATGGTCAGCTTGTGCTGCACGAGCGGGTGATCGATGACTGTGACGCCGTCCATGGCCAAACCTTCCGAAAGTAAGTGAACGCTTCTTTTTCCACGGAACGGCAGGAGCCCGCAAGAGAAGAGAGCCGGCCGCAGGCAACATCCCCAGCCGGCTTGCCCTCAAAGGCGCGAAAGCAGCCGCTGGCGCGTCGGCTCGTCGACGAACGCCGCCTCGATGGCCGTGCGCGTCATGCCGAGAATGTCGTCGTCACCGAAGCCCATGGTGGTCGAGGCGATCTCGTATTCACGGGCAAGCGAGGTATGGAAGAACGGCGGATCGTCCGAATTGAGCGTGACACGCACGCCGGCCGCATGGAGGGCGCGCAACGGGTGGCTCTCGAAATCCGGGAAGACGCCGAGCGCGATGTTCGAGCCGGGGCAGACCTCCAGCACCACGCCCTCGTCCGCCAGGCGTTTGACGAGATCCGCATCCTCGATGGCGCGCACGCCGTGGCTGATGCGGGCGGGGCGGACATGATCGAGCGCGTCGCGCACGCTGAAGGCGCCCGAGAGTTCGCCGGCATGGATGGTGATGCCGAGGCCCGCATCGCGGGCGATGTCGAAGGCGCGGGAAAAATCGGCGACGCGGTGCATGCGCTCCTCGCCGGCAAGGTTGAAGCCGGTGATCAGCGGATGCGGCCGGCGCGCCGCATATTCCGCAGCCTTCACCACGCGCTCCGGGCCGAAATGGCGGATGCCGACGATGAGAAGCCGCGTCTCGATGCCGGTCTTCGCTTTTGCCCGTTCGGCTCCCTCGGCAAGGCCGCGGACATAGGCGTCGGCGCCGATGCCGACGGCGTCGCCCTGGTCCGGCGAGACGATCAGTTCGCTATAGATGGCACCGGCCCCGGCGATCTCGGTGAGATAGGTTTCGGCGAGCAGCGCATAGTCCTCCTCCGTGCGGAAGAGGTTGGCGGTCGCATCGTAGCTCGCGACGAAGCTGGTGAAATCCTGCCAGGAATATTCGCCGTCGCGGATGAAATGGGACGTGTCGATGCCGTAGCGTTCGGCCTGAGCCAGCGCGAGGGCAGGGGGCGTCGCGCCCTCGATATGGCAGTGCAGCTCCGCCTTCGGCATGGTTGCGGTCACAGGAAACTCCTTCCATGCGGGCCCGGCGGAACGCCGAGATGGCGGGCGATGCTCTCGCCGATATCGGCGAAGGTGGTGCGGGTCTGGATGAGGCGCGAGCGAAGGCCGGGGCCGAAGCTCAGGATCGGCACGCGCTCGCGCGTATGGTCGGTGCCGCGCCAGGTGGGGTCGCAGCCGTGATCGGCCGTCAGGATGACGATGTCGCCGGCTTTCAGCTTGCGGTCCACCTCCGGCAGGCGCCGGTCGAAGGCCTCGAGCGCCGCCGCATAGCCGGGCACATCCCGCCTATGGCCGTAGAGCATGTCGAAATCGACGAAATTGGTGAAGACGAGATCGCCGTCCTTGGCCTCGTCCATGACGCGCAGCGTCGCATCGAAGAGCGCCATGTTGCCGTTCGCCTTGGTGAGCGTGCTTATCCCCTGATAGGCGAAGATATCGCCGATCTTGCCGACGGCGTGCACGGTTCGGCCGGCCTCGGTCAGCCGGTCGAGCAGGGTCGGTTCCGGCGGCAGCACGGAATAGTCGCGGCGATTGCCCGTGCGCTCGAAGGTTTCCGGTCTCTCGCCGGTGAAGGGCCGGGCGATGACCCGGCCGATGCGCCCGCCCGGCCGTTCGTCAAGGATCTTTCGCACGGTTTCGCAGAAGGCGAGCAGCCGGTCGAGGCCGAAATGCCTCTCATGCGCCGCGATCTGGAAGACAGAATCCGACGAGGTGTAGCAGATCGGCTTTCCCGTTCGGATATGGGCGAGGCCGTGTCGGGCGATGATATCGGTGCCCGAGGCATGGCAATTGCCGAGGATGCCAGGGACGTTGCCGGCTGTGCAGATCGCCTCCACGAGTTCCGGCTCGAAGGCGTCGCCCTCCGACGGGAAGTAGCCCCAGTCGAAGGTGACGGGCGTGCCGGCGATCTCCCAGTGGCCCGAGGGCGTGTCCTTGCCGTTCGACACTTCGCTGGCCGCGCCGTGATAGCCGAAGACGCGCGGCGGAACGTCCATGCCCTGTGGAAAGCGGCCGGTCGCGGCTCGTGCGGCATGCAGGAGCCCGAGGGCCGACATGTTGGGAAGCTTCAGCGGGCCCTGCCGCAGCCCCGGACGGTCGGCCGCGCCCGCCGCGCAGAACTCGGCGATATGGCCCAGCGTGTCGGCGCCAAGATCGCCGAAGGCGGCCGCATCCGGCCCGCCGCCGATGCCGAAGGAATCGAGAACGAAGAGAAAGGCCCGCGCCAATGGATCACCTGTCGTCTGTCCGCATCTGCGTGACATGACACAGGCACGACAAGGGGTTCAAGCGAAATCGCGCCGGAAAGGGCTGGCCGTCAGCAGCCGTTGCAGGTGATCCCGTCGCCCTCGCGCTGGCGGAAGAAGCTGGTTCTTTCAAGTGGTAGTGATCGGAGTTCGGAGGAAAGGCCCGGCGCCATCAGCAGGATCGTGTGCGGGACGTTCAGTTCCGTGCGGACGATGAAGGTACTTTTGGCGTCCATCTCCTTCGGCAGCGTGACGGCGTCTCCCTTGGTATAGGGGGTGCTCGCCTTCTCCATTTCGTTGCCGTCCTTGTCCTTGTTCTTGCCTTTCTCGCGCGCCCAGGCGAGCGACCAGGCGACGGTCGCGCTACCGGCCGCATCGACGGCAATACCGGTCATCTTCAGGGAGTAGTAGTGTTGCGGGAAGGGCGCGATGATGTTTCTCGTAACATCCTTCATCGAATTCAACGTCGTCGTGTTTGTCGTCTTGCTGCGCGTCAAGAGATCGGAGACGGTACTGGAAGCGCGGTTCACCTTGCGCGACATGGAAACGGCGACGGAAATCTCGAAGGCGCCGATATAGGTCATGATCATCAAAGGCGCGACGATGGCGAACTCGATGGCCCCCACCCCGCGGCGGTCCTCGACAAAGCGGCGCATCCGCAGAAGCAAGCCTCTGCCCGGCAACGTCCGCTTCGCCGCCCCCTCCCGTGAAACGACACCCTCCATGACTAGTAGTCCTCGTTCTGGACGACGGCGGTCGCCACCATCAGGTAGTTCTGCGTGCCGTCTTTCGATTTGACGCTGGAGAGTAGCGGGCGCACGAGGTCCGTCACGATATCCCAGCGATAGTAGGCGCGCACGATGTTGATCGACTTCTTGCCACCTGGATTGAACTTGAAATCCGTCGAACTGAGGTCGCCGTCGACGAGCGGGACGGCGGCGGGAATACTCGCATAGTCGTCGAAGTGGCGCACATCGAGATAGAGCTTGTTCGGCGTCGTGAGCTCGGACGTCGAGCAGGGCATCAGGATCTTGATTTCCTCGCAAAACGCTTTTCGGTAGTCTGTTTCCTTCCAATCCGAGTTTATCTCGCCCGTGCGGATCTTTCGCGCCATCGTTTCCGTCGCATTGGCCAGGAGCTGCTCGCCGGTGAAGGCCACGAAGGTCTCGACCGAAGCGAAGACGATGGTGAAGAAGGGGATGGCGAGGATCGCGAATTCGATGGCCGTCGCGCCGTCGCGGCGGGCAAGGAGGCGGCCGAACAGGCCCTTCATCGGCCGCCGGCGAATGGCTGCATCATGATCGAGCGACATCGCGATCCGTTCCCAAATGCTCTTCGCGATGAGACTAGGCCGCAGACCGTTTATATTTCGTGTGCGGGCACCCGAAGATTTGAAAGGTTTCCCGCAATCGTACGCCCGAAGCGGGACGATGGATCAGCCGCCGTTGCCGGCCTTGGTGACATGCTCTTCACAATTGGGCGTGCAGGAGAGCACGGAGCGGTCCGTCTGCCGGAACACGCGCACCGTATTGCCTTCGTCGATCGACACGAGGATGCGCTCGTCGACGATGGCGTTGCCGTCGGCGTCGAGAAGGACGAGGTTGGTCGTTCCGAAATTGCGGCCGGTCAGCACGATCGTCTGTGCATCGGCCACCGTCGCGTCGGCGACGGCAGCATTGCCGATGATCACCTTGCTGACGGGCCTATCGAGCCGCAGCACGCGGGCATGATCCATGTGGACGCGCAGGAACCGTTCTTCCGCGGCAGCGCCGGCGGTCGTCGACAGCAAGGCGAGGGCGGCCGCTGCAAGCATTGCCGCACCCGAAGGAAAGGTCCAGTCGCGTCCCATAAACAGTCATCCTGACGATAAGATATGAGCCAGCATCGCTGCGATTGGTGAATGAACATTTAAGGAGACGTTCGGCATTCTCATTTCAACTCCAGCGTTCAGCCGCGGCTTTTCATAGTGCTGACGCCGAAAACGTGGAAAAACGCGCGTATACCGGCAGAATAACCAAACAATAACCATAGAACCGGTAGTGCCTTGCTAGGAACTGGTTAACCTATTTCCTTAAGCTGATGGAAATGGCAGGCCTGTAGGTTGTGCTCATCCGAACAACGGAAACAGTTGGCGGACGTGCTGAACCAACATCGTGGAGCTAGGAGAATACCATGACCAAGATTTTCGCTCGCCTTCTGAAAGACGAGTCTGGCGCAACCGCCATCGAATACGGCCTGATCGCAGCCCTGATTTCCGTCGCCCTCATCACCGGCGCAACGTCGCTCGGCGGCACGCTGAACAATACGTTCCGGAACATTTCCAATCATATGACGAATGCTCAGACACAGTCTGGCAAGTACTAATCTAATAACGTTAGAAAGCCGCCGGAAACGGCGGCTTTACTTTTCCGCAGTGGTTCTTCCGAGCAAGGATTAGGGCGTATCGCGCGCCGAGGAAGGTTGCCTTGACCCAAGCCATCATCTTCGTGGTCTTCCCGCTTTGCCTGGCGGTCGCAGCCTGCTCCGATTTCCTGACGATGCTCATTCCCAACCGGGTTTCGGCGATCCTCCTGGCCTCGTTCTTCGTCGTGGCCCCGCTTGCCGGCCTCGGCCTGACGGAAATCGCCATGCATCTTGCCGCCGGCCTGATCGTCTTCTCCGCCTGCTTTGCGCTTTTCGCCTTCAACATCATGGGTGGCGGCGATGCGAAGCTCCTGACGGCGAGCGCCGTCTGGTTCGGGATGACCTTCTCCCTTGTCGAATTCCTGATCTATGTGTCCTTCGTCGGCGGCATCCTGACCATGGCGATCCTGTCGCTGCGTGCCCACACGAACACCATCCTTGCAAGCGGCCTGCCGGTCCCAAGCCATCTCATGCTGGCGAAGAAGGTGCCCTACGGCGTCGCGATCGGCGTCGCGGCCTTCATGGCCTATCCTTCCTCGCCGCTGATGCTCGCCGCTCTCGGCGGCTGATCACCAACTTCCCAGAGACGAAGAGCAAGGCCGCTGGCGGAAACGCCGGCGTGAAGTCATTTCGGCGTACCGTGCCGTCAACCGATTGTTAACCATGTACGTAAGGTGGCTATTAACCATAATTACACCATTGCCGGTCAATGTGGGCGGATAGGCGAACCCGCAGCTCAGGGAAACCACATGAAACCGGCGCGAATCATCATTCTGGCAGTGGCCGTCGTTTCGGCGGGCGTCGCGGGGTTCCTTGCCCTGCAGATCGCCCGCGGCGGGGCAGTCTCGGTGATCGAGACCCAGACCGTCGTGGAGCGCGAACCCACCATCAACGTGCTCGTCGCCAAGGAAAGCCTGCCGGTCGGCGCGCGGCTCAATCCCGAAACGGTGGCCTGGGCGGCCTGGCCGCAAGGCTCCATCGTCGAAGGCTTCATCACGGATCAGGCCCGGCCGGATGCGATCGAGACCCTGAATGGCGCCATCGCGCGCATGCCGATCTTCAACGGCGAGCCGATCCGCCAGGAGAAGATCGCCGATTCGTCCAATCGCATCATGTCGTCGCTCCTGCCTTCCGGCAAACGCGCCGTGGCGACGGAAATCTCGGTCGCCACCGGCGCCGGCGGCTTCATCCTGCCGAACGACCGCGTCGACGTGATCATGGTTCGCAAGGGTGAGGCCGGCGCCTATCTCACCGAGACCGTGCTGTCCAATGTGCGCGTTCTCGCCATCGACCAGCAGATCCAGGAAAACCCCGACGGTTCGAAGGCGGTGGTCGGCACCACCGCGACCCTTGAGCTCACGCCCGACCAGACCAAGGTGATGGCGGTCGCCCAGCAGATGGCCGAGCGCCTGTCGCTTGCGCTGCGCAGCGTCGCCGACGCCCAGGAGCCGGACACGGGCGCGGCCGATTACCTGCTCAGCGGCGGCGAGGGCCGACCGCAGGTTCAGGTGATCAAGACCGGTGCCATCGTCAATGGCGACACCCCTGCCGCAGCGCAGCAATGACCAGGAGCTGACCCGTGTTTGGAATCGCAAGGACTTTTCGGGCTTCTGTCGCCGGCGGGATCAGCTTCTGCCTGGCGGTTTCGGGCCTGCCTGCCGCCCTCGTCACCGGCGCGGCCGCCGAAGCGGCCTCCTCGTCGGTCATCCGCATTCAGGAAAGCGGCCCGGGCGCCCGCAAGGCCGTCAAGCTGGGCCTCAACAAGGCGCTCGTCATAGACCTGCCGACCGATGCGCACGACATCCTCGTCGCCGATCCGGTGAAGGCCGATGCGGTCACGCGCACGTCGCGCCGCATCTATCTCTTCGGTAAGGAGGTCGGCCAGACCAACATCTTCGTCTTCGGCCCCAACGGCGAGGAGATCGTCAGCATCGACCTCAATGTCGAGCGCGACGTCAGCGGGCTGCAGGCGAACCTGCGCCGCTTCATTCCCGAATCCGACATCCAGGTCGAGATCATCTCCGACAACATCGTGCTGAGCGGTTCCGTGCGCACGCCGCAGGACGCCACCCAGGCCGTGAGCCTTGCTGAAATCTTCCTGAAGGGCGGCGAGGCGACGACCCGCACGGTCGTCTCGCAGGGCAACAATGGCGACGCGGCCATCTTCGGCGAGGGGCGCCAGCGCTCGCAGGTCGTCAACATGCTGCAGATCGCCGGCGAGGACCAGGTCACGCTGAAGGTGACGGTCGCGGAAATCCGCCGCGAAGTGCTCAAGCAGCTCGGCTTCGACAATACGTTCAGCCGCGTTGCCGGCGCCTCGGGCTCGAACCTCGATGTGCTGACCTTCAACGCCGCGTCCACCGGTCTCACCGGCACGATCGCCGGCAACATCGGCAAGCTCGGCATCGAGGCCGCGTTGAGCGCGCTCGAGCAGGCGAAAGCGATCCGCACGCTGGCCGAGCCGACGCTGACGGCCGTCTCCGGCCAGTCGGCAACGTTCAACTCCGGCGGCGAGCGGCTCTATTCCGTTCCGGATGGCGACGGCGGCGTCCGGATCGAAACCTACCAGTACGGCATTTCGCTCGGCTTCACGCCGACCGTGCTGTCCTCGGGCCGCATCGGCCTGCGCATCCAGACCAAGGTTTCCGAGCCGGTGACATCGACGACCGGAACGGAATATCGCCGTCGTTCCGCCGAAACCGTCGTCGAACTGCCCTCGGGCGGCTCGATCGCGCTGGCGGGCCTCATCAACGACGACGTGGAGCAGACCATGTCGGGCACGCCGGTCGCCTCCAAGGTGCCGATCCTCGGCGCTCTCTTCCGCCAGAAGACCATCACCCGCAACGAGACGGAACTGGTGATCATCGCCACTCCCTATCTCGTCAAGCCGGTGAACCGGAACGCGCTGGCGCGGCCGGACGACAATTTCAACCCGGCCAACGACGCGGCAAGCGTCTTCCTCGGCCAGGTGAACCAGATCTACGGCAGGAAGAGCGCACTGCCGGCCCAGCGCTACGAAGGCAGCGTCGGGTTCATCTACAAATGATCGGGTGCGATGTGACGAAGGAACGGGCCCTGCCAATGGCAAACGAAATGCACACCACCGGAAAGAACGTTCGCGCCCGCCGCAACGTCACGCTCCTCGCGATGGCTGCCCTCGTCGCGCTCGCCTCGGGCTGCGCCAACGCGGACCGCACGACGACCGGCGCGCTGCCGGACGATTACCGCACGCGCCATCCCATCGTCGTCGGCGAGCAGGAGCGCACGATCGACATCCCGATCGCCACGGGCGCGACGCGGCTGACGCAGGGCCAGAGCGAGGTGATCGCCGGCTTCATCTCCGGCTATTCGACCGGTTCGTCCGGCACGTTCCGCATCATCCTGCCGCGCGGCTCGCGCAACGACGCCGCGACCACGGTTGTCGGCCGGCAGATCCGCAAGATCGCCGCACGGCACGGCGTTCCCGCGAACAAGATGATCGTCGAGAATTATTCCGCCGGCGAACCGGGCGAAGCGGCGCCGATCCGCCTCGCCTACTACGCCATCGCTGCCTCCACGCCGGCCTGCGGTCAGTGGCCCGACGATCTCGTGGTCAACACCTACGAGAACAAGAACTACTACAATTTCGGCTGCGCGACGCAGAACAACCTCGCTGCCCAGATCGCCGATCCGAACGATCTTCTCGGCCCGCGCCGCATGACCCCGGCCGACGCCACCCAGCGCGGCAAGGCGCTCGAGCGCTACCGTGACGCCTATACCGAACTGAAGGAAATGGAATGATGCGCTTTCCCTCCAGCAAGGCCAGATAAGTCATGAGCACGGTTGACTACACGTTCAGCAACGAGACCGCGCAGGACCATGCCGACGACACGGTCCGGCCGGCGGACATCGAGGCCGTGCGCCCACTGCCGCGCATTTCCGTGCATGCCTTCTGCGAGAGCGAGGCGATGCTGCGCACCATGGAGCGCTGCGGGCAGGACCGGCGCATGGCCAAGGTCAGCCTTCGCATATCGAGCGCGAGCATCACGGCGGCCGCCAACATGTTCGCCTCCGCGCCGACACCGAACCTCCTGATCATCGAGACCTCGACCGAGCCGCGCGGCATCATGGAAGAGCTTGCCCCGCTCGCCGAGGTCTGCGATCCCTCCACCAAGGTCATCGTCGTCGGGCGCTACAACGACATTCCGCTCTACCGCGACCTCATCCGCAACGGCATTTCCGAATATATGGTCGGCCCCGTCGGCATGGCCGAGGTGCTGAACGCGATGGCGGCGATCTTCATCGATCCGGACGCCGAACCGCTCGGCCGCACCATCGCCTTCATCGGCGCCAAGGGCGGTTCGGGTTCCTCGACGATCGCGCACAATTGCGCCTTCGACATTTCCAACCTGTTCCAGACCGAGGTCATCCTCGCCGATCTCGACCTGCCTTACGGTACGGCCAATATCGACTTCGACCAGGATCCGCCGCAGGGCATTTCCGAGGCGATCTATGCGCCGGAACGGCTCGACGAGGTCTTCCTCGACCGTCTTCTGACCAAATGCTCCGAGCATCTCTCGCTGCTGGCGGCCCCCTCCATGCTCGACCGCGCCTATGATCTGGAGCGCGGCTCGTTCCAGCCGGTCATCGAAGTGCTTCAGCGCAGTGCGCCGGTGACGGTGCTCGATGTGCCGCATGCCTGGTCGGAATGGACGCGCACGCTGCTGTCCGAGGTGGACGAGCTGATCATCACGGCGGTGCCGGACCTTGCGAACCTGCGCAACGCCAAGAACATGCTCGACGCGCTGAAGAAGCTCAGGCCGAACGACAAGCCGCCGCACCTGATCCTCAACCAGGTCGGCATGCCGAAGCGTCCGGAAATCGCGCCCGGCGACTTCTGCGAACCGCTCGGCGTCGAGCCGGTCGCGATCATTCCCTTCGATGCGCAGCTCTTCGGCACGGCCGCCAACAGCGGCCGCATGATCGCCGAGATGGATCGCAAGTCGCCGACCGCCGAGACCTTCTCGCAGGTCGCCCATCTCGTGACGGGCCGCGCGACGGTGAAGAAACCCAAGAAGGCCGGGCTCGGCAAGATGCTGGGCCTCATCGGCCGCAAGTAGCCGCAAGCGGCGCAACAGACTGGATGACGTGGCATGTTCGGCAAACGTGGCAATGAAGGTTTCGGCAAGAGCGGCACGACGGGTCAGGTGACCCATGCCGTGCCTGCGGCCGCCACGACCCTGACGGCGGAGCGACCGGTCGCCGCCGCCCCGGCGCAGCCCGTGTTCGAGCCCGCCCCGCCGCCAGTGGCAGCGCCCGCCGCCGCTCCGCGCCGCCGCGTCGCCCGTACCGAGGATTATTACGACACGAAGAGCCAGGTCTTCTCCGCGCTCATCGACACGATCGACCTCTCGCAGCTCGCCAAACTCGACACGGAAAGCGCGCGCGAGGAAATCCGCGACATCGTCAACGACATCATCACGATCAAGAATTTCGCGATGTCGATCTCCGAGCAGGAGGAACTGCTCGACGACATCTGCAACGACGTTCTGGGCTACGGTCCGCTGGAGCCGCTGCTGGCGCGCGACGACATCGCCGACATCATGGTGAACGGCGCGGGCAAGACCTATATCGAAGTTGGCGGTAAGGTGCAGGAATCGGAGATCCGCTTCCGCGACAACGCCCAGCTCCTCTCCATCTGCCAGCGCATCGTCAGCCAGGTCGGCCGCCGCGTCGATGAATCGAGCCCGATCTGCGACGCGCGCCTGCCGGACGGTTCGCGCGTCAACGTCATCGCTCCGCCGCTCGCCATCGACGGCACCGCGCTCACCATCCGCAAGTTCAAGAAGGACAAGCTGACGCTCGACCAGCTCGTCCGCTTCGGCTCGATCACGCCGGAAGGAGCCGCACTCCTCCAGATCATCGGGCGCGTTCGCTGCAACCTCGTCATTTCCGGCGGCACCGGCTCGGGCAAGACCACGCTGCTCAACTGCCTGACCAACTATATCGACCGGGACGAACGGGTCATCACCTGCGAGGACTCGGCGGAACTCCAGCTCCAGCAGCCGCATGTCGTGCGCCTCGAAACCCGCCCGCCGAACATCGAGGGCGAGGGCGAGATCACCATGCGCGATCTCATCAAGAACTGCCTGCGCATGCGCCCCGAACGCATCATCGTCGGCGAAGTGCGCGGACCGGAGGTCTTCGACCTTCTCCAGGCGATGAACACCGGCCATGACGGCTCGATGGGCACGATCCACGCCAACACGCCGCGCGAATGCCTCTCGCGTATGGAATCGATGATCGCCATGGGCGGCTACACGCTTCCCGCCAAGACGGTGCGCGAGATCATCGCCGGCTCCATCGACGTCATCATCCAGGCCTCGCGCCTGCGCGACGGCTCGCGCCGCATCACCCACATCACCGAAGTGATCGGCATGGAAGGCGACGTCATCGTCACGCAGGACCTGATGCGCTTCGAACTGCAGGGTGAAGATGCCAATGGCCGCATCATCGGCCAGCACAAGGGCACCGGCATCGGCAAGCCACATTTCTGGGATCGCGCACGCTATTTCAACGAGGACAAGCGCCTGGCGGCAACGCTCGACGCCATGGAGAAGCCGTAAGGGGCAGGCGGAACGCGGATGTTCGGACTGGATATCAACATCGTGGCGATCTTCGCCCTGGCGGTCCTTTCCACCGCCGGTCTCGCCTATGGCCTGCTCTTCTCGCGCATCGAGACCGAGAAGAAGACGGAAAGCCGCGTTCGCCGGGTGCAGGCCGCCGAGACCGACCATAGCAAGGCCAAGGCAGCGCGCGACCGCATGCAGGAGCTCTCCAAGCGCCGCAAGTCGGTGCAGGATTCGCTGAAGGACCTGGAAAAGAAGCAGCAGGAGCAGACCAAGCGCGTCGCCACCACGCTGAAGGCGAAGCTTGTCCAGGCCGGCCTTACGATCACGCCGTCGAAATTCTACATGTTCAGCGCGGTCTTCGGCCTTTTCGCCTTCGTGCTGGCGCTTCTCGGCGGGATCGGCCTTCTGGTCGCGTTCGGCATCGCCTTCATTGCCGCCGCGGGCCTGCCGCGCTGGTTCCTCGGTTTCCTCGTCAAACGCCGGCTGAACAAGTTCCTCGAGGAGTTCCCGAATTCGCTCGACGTCATGGTGCGGTCCATCAAGTCGGGCCTGCCGCTGACGGACGCTCTCCGGCTGATCGCCGCCGAGGGCCAGGAGCCGGTGAAGACGGAGTTCCGCAAGGTGGTCGAAGCCCAGCAGGTCGGCCTCAGCGTGCCGGAAGCCTGCGCGCGCATGTTCACCAACATCCCGCTGCAGGAAGTCAACTTCTTCGCGATCGTCATCGCCATTCAGAGTCAGGCGGGCGGCAACCTGTCCGAGGCGCTCGGCAACCTTTCGCGCGTGCTGCGCGAACGCCGCAAGATGCGCGCCAAGGTCAACGCGCTCTCGATGGAGGCCAAGGCCTCGGCGGTGATCATCGGCGCGCTGCCGTTCATTGTGGCGCTGCTCGTCTACCTGACGTCGCCGGAATACATCATGATCCTGTTCCAGGATTCGCGCGGCCATCTCATTCTCGGCATTTCGGCCGTCTGGATGTCCGTCGGCATCTTCGTGATGCGCAACATGATCAACTTCGACATCTAGGGGCAGACAACCATGGTCGCCATGCTCACCGATCCGGCCGTCCTGCTTCCCGCCTTCGTGATGATCGCGCTGCTGGCCACCTTCTATACGCTGGCGGCGCCCTATTTCGAGCGCGGCGATCTCGAAAAGCGCATGAAGGCCGTGGCGCTGGAGCGCGAGCAGATGCGCGCCCGTGAGCGTGCCCGCCTCAACGCGGAAGCCGCCCAGAGCAAGGCCTCGCTGCGCGCGCAGCACAACACGCCCGTGCGCCAGGTGGTCGACAGGCTGAACCTGCGCGAGGCGCTGGTCGACGCCAATACGATGAACCGGCTGCGGCAGGCCGGCTACCGCTCGCAGAACGCGCTCAACGTCTTCCTGTTCGCGCGCTTCGTGCTGCCCTTCGTCTTCTTGGCTGTGGCCGCCTTCTACATCTTCTACCTCGGCTTTCTCGGCGACAAGCCGCTGCCGATGCGCATTCTCGCGACGATCGCTGCCGCCTATCTCGGCTTCTACGCGCCCAATATCTTCATCTCCAACAAGGTGACGAAGCGGCAGAAATCGATCCGCCGGGCCTGGCCGGATGCGCTCGACCTCATGCTGATCTGCGTGGAATCGGGTATTTCCATCGAAGTCGCCTTCAAGCGCGTGGCGGACGAAATCGCCATGGCCTCGCCCGAGCTTGCCGAGGAACTGGTTCTCACCACGGCGGAACTCTCCTTCCTGCAGGAACGCCGCCAGGCCTATGAGAACCTCGGCACGCGCATCGGGCTCGACACGGTCAAGTCGGTGACGCAGGCGCTCATCCAGGCGGAACGCTATGGCACGCCGCTCGCCCAGGCGCTGCGCGTGCTGGCGCAGGAATGCCGCGACCAGCGCATGAACGAGGCGGAGAAGAAGGCGGCAGCCCTGCCGCCGAAGCTGACCGTGCCGATGATCCTGTTCTTCCTGCCCGTGCTGATCGCTGTCATCCTCGGCCCGGCCGGTATCCAGGTCGCCGACACGTTCTGACCGTACCGGCCGAACACGATAAAACGCCCCGGTCGATGCTGTCGACCGGGGCGTCGGCGTCTTGGGAGGGACGCTGGGATCAGTTGGTGTTGCCGCTGTCGTCGGCAGCGAGCTTCTTCCAGGCATTCTGCTGGGTCAGCATCGAGCGCAGATAGGCGACGTTGGCTTCGGCCTGCCCGGCGGTCAGTTCCTGACGGGCGATGGTCTCCGCCTCCTGGAACCGGCCCTGCAGGCCGACGGCGAGCGCAAGGTTCTGGCGCACGCTGCTGTCGGCGCCGGGCTGTGAGGCAGCCGAGCGCAAATAGGTTTCGGCAGTCTTCAGGTCGCGGGCCAGCACATAGGACATGCCGAGATTGGAAAGGATCGAGGATTCGTTCGGCTGGATATCCAGCGCCTCGCGGTAGCGCTGGCGCGCCTCGGCGGAGCGGCCGAGCTGGTCGAGGATCGCCCCTTCCGCCGATTTCAGCCGCCAGTCGGGCCTGTCGGGCGTCTGGGCGCGCAGGATCGTGTTCAGCGCCTGTTCGAGCTGGCCGGCGGCGGCTTGCGCCTTGCCGTAGGCGGCGAGCACTTCGCGGTTGTTCGGGTTGCTGATGGCGACCTGCTGCATGACCGCGAGCGCCTGCTCGTTGCGCCCGTTCATGCGCAGCACATTGGCATAGTTGATGCCGGTCGCCGCATCCTTCGGGTTCTTCTCGTAGGCCTGGCCGATGCTGTCGGCCGCGTTGCGCAGTTCGCTGGCGTTCATTTCGCCGACCGGCTTGCCGGTGCGGGCGATGGAGCCGGTAGTGATGTTGCTCTTGCCCGCACAGCCCGCCACCGCGACGCCGATGGCAAGGAGCGCCGCTCCCCGCAGGAGCCGTAAGCGAACTGACGTAACGGAAGCGGCCATGATAAAGTCCCCGAAGCGATTTCCGCATCTCGCGGCGGTTAAGGAATCACGCCGCAATCTCCGCTCCAGCAATAATCTGTTAACCCTAACAGAGTGTTAATCGCCTGATTCCGAAGCTCCCTCCAAAGGTTCCGCCATGGCCCCCTTCCAGTTCATCGACCGGCCCTCTCCCTTCAACACGAAGGCCGGCAAGACGCTGCCGATCTTCGCGATCACGCCCGCCCATATCGAGACCGGCACGATCGATCCGATCGCACTCGACTGGGCGAAGAAGGCCGGCTTCAAGGCGGAAACGGGTGCGCTCCTGATGGTGCCGACGGCGGACGGGCATCTCGGCGGCGCGCTGTTCGGCCTCGGCAAGAACCCGTCCGACGCGCCGTTCCTGACGGGCAAGCTCGCCCGCGCGCTTCCGGCCGGCGACTGGCATATCGAGACCGCGCCGCTGACGGCCAACCGGCTGGCGCTCGGCTACGGCCTCGGCAGCTACCGCTTCGAGCGCTACAAGGCCGCCGCTTCGGAGGCGCCAACGTTGCTCATCCCGAGCGACGCCGACGCCACCGACATCAAGCGCCAGCTTGCTGGCGTCTTCCTTGCCCGCGACCTCGTCAACACACCGACCAACGACATGGGGCCGGACGCGCTGGAAGACGTTTTCCGCGCGCTCGGCGAGCAATACAAGGCGAAGGTCTCCGTCATCACCGGCGACGACCTGCTCAAGCAGAATTTCCCGCTCATCCACACGGTCGGTCGCGCCGCGGAACAGGCGCCGCGCCTGCTCGAATTGCGTTGGGGCAAGAAGGGCCACAGGCGCGTGACGCTCGTCGGCAAGGGCGTCACCTTCGATACCGGCGGCCTCGACATCAAGCCGGCCGCCTCCATGCTCCTGATGAAGAAGGACATGGGCGGGGCGGCGAACGTCATGGGCCTTGCGCTGATGATCATGGATGCCAAGCTGAAGGTGGACCTGCGCGTGCTCGTGCCGGTCGTCGAGAACTCCATCTCGGCCAATGCCTTCCGTCCCGGCGATATCTACAGGAGCCGCAAGGGCCTCACCGTGCAGATCGACAATACCGATGCCGAGGGCCGGCTGATCCTTGCCGACGCGCTCGCCTATGCGGACGAGGAAGAGGCCGACCTCATCGTCGACATGGCGACGCTGACGGGCGCCGCCCGCGTCGCGCTCGGCCCCGACCTGCCGCCCTTCTTCACCGACGACGACGATCTCGCCCACGACCTTGCCGACGCGAGCCTTGCGGTCGATGATCCGATGTGGCGCATGCCGCTCTACATGGGCTACGACAAGGACGTCTCCGCCCGCATCGCGGACCTCACCAATGCGCCCTCGGGTGGCATGGCGGGCTCGATCACCGCGGCACTCTTCCTCAAGCGCTTTGTCACGCGCAACAGGCATTGGGCGCATTTCGACATCTATGCCTGGGCGCAGGCCGAGCGGCCGCATTCGCCCGTCGGCGGCGAGGCGCAGGCCATTCGCGCGCTCTATCACCATCTTCGTAGCGCGACGGCCTGACGGGGCCGCTTTCCTTCAGGCGAATGATACGGTAGCGTAACGAAATTCATTCGCCCCGGAGGAGCGGGCCGTGCCGGTAGATCTGACCCCATCGCAGGCGTTGAGCCTCTGGCATGCGGTGACCGTTCAGCAGGTTCACCAGGACGGGCGGGATCTGACGCTTCGCCAGCTCGCCATCCTGCTGGAGATCTACCTCGTGCCGCCGCCGCATACGGTGCGGGGGCTGGCGGCTAAACTCGGCGTCACCAAGCCCGTCATCACCCGCGCCCTCGACACGATGGGCGAGCAGGGGCTGGTCACCCGCGTGCGCGACGACCGCGACCGCCGCAATGTCATCATCAAGCGCACCGTGGAAGGCGCGCTTTATCTCGAACGCCTCGGCGACCTTATAATTGCCACAGGCCGTGCCCAGACTTCATGAAGGCCCCGTGAGTAGACCGATGAACGCCCTGCCAGATCGCCGCCTTTTCGCCTATCGTCCCGACCTTGCCGAAGAAGCCCTGCGCGGCACCGTCGCGGCCGGGCAATATGTAACAGGCACGCCCGCGCGCATCGCCGCTCCGGTCGCCGCGCTTCGGCCCCGGCCGGACGAGGCAGCCGGCATCGATACGCAGGTGCTGTTCGGCGAGACCGTGCGCGTGCTCGACCGGGCGGATGGCTGGGCCTGGGTGAAATCGGATGTCGACGGATATGTCGGCTATCTGCCCGAAACGGCGCTGGAGGCGGCACCTGAGACGGCGGCAACGCATATCGTCGCGGTGCCCCGCACCTTCGCCTATACGGGGGCGGACCTGCGCACGCCCGCCGCCTTCGCGCTTTCCATCGGAAGCCGGCTAACAATCGTCGGCGAGAGCGAGACGCGCGGCACGCGCTATTTTACGCTTGAAGGCGGCCAGTCCGTCATTGCCGGCCATTGCCTGCTTGTCGAGGACAGGGCGAGCGACGACTACGTCGCTGTTGCCGGTCGCTTCCTCGAGACGCCCTATCTCTGGGGTGGCCGCTCCGGTTTCGGCCTCGACTGCTCGGCGCTCGTCCAGCTCTCCCTGATGATGACGGGCCGAAGCGCACCGCGCGATTCCGACATGCAGGCGGCCGGTCTCGGTACGCCCATCGCGCGCGAGGAACTGCGGCGCGGCGACCTCGTTTTCTGGAAGGGCCATGTGGCGATCATGGAAGACGAGACCACCATCATCCACGCCAACGGCCACACGATGAGCGTCGCGCGCGAACCGCTCGCCACGGCCATCGAGCGCACCGGCTACCTCTACCAGAAGCCGACCGGCTATCGCCGGCCTTTCTAGAACAGCGTTTCGTAGATATCCGGCTTGAAGCCGGCGGTAAGCTGCCCGTCCCGGTCGAGCATGGGGCGCTTGATCATCGACGGCTGTGCGAGCATCAGAGCGATGGCCTTCTTCGCATCGAGATCCTGCTTGTCGGCATCGGGCAGAGCCCGGAAGGTGGTGCCGGCGCGGTTGAGCACGGTTTCCCAGCCGAGCGCATCGACCCAGCGCGTGAGGCTCGCTTCGTCAATGCCTTCGGCCTTGTAGTCGTGGAAGCGGTAGGCGACGCCCCTGGCGTCGAGCCAGGTCCTTGCCTTCTTCATCGTGTCGCAGTTCTTGATGCCGTAGATCGTGACGGTCACGCTTGTCTCCTCATGCCTTCTCGGCCGCCTTCATAAAGCGGCGCGGTCGTCACGTCACCCCGAGATAGCGGCCGGGGCGGTGATTGATGGCGAGCGTCATGTTGACGACGACGGCACCGAGCACGGAAAGCGCGAGGCGGTCGAGCGGAATGACAAAATAGGCAGCGGACAGGATGGCGAGATCGACGGCAAGCTGGAAATAGCCGGCGCGCAAGCCGAAACGGTCCTGCAGGTAGATCGCCAGCACATTGATGCCGCCGAGCCCCGTACGGTGACGGAAGAGGATGAGGAGGCCCGTGCCGGAAAGCGCCCCGCCCATGATCGCCGCATAGAGTGGATCGAGATGGGAAAAGGTGACCAGTTCGAAGGTAAGCCGACTAAAGATCGAGACGAACGTGACGGCCGCGAAGGTGCGCAGCGTGAAGCCCCAGCCGAGCTTTTTGACGGCGAGCACATAGAACGGCAGGTTGATGGCGAAAAACAGCCACCAGAAACCGGTGCCGGTCGCATATTGCAGGAGGAGCGCGAGGCCCGCCGTGCTGCCGGCCAGCAGCACCGCCTTGGTATAGATCACCACGCCGAGCGCCATGAACATCGTGCCGACGACGATGGCGATGACATCCTCGTAAGCGGAATGGCGCTCCGGCTGCGCCGCCGTCTCGACAGACATGTTGGACCTCAGAGGCTCAGGAATTTTTCAATGACGGCATCGACTTCCGCCGTCTTGAGGCCGGCAATGTTGATTCGGCCGGAGGTCGGCATGTAGATGGCGTGATCGGCGCGCAGCTTCAGCACATCAGCTTCTTCGAGCGGCAGCAGCGAGAACATGCCCTCCTGCTCGCGCACGGCCGTCAGCACCTGCCAGCGGGCGGAAAGGCCGGTGGCGAGGCGTTCGCGGATCGCGGCGATGCGCAGGCGCATGCTCTCGATCTCTGCCTTCCAGTCGGCGGTGAGGGCCGCGTCGCCGAGGATCGTGCTGACGATGGCCGCGCCATGGTCCGGCGGCATGGAATAGCTGGTGCGGGCGAGCGCGGCGAGGTTGGTGCGCACGGAAAGCGCCGCCCCGGCACTGCTGCAGGCGGCATAGATCGCGCCGGTGCGTTCGCGGTAGAGGCCGAAGGATTTCGAGCAGGAGACCGCGACGAGCGCTTCCGGCACGGCGGCCAGCAGCGTGCGCAGGCCCGCCGCGTCCTCGTCGAGGCCGCGGCCGTAGCCCTGGTAGGCGATGTCGATGAGCGGCAGCAGGCCGCGCTCGGCGATGAGGGCGGAGACGGCGCGCCACTGGTCGGCCGAAAGGTTCGCGCCCGTCGGGTTGTGGCAGCTTGCATGCAGCAGCACGGCATCGCCCGGCGCGGCGCCGGCAAGCGCCTCCATCATGCGGTCGAAAAGCACTGCCTGCGAGGGGATGTCGAAGAACGGATAGGTGATGACCTCGAGGCCGGCGGCCTTGAAGATGCTGGCATGGTTCGGCCAGCTCGGCAGGCCGAGCCAGATGCCCTTCGTGCCCATGCGCGCCATCAGGTCGGCGGCAAGGCGCAGCGCCCCGGAACCGCCCGGCGTCTGGAGGCTGGCCGTGGCGCGGCCGCGGCCGGCCTCGCCCGTCGTCAGGTCCCAGAGACGCTCCAGGAAGACTGGGTCGCCTTCCGGGCCGACATAGGCCTTGGTCGGCTGGGTCTCGACGAGGCGGCGTTCGGCCTCCTTCACCGCGCGGAAGATCGGCGTCGCGCCGGTCTCGTCGCGATAGACGCCGACGCCGAGATCCACCTTGCCGGCGCGCTCGTCCGCCCGGAAAAGGCCGATCAGGGCGAGCAGCGGGTCATCGGGCTGGCGGGTGAGGGCGTCGAACATGGCCGGTTTCCTAATGTGGGTGAATGTGCAGACGGTGTAAGGCAAAGCCATCGCAAAATCGACTATGATATTGCGGGGAAGGCGCAAGAAGCTTTTGTATTCTTGCGGCTTGCCGCTAGGTTGATGCAGGTTTTTGCGTCGGGGGCGGATATGGACAGGAAGACGGGCGATGACGTGGTGCTGGACCAGACGGACCGGCGCATCATCCGCCTGCTCGTCGAGGATGCGGGCCTTTCCAACAACCAGCTCGCCGAGAAGGTCGGCCTGTCGCCGGCGCCGCTGTCGCGCCGGCTGGCGCGGCTGGAGGCGAGCGGCGTCATCCGCCACACGGTGATCGTCGATCCGCGCGCCGCCGGCATCGGCTTTCAGGCTTTCCTGGAGGTGACGCTGGAGAGGACGGCGCCGCGTGTCGGCGAGCGCTTCATCGATCTCGTGCGGCGCATGCCGGAGGTGGTGGAATGCCACATGGTCGCCGGCGATTTCGATTTCCTCCTGAAGATCGCCGTGAAGGACGCCGCCGACTACCGGCGGCTGCTGTGGAGCGAGTTCGAGCGGATCGGCGAGATCAAGACGCTGCGCTCGACCATCCTGCTCGACAGTCCCAAGATGCAGGTGAGCGCGCTTCCGTGAGCCTACCCGCGGAACCTTTCTCGCCCGCGGGAGGTTGCCGATGCGGGCAAAGCGCCCATATGATGGATGCGCCACAAAGGAAGGAACCGTGGACAGAAAGCTGAACGACAAGGTCATGTCGGCCGCGCTGCTGTCGGCCATCCGCAACCGCCGCGGCCACCGGCCGGCGGAAAACAATCGTCCCGGCGACACCGTCATCGCGTCGTACAACGTGCACAAATGCGTGGGCGTCGACCGCCGTTTCGATCCCGAGCGCACGGCGAGCGTCATTGCCGAGATCGATGCCGACATCATCGCCGTACAGGAAGCGGACAAGCGCTTCGGCGAGCGCTCGGGTCTGCTCGATCTCGACATGCTGGAACGCGATTGCGGCCTCGTTCCCGTGCCGATCGCCGCGCTATCCTCCACCGGCCACGGCTGGCACGGCAACATGATCATGATCCGCAAGGGCGCGGTCTGCGGGGTGCGGCAGTTGAAGCTGCCCGGCGTCGAGCCGCGCGGCGCGCTGGTGGTGAACCTCGACCTGCCGGTCGGCAAGCTCCGCCTCGTCGCCGCCCATTTCGGCCTCTTGAAGCGCTCACGCGAGCAGCAGGCCATGGCGATCCTCGCCTCTGTCGCCGAGGAAGAGGAAATGCCGACCCTGCTTGTCGGCGATCTCAACGAATGGCGCGTCGGCCGCGGCTCCTCACTCTCGCGCCTCCAGCCAACCTTCGATCCGGCGTCCGGCGCGGTGCCGAGCTTTCCCTCGCGCTTTCCGGTGCTCGCGCTCGACCGGGCGCTCGGCCATCCGCACGATCTCGTCACCTCCGTCGAGGTGCACGACACGCCGCTCGCCCGCATCGCCTCCGATCACCTGCCGATCAAGGCGCATATCGACCTCAAGGTCGTCTGGGAGCGCTCGTTCGGGCCTACAGATAGGGTGAGCCAAGCCATGTGATGCGCTCGACGAGGCGCTGCGCGAAAGGCCGCGCCTTGAGCTCATCGAGCTTCACCTCTTCCGCCAGCGCCATGGCGGTGGCGATGCGATCGCCGATGAGATCGGCGAAGTCCGGGTCCACCACCTCGATATCCACCTCGAAATTCAGCCGCAGCGAACGCGGGTCGATGTTCGACGAGCCGACATAGGACCAGGCGTCGTCGACGACCGTGAGCTTGGAATGGTTGAAGGCGCCCGAGGCGCGCCAGATGCGGCAGCCATATTTCAAGAGCTGGTCGAATTGCGCCGTCATGGCGAGATCGACGAGCTTCAGGTTGTTGGAGGAGGGCACGACGATGTCGATCTCCACCCCGCGCCGCGCCGCCGTGACGATAGCGCTGATCAGCTCGCGGTCGGGCAGGAAATAGGGCGACATGATGCGGATGTGCTTCTTGGCGATAGAGACGGCGCCCATCAGCATGCGGTGGTTGGTTTCAAGGCTCTTGTCCGGCCCGGAGGGCACGACACGGGCAAGCATGCCGCTCTCCGGCGCGTCGGGCGGCGGCGCGATCTGCCAGGCCTCGCCCGAGAGGTCGTCGCCACCGGAAAAGCGCCAGTCCTCGTAGGCGATGCGGAAGAGGTCGCTGACGACAGGTCCGGTGAGGCGGAAATGTGTGTCGAGCGCCGCCAGTTCGCCGGAAAACTCCGCGCAGAAGCCGGCGCGGATGTTGAGCCCGCCGGTGAAGGCGACGCTGCCATCGACGATAAGGATTTTCCGGTGGGTGCGCAGGTTCGCGTAGGGAAGGCGCAGGCCCATGACGATGTTGCCGTTGAAAACGTCCACCGGCACGTTCGCCTGCTTGAGCTCCGAGACGATCGAGGGAATGGAATAACGCGCGCCGACCGCGTCGATCAGCACGCGCACCGCCACGCCGCGCGCCACGGCCGCCGACAGCGCCTCCACGAAGCGCTTGCCCGCGCCGTCCCGGTCGAAGATGTAGGTTTCGAGCATGATGGAACGCTCGGCGGCGTCGATGGCGGCCAGCATGGCGCTATAGGCAGCATCGCCCGTCGATAGCAGCGTGATGCGGTTGCCGGAGGTCAGCTTGCAGCGACCGACCGCATCGCCGAGGCGCTGCATGGCGGCGAGCGCCTCGCCATAGGTCACCCGGACGTGTTCGTTCGACACGTCGTATTCCGCCATATGGTGCCACCCGGCGGCAAGCAGGCCCTCGCGGCTGAGGTTCAGCGTCTTGCGGCGGATGCGGTTGACGCCGCCCACCGCATAGATGAGCGGGCCGACGACCGGCGACAGCAGGATGACGCCGACCCAGCCGATCGCCGCCCGCACCTCCTCCTTCGTCATCGTTGCATGGATGGCGGCCGGCACGCCGAGAAGGATCGACAGGGCGACGAGGATATGCGGCCAGTAGGCGGAGAGCGTCTCAAACATGATGCGTGCGGATCATCCCAAGGCGGCAAATGCTTTTGCCGCCTCTATATATTGCTTTGGATGATACGAATGCGAGGGGGGCAACACTCCCCCAGCCGAAAGATTTTCTGCGGGCGGAAAGTTCAGTCTTCCAGCGTGCCCGGCTTGCGGTCGTTGCGCGTCGCCTCACGGCAGGCGAGCTTCATCAGGTCGTCGCCGCGCCGCGCATAACGGGCGGAGCTGCGCGTGGCGACCAGCCCGTCATGGCCGGCCTTGACCGCAAGCGTGCCGTCGGCCTCGCCCGGCCGGGTGATCAGCGTCGCAAGGAGGTCGCCCGCCTTCACCCTGTCGCCGATGTCCCGGTGGAAGAGCACGGTGCCGGGCGCGGGCGCCCGCACCATCTCGATATTGTCGAGCGGCACGGCCGGACCGGCATAGGGCCTTGCCTCGAAGGCCGCATCGGTAACGACGCCGCGCCCGGCGAGGAAGCGCCAGAGGCCATCCGCATCGCGCATCGCAATGTCGGGGTAAACATCGCGCCGGCCGCGCAGCTCGACGGTGACGGCGAGGCGGCCCGGCACGGTCTTCAGCCTGTCGCCGCCCTGGCGCTTGAAGGCATGGCCAACTGCCTCCTCGAAGGCCGTGCTCTCGCCGTCAGACAAGAACACGGCTTCCATGTCGAGCGCGCTTGCAAGGTCGGCGGCCTCCGGCCAGAAGGCCTCGTCGATATAGGCATATTGCAGGGATTCGTCGTCGCAATGCAGGTCCAGCACCAGATCCACGCCGAGCGCCATGTGCAGCAGCGTACGCTTCAGCCGGTCGGCGGCGGGGCGGCGGTCGAGATCGTCCAGCAGCGTCTCGCGCTCGGCAAGAGCCACCAGCGGGAAGTCGCGGTTGAAATTGGTGCGCGAACCGAGATCGAACCGGCCTTCCATCTCGCCGAAATGGTACTGGGCAAGGCCGATGGGGTTGGCCTGTGGCACGACGGTGATGTCGCCGCGGATCGTGCCTTTTTCCTCCGCACGGCGCAGCCGTTCGATGAGAAAATGGGCGAGCGCCGTACCGGGCAACTCGTTGGCATGCAGCGCCGCCTGGATATGCACGGAGGGTGCCGCCGCATCGCTGCCCTTGAAGCGGAAGACCGGCACGCGCCATTCGATGCCCGCCGTATCGCCGCCGATGATGATCTCCGAGCACTCCATGTCGTCCCCCCGCTGGTTCGTTTTCGCGACGGTTTATGCGAATTGGCGGCGAAAGGCGCAAGTCCCGGCAAGAAACGGGTTGAAAGCGGCCGGGCAAAGCCCGATCTTGTGACAAAACGGGAACAGGAGCCGAAAATGACCGGCAAGACCCATTACCTGATCTTCGACACCGCGGGCGGCCCCTGCGGCATCGCCTGGACGGCGGCGGGCGTCGTACGCTTTCAGCTGCCGGGCGAGGACGCCGCTACCACGCGCCGCCTGCTGCTGCGCCATCTGCCTGAGGCGGAAGCGGCCGAGCCGCCGCCGGCGGTCGCCCGCGCCGTTGCGGCCGCGCAACGCTACTTCGCCGGCGAGGAAGCCGATTTCACCGATGTGCCGCTCGACCTTGCCGGCCAGAGCGCTTTCTTCATGTCGGTCTACGATGCGGCGCGCCGCGTGCACTGGGGCGAGACGACGACCTACGGCACGCTTGCCCGCGACCTCGGCGCCGGCCCGGAAATGGCCCGCGAGGTCGGCCAGGCCATGGCGAAGAACCCCGTCGCCCTCATCATTCCTTGCCATCGGGTTCTGGCCGCCGGCGGCAAGGTGGGCGGCTTCTCCGCGCCGGGCGGCGCCTCGTCCAAGCTGAAGATGCTGGCGCTCGAAGGCATTTCCTTCGATCCCCCGGCGCCGGCGCAGCAGTCGTTCGGCTTCTAGCCAGGCAATGCGAGGGCGGTAAGCTTGTCCGGGTTGCGCGTGATGTAGATGGCGGCGATGCGTCCTTCGACGATCTCCACGGCGGTGGTTTGCAGGTGTCCGTCCACGCGGCTGAGGAAGCCCGGCAGGCCATCGATGACGACGGGACCGAGATACTCCATCCGCGCGCCCAGCTTGCGGGAGAGTCCCAGATAGAGACGTATCAGGCGCTCGACGCCGTGGATGGCGTTGGGGAAGGTGAGCACCTTGCCGCCGCCGTCCGAGCGTAGCGTCACATCGGCAGCCAGCATGGTGCCGAGCGCCGCCGTGTCTCCGAGACGACAGGCCTCGAAGAAGGCGTGCGCCAGCGCCTCGCCATCCTCGCGCGCGATCTCGTAGCGCGGCTGATCGATGCGCACATGCGCCCGCGCCCGCGCGGCAAGCTGCCGGGTGGCCGCCGGGCTGCGTTCCAGGGTTGCCGCCACGGCGTCGAGCGGCTGGTTGAAGACGTCGTGCAGCAGGAAGGCCGCGCGCTCCAGCGGCGACAGCCGCTCCAGTGCCACCATGAGGGTAAGCGTGATGTTGTCGGCGCGCATTTCCTCGTCCGCCGGCTCGATCAAGGGTTCGGGCAGCCAGGTGCCCGGATAGGTCTCCCGGCGGGCGCGGGCGGATTTCATCGCGTCGAGGCAGAGGCGCGAGACGATGCGGGTGAGCCAGGCAGCAGGTTCCTTGACCGTCTCCCGGTCGCTGCGGTGCCAGCGCAGCCAGGCTTCCTGCACGATGTCCTCGGCCTCCGAATGGGAGCCGAGCATGCGGTAGGCAAGGCGCAGCAGCCGGGGCCGCTGCGTCTCGAAGCTTCGGGTGGAGGGATCAAGCGGCATGACGCCGGTCGGTCGGGTGCTCTGCGCGGAAGCCGACCTGCACGCGGTTCCACACATTGATCGCGCCGATGGCGATCGACAGCCAGGCCTGCTCGTCGGGCGTGAAGACGGCCTCGACGGCGTTCCAGTCGGCGTCGGGTGCATGGGTCTCGGCCACCAGCGTCAGCGCTTCCGTCCAGGCAAGCGCCGCCCGTTCCCGTTCGGAATAGAGCGAGGAATCGCGCCATCCGGCAAGAAGGTGAAGCCGCATCTGGTCCTCGCCGTCCTTCAGGGCCTCGCCGACATGCATATGGATGCAATAGGCGCAGCCATTGATCTGCGAGGCGCGCACCTTGACGAGATGCAGCAGCCTGGCGTCCAGCGGGCTGGCCTTCAGGGCGGCTTCCAGCGCGTACATCGCCTTGAAGGCGGGCTCGGCGCGTTTGAAATAATCGGTCATGCGGGCTGACATTCCAGTCTCCTTCTCAATCCTACACCGCCATGACGAGACCGGAATGCAGGATGTGACATGGAGATGCGAATTTTTTTACCGGAAAGCAAAAAGCCCCGGCGCGAACGCCAGGGCCTTTAAGGTTTCCGTCACGCAGAAGGGCGTGCCCTCATTCCCACTCGATCGTGCCCGGCGGCTTCGACGTCACGTCGTAGACGACGCGGTTGATGCCGCGCACTTCGTTGATGATGCGGGTGGCGGCGCGGCCGAGGAAGTTCATGTCGTAGTGGTAGAAATCGGCCGTCATGCCGTCGACGGAGGTGACGGCACGCAGCGCACAGACGAATTCGTAGGTGCGCCCGTCGCCCATGACGCCGACGGTCTGGACCGGCAGCAGCACGGCGAAGGCCTGCCAGATCTTGTCGTAGAGGCCGGCCTTGCGGATCTCGTCGAGATAGATCGCGTCGGCCTCGCGCAGGATCTCCAGCTTGTCGCGGGTGATGCCGCCCGGGCAGCGGATGGCAAGGCCCGGGCCCGGGAAGGGGTGGCGGCCGATGAAACTGTCCGGCAGGCCGAGTTCGCGGCCGAGCACGCGCACTTCGTCCTTGAAGAGCTCGCGCAGCGGCTCGACGAGCTTCATGTTCATACGCTCGGGCAGGCCGCCGACATTGTGGTGCGACTTGATCGTCACAGAGGGGCCGCCGGTGAAGGAGACGCTTTCGATGACATCGGGATAGAGCGTGCCCTGGGCGAGGAATTCCGCGCCGCCGAGCTTCTTGGCCTCATCCTCGAAAACCTCGATGAACAGGCGGCCGATGATCTTGCGCTTGGTTTCCGGGTCCGAAACGCCTTCCAGCTCGCCGACGAAGCGGTCGACGGCATCGACATGGATGAGATGCAGGTTGTAGTGCTCGCGGAACATGGCGACGACGTCGGCCGCCTCGTTCTTGCGCATCAGGCCGTGGTCGACGAGGATGCAGGTGAGCTGCGCGCCGACCGCCTCATGGATGAGGAGGGCCGCGACGGAACTGTCCACGCCGCCCGAAAGGGCGCAGATGACGCGCTTGTCGCCAACCTGCTCGCGGATGGCTTCCACGGCGCGGGCGCGGTAGGCGGACATCGACCAGTCGCCCTTGATGCCGGCGATCTTGTGCACGAAATTGGACAACAGCTTGGCGCCGTCGGGGGTGTGCACCACCTCCGGATGGAACATGGTCGTGTAGTAGCGCTTCGCCTCGTTGACGCAGATGGCGAAGGGGGCGTTTTCGGAAACGCCGATGATTTCGAAGCCTTCGGGGGCGACGGTGACGCGGTCGCCGTGGCTCATCCAGACCGGGTATTTGTTGCCGACCTGCCAGAAGCCCTCGAAGAGCGGGCTCTCTTTCAGAATTTCCACATCGGCGCGGCCAAATTCGCGGGCATGGCCGCCCTCGACGGTGCCGCCGAGCTGGGTGGCGAGCGTCTGCTGGCCGTAGCAGATGCCGAGGATCGGCAGGCCGGAATCGAAGACGACCTGCGGCGCGCGGGGGCTGCCCTGGTCGAGAACCGAGGCGGGGCCGCCGGAGAAGATGATCGCCTTCGGCTGCATGCGGTGGAAGGCTTCTTCCGCCGACTGGAAGGGGATGATCTCGCAATAGACGCCTGCTTCGCGCACGCGCCGCCCGATGAGCTGGGTCACCTGGCTGCCGAAATCGATGATGAGAACGCTGTCGGGATGAGCTGTCTGGGTCATGGCGAGCCTTTAATGAATATCCACGCGCCGCGCAACGGGCAAATGCCGGTTTTTCAGCCGCCCCGTACGACCGTTCCGCCGGCGATGGCCGCTTCCAGCGTGTCGACGGCGGCCGAAAGCCTTTCGTCGATCACATGCAGGTATTCCGTCCAGTCGCCGATATGGGTGAGTTCCGCCTTGCCGTCGGAAATGCCGCGAAGGCCGATGAGCGGGACGCCGAAGGCCTGGCAGGCGCGCAGGGCTCCATAGGTCTCCATCTCCACCATGTCGGCGTCGATGCCCGCATAGGCGGCGCCCGAGACGATGTTGGCGCCCGTCGAAAGCCGAGCCTCGGGAATGCCGGGAATGCGGAGGGGGAGCGGCACTTCCGCCGGCAGATCGAGGAAGGGCGTCGCGCCCTTGGTGAAGCCGAGCGGCGAGGCGTTCATGTCGCGATAGGAGACGGAGGTCGCCTGGTAGACGCCGGTCTGCTCCAGCGTTGCGGAACCCGCCGAGCCGAGCGAGACGACGAAATCCGGCAGGTTGCCCTCCACCTCCAGATGGCAGAGCGCGAGCGTCAGCTGCACGGCGGCTTCGACCGGGCCGACGCCCGTCATGAAGGGCGTGATGCGGCTCTTCAGGTGCGGGCCGTATTCGGCATCGGCGGCCATGACGTAGAGGATACGGTGCGTGCCGACGGTCTTCAGGATGACGCTCATTCGGCGATGTCCTCGCGGCCGCGCACGACCATCATCGTGCCGGTCATGGAGGCGATCAGCTTGGCGGGGCCGTCCGAGATGGCATAGCCGCGCCCGTCGGCGACGATGATGTTGGAGCCGGGCTTGGTGACCTCGCCGCGAAAGAGGAAGCGCTCGCCGCGCCCCGGCGACATCAGGTTGACCTTGAATTCGATGGTGAGGATGGAGGCGTCCGCGTCGATGACGGAATAGGCGGCATAGCCGCAGGCGGTATCGAGCGCGGCGGAGATGACACCGGCATGGAGGAAGCCGTGCTGCTGGGTCAGCTTGTCGTCGAAGGCAAGCTCGATCTCCACCGTGCCGTGCTCGACGCGGGTCAGTTCGGCGCCGATCAGGCGCATGGCGGCCTGCCGCTCGAAACTCTTGGCGACGCGATCGGCGAAACCTGCCGGAGGAAAGCCTGTCATGTGCATCCATGCCCGCCGGCATGCCGGCCCCGAAGTGAAGTCCGCCGAGGTTTGCACGGCGCATGCTGCGCTGCAAGCGTGTACGTGGATATCCCTCAGTTCAGGGCGAGAATAGCTCCGTTGAGCGCCGTCGCGAAGGCGACCCAGGCGAGGTAGGGCAGGAAGAGCAGCGCCGCCGTGTGGTCCTGACGCCAGGAGACCAGAATGAAGCCGGCGACAGCGACGAGAAGGCCGAGGATGATCATCATCGCGGACATCGGGTCCTGAAGGCCGAAAAAGGCGGGCGACCAGGCGAAGTTGAAGACGAGCTGGGCAAACCACAGCCGCATCGCCATGGAGCGGCGAAGCGTCAGCCAGGTGCGGGCGCCGACGACGCCGATGATGATGTAGAGGATGCTCCACACCGGCGCGAAGACCCAGTTCGGCGGGTTGAACCAGGGTTTTGCGAGCGACTGGTACCAGTCGCCGGGCATGTTGTTGGCGCCGATCAGGAGGCCGCCGCCGAGAACGAGGATGATGAAAGCGAGATAGACGAGGGGCTTGTTGCTCATGCCTGCGCAAGTAGCGCGCGTAGCGCGCCTGTCCAGTGGCGTCAGCGGCGTGGCATCAGGCTGGCGACGTGCTGGTCCCAGGCGACATCCTCGCGCCGCCCGGCAAAGCGCCCGTCATAGGAAGAGACGGCGAAGCCGTGCGGCGCGGCGGCGATGCCGGCGGCATCCGCGATGCTTTCTTCCCTGAGAACGCGGCCGGATCCGGCATCGAGCACGATGAAGCGCCCGCCGTTCGGTGAGGTCAGGCCGACGAGCCCCTCGCGCCGGTTGACGGCGATGGCGCCGACATAGTTGGCAAGGCCGATCGTGGTCTCCTCCGGCAGGGAGAGGAAGGTAAGGTCTTCGCCCTTGCCGAAATGGCCGACGAGCGGCGGCAGGTCGTTGCGCGGGCCTTCGTACTGGCAGGCGAACCAGACGCGGCCCTTGTCGTCGAGGTCGATATGGCGGGTGGAAAGCTGGCGCAGTGTTTCGGGCAGCGTGTGACGCTCGACGAGCGCGCCCGTCGCCGCATCGATGAGGGCGAGCGAGGGTTCCATATGGTCGAGGTTGAGCTTGGTGCGGCCGAAATCCGGGTGGGTCTCGATGCCGCCATTGGCGGCGATCAGCAGGTGTCCGTCGTCGCTGACGGAAAGATCGTGCGTGCCGATGCCGTAGGTGGAATATTCGCCGATGCGGCGGTAGCGGTCCCTGGCGTCGTAAAGGCCGATCATGCCGCGTTTGGCGTCGAAATCGTTCTCGCTGGCATAGAGCAGGCTTCCGTCCGGCGAGAAGCAGCCATGGCCGAAGAAATGCCGGTCCTCGGCGGCGGCGATGGTGACGGGTTCCGTCCGGCCCGTCCGGTCGATCGCCAGCGCGAAGGTGCCGGGCCGCCTTGCGAAGGCGACGAGATGACCGGTGACGGGCGAGAAGGCCATACCATGGCTGCGGGCGGGCAGGGGCGTGCGGTCGAGCACGGTGCCGTCCTCCGCAAGCGTCGCAATGCCGAAGCTGCCGTCGCGGTCCCTATAGCCGGAGGCGAAGACGGCATCCGTGCGGGAAAGCGCGAAGGCTTGGCCGGCGCCGAGCGACGCGATCCAGGCCGCGCCCGCCATGCGCAGGAAGGCGCGCCGGTCGAGAAGCGCGCTATGGCCGGCCCCGCCCGTCATCAGTCGCCGTCCGCGAAGGAGAAGCCGGCGCCGAGCCCGATCGCGCCGCCATATTCGGCATTGAGCCGTTCGATGAGATCGCGGGAATTGACGAGCAGGAAGGCGATCTTCTGCTGCTCTTCCGGATCGGAAACGGCCTTTTCGATATCGGGATCGACGGTCGGCGCGATGCGGCGCAACTGCTTCAGCACGAAGTCGATATTGCCGTTGATCGAGGCGAAGTCCGGATCGACGAGGCCGGCCATGCCGGATTTGTCGAAAAGCGTCTGCAGGCCTTCGATATTGGCGTCGATGGACGTCCACGTATTGCCGGAGCGCCAGAAGACCGCCGATTTCGGCCGGGCGATGCCGCCGTTACGGTAGAAGGTTTCGATCCGCTGGTCGCGCACCGCCTCGCCGCCATGCACGAGAATGCCGAGCAATGCCGTCATCGCTTCCTTGCCGGTGCGAAAGGCGGGGTTCTGCGGGCCGGGGTGTTTCCAGTCCTTTTGCACGCCGTCGGGCGCCTCCCAGGCGGCGACGAGCTGGCCCGCTGTGGTGCGGATATGGGTGGCGACGGCCGCGGCGTAGCGGCAGCGGAAAGTGTCCGGCTCGCTCATCAGCGTTTCGGCGCCGGTACCGTAAAGCGCGAATTCGAGTGCGCCGAACCCCTGGATGGCGACGCTCTTGCCCGCCATCGTCGCGGCGTCGGCATCGGCCTCGTTCTGCTTTTGCAGCAGCGCCTGCACCTGCTTGAGGCCGGTGCTCTTGCGGTCGGGATAGAACAGGATGCGCTCGAACCGGTTGTCGTCGAGCACCGGGCCGATGCGTACGATCTCGATACGGCCCCAGTCGGCGACCGCCTGCCGGAAGGCATCGTCGACATCCTTGCGGGAGGCTTCGGAAGGCGCCTTGCAGAAGGCGGCCGTCGCCCCGGCGAGCTTGCCGGCAGAAGCCTCGAAGGCGCGGTAGCCGGGGCGGATGACGTCGTCCACGGCGCGGGCCATCACGGAGAGCGCGGCCTCGCCGGTCAGGTCCGGCGGTACGGGCGTCTCACCCTCCTGCGCCAGCGCCGGCAGGCAGGCCGACAGGACCAGGCCGGCAAGGAGCGAGGTTAAACGCAGGAAGGGGTGGCGCCGGGTCGACATCAGAGGCTCTCCAGGAAGGTGAGAAGGGCGTCGCGGTCCTGTTTCTCCAGCGCGGCGAAGCGATCGCGCGCCGCCTGTGCCTCGCCGCCGTGCCAGAGGATGGCCTCGGTGAGGTTGCGGGCGCGCCCGTCATGCAGGAAGAACGTATGGCCGTTGACGGTTTTTGTAAGGCCGATGCCCCAGAGCGGCGGCGTGCGCCACTCCCGGCCATCGGCCACCCCGACCTGCTGCCCGTCGCCAAGGCCTTCGCCCATGTCGTGCAGCAGGAAATCGGAATAGGGCCAGATGAGCTGGAAGGCATGGGCCTTGTTGCCGGCATCGCGCCGGGTCACGAATTTCGGTTGATGGCAGGAAACGCAGCCCGTCTCGTAGAAGACGCGTTTTCCCGCGAGCGTTTCGGGAAAGCTCGCCTTGCGCCGGGCCGGCACGGCAAGGTTCTCCGCATAGAAGGTGACGAGGTCCATGACCGGCGGCGGCGCTTCCGCGTCGCCCAGTCGGGCCTGCACGCCGTCCGGGCGGTCGAGGCAGGCCACCTGCGTCGGCATGCAGTCACCCTCAGAGAGCGGCACCTCGGGCGTCGAGATGCCGATGTCGAAGGCGAAGGCATCGGCGCTCTGCTGGCGCACGGTGGCCGACTGCGCCTTCCAGCCGAACCGGCCGAGTGCCTGCCTGCCGGTCGCCGGGTCGACGGCGATCGCCGCCTTGCCGCTGATGCCGTCGCCATCAGCGTCGTCCGGGTCGGCAAGCGCCAGGATGTCCGCCTCGTGGATCGCTTGGACGAGGCCGAGGCCGAGCATCGGCTGCGTGACGCGCGGCGAGAGCGTTGTCGTGGGGTCGAGATCGCCATAGGCGAGGCCGGCGACGGAATAGGCCGGGCGGCGCAGCATGACGACCTCGCCGCCGGCAAGCGTTACCGGTTCTTCCGTATAGTCGATCACCATGCGGCCCTCGCCCTTGAGGCCGGGAACGGCGAGATCCTGAAGCTGCCGGCCGTAAACCGGGTCCGGCATGCTCATCTCGCGGAAGCTCTTCAGCGCCGCCGCCTCGGCCGGCGTCTTCGCGGCGCGGGCAAGGCGCAGGAACATCGACGTGGCGTCAGCGGCATCCTCCGGTGGATGGCCGCGGCCGTCCTTGATGTGGCACGTCTGGCAGGAGCGCGCATTGTAGAGCGGCCCCAGCCCGTCGGACGCCTGCGTGGAGGAGGGCGAGGACACCCAGAGCTTCTGGAACAGCGCGTTGCCGAGCTTGAAGGTCTCCTGCTCGGCGAAGGTGATGTTTTCCGAGAAATGGGAGAAGCTGTTGATGTTGATCGAGGCAAGCGAGGTAGCCGCCCCGCCGGACATGGCCTCGTACTGTTCCGCCTTGGAAAAATCCGTCGCCAGGGCCGTGACGGCTTCGACGCGTTTTTGATCCTTTTGCGAAAGATCGCCGCGCGCCCGGCCGACCGAATGGGCATCGGCCAGAACGAAAACGCCTGCCGCGACGGTGAACGCGGCGCAGACCGCGAGCAGGCGACGGGCAGGACGTTTCGTCATTTATGAAATCGGGCCGCGCTCCGCGGGAGAGGCGGCCCGCCTTCTATCATTGGAAGACAGCGTTAGGATTATCCAGGCTGTCGGAACCTTCAAGCTCGATCTTGCCCAGGTCCAGCGACCCGATGACGCGTTCGATGGTCTTCGTCTGGTCGATCAGGCTGTCGACGGCGGCCTGGACGACCTTGTTGCCCTCTTCGTTGCCTTCGCCGATCATCTGGTCATAGGCCTCGCCGCCTTCCGCGCGGTCCACCAGCGCCTTGAAGGCGGCATGGCTGGCGTCGAGCTTGCCCTTCATCTCCGTGTCGAGCGCGGCGTCCTTTTCCGCGACGAGTTCGGAGAGCGACGGGCCGGTCATCTTCGTGCCGTCAGGACGGGTGTATTCGCCCGTATAGACGGTCTGGATGCCGACGACGTCGTAGTAGTGCGAGTTGTGCGTGTTGTCGGAGAAGCAATCGTGCTCCTCTTCCGGATCGTGCAGCAAGAGGCCGAGCTTCATGCGCTCGCCGGCCAGTTCGCCATAGGAGAGCGAGCCCATGCCGGTCAGCATGGCGGTGATGCCGGCCTTCGGATCGGCGGTCACGTTCTTGGTGGCGTCGCCGTCGGCGGCCCATGCCTTCACCATTTCCTCGAGATCGGTGACGAGCAGTGAGGTGGCGGACTTCAGGTAGGCGGCGCGGCGGTCGCAATTGCCGTTGGTGCAATTGGCTGTATCGTAGTCGCTCGCCTGGCGGTTGCCCGCGCCCTTGCCGGTGCCGTTCAGGTCCTGGCCCCAGAGCAGGAATTCGATGGCGTGGTAGCCGGTGGCGACGTTCGCCTCGACCTCGCCCGCCTCGTGCAGTTCCTGCAGAACTGCCGGCGTGATCGTGGTGGCGTCGATCGCCTTGCCGCCGATCTCCAGCTTCGGATTGGCGATGACATTGCCGACGAAGAGGGCGTTCTCGTCGCTTTCCGTGCCGTAGCTCGCATCGACATAGTCGATCAGGCCTTCGTCGAGCGGCCAGGCGTTCACCTTGCCTTCCCAGTCGTCGACGAGCGGATTGCCGAAGCGGTAGGCTTCCGTCTGCTGGTAGGGCACGCGGGACTTCAGCCACGCCTCGCGCGCCGCCTTCAGCGTTTCGTCGCTCGGCTTGGCGATGAGGGCGTCGACCGCCGCGTCGAGCGCCTTGGCGGCGTCCAGCGAGTCGGAATATTTGGCATGGGCGATCTCGGCATAATGCTTGACGATCGCCGCCGGATCGGCGGCCGCGTGGGCGGAACCGATGGCAAGGCTTGACGCCGCGGCAGCAAGCGCAAAGGCAGCCGCGCGAAGGAAGGAAGTGGTCATGACGTCTCCTGGTGTCCTGTTTGGCGTGTCCCCCCGACACCGGACGCCGCAGCCTGCCTGCCGGCAGGTCGCTGCCCGGATGGCCCGGCGGGCCGCCGGGCTCGGGATTATTCAGGCATTTCTGTCATGGACCAAATAAAAACTGGTGTCAAAGTGTATAGTTTAGAACGATTTCAAGCTTTTGCCGCGCTTTTGACTAAGTGCAACAGGATCAGGCCTTGCGGCCCATCGCGCAGAAGAAGAAACCGTCCGTATCGGTCGAGGCCGGCGTCAGCGTGACGGTCCTGCCGTCGCGGGACCAGGGCTGCGGCTCGCCGGCGCCGAAGAGCTTCTGCCAGGTGTCGGCGGCCGACAGGATCTCGAATTCCGGATTGTTCTTGCAGAAGCCGTGTACCTGTTCCTCGTTCTCCTGCGGCAGGATCGAACAGGTGACGTAGAGCAGGAAGCCGCCGGGGCGCACGAAGGCGCTGGCATTGGCAAGCGCCTCCTGCTGCTGCACCAGGCGCTCTTCGAGGTTCTTCTCGGTGAGGCGCCATTTGGTGTCCGGCCGCCGGCGCCAGGTGCCGGTGCCGGTGCAGGGCGCATCGACCAGCACGCGGTCGAAGCGGGCCTTCAGCGGCGAGAGGCTGGAAATGTCCTCGTGGACCTGGACATTGCGGGTGCCGGCGCGCTTCAGCCGCTCGATGATCGGGGCGAGGCGCTTGCGGTCGGTGTCGTAGGCATGCACCTGGCCCTTGTTGTTCATCGCGGCCGCCATGGCGAGCGTCTTGCCGCCGCCGCCTGCGCAGAAGTCGAGCACCTGCTCGCCCTCTTGAGGCGCGACGAGGTCGGCGACGATCTGAGAGCCTTCGTCCTGCACCTCGAACCAGCCCTTCTGGAAGGCGAGGTCGGCGGTGACGTTGGGCAGACGCGCCGGGCCTTCGCCGGCCGGAATGCGGATGCCCTGGCGGGCGATGGCCGAGGCGACCGCCGCGTTGCGCTCGAGCGCTTTCAGCACCTTGTCACGGCCCGCCTTGAGGGTGTTCGCGCGCAGGTCCAGCGTCGGCCGGCCGGCGAGCGCCTTGGCCTCGGCCAGCCAGTCGCCGGAGAAATTCGTCTCGAAGGAAGGCTGGATCCATTCGGGGATGTCGCCCTGCACATGCGGCGCGGCTTCATCGAGCGCGCGGGCGCGAAAGGCGGCCAGCTTTTCGTCGGAAAGCGGCTCGGGGGCAAAGCGGTCGCCGTCGAATTCGCCGGCAAGCGTTTCCGGTGCAAGACCCCACTGGCGCAGCAGCACCGCATAGCCGAGGGCCGTGGGGCTGTCGTCGTCCATCAGGAAGGCGTGCGACAGTTTCATGCGCAGCGCGTCGTATACGATATTGCCGATCGCGGCGCGGTCGCCGGAACCGGCGAACCGATGGGAGAGGCCCCAGTCCTTGAGCGCATCGGCGACGGGACGCCGCCGGGTCTCGATATCGGTCAGAACCTCGATGGCTCCCGAGAGCCGCCCACCCAATCGCATCCGTTTACTCCGTTTTGCGTCGTGGTAGCGGCGGAATGCGGGAAGAGCAAGCCGGAAGCCGCAGATTCGCGGTCTGAGGTCAGCCGATGACTTCGTAGCAGATCTTGGCGTGGCCGGAGCGGACCATGCCGATGTTCGACGCGGCGGCCTTCGAAAGGTCGAGCACGCGGCCGCGGATGAACGGGCCACGATCGTTGATGCGCACCACCACGCTCTTGCCGTTTTTCGCGTTGGTCACCTTCACCTTGGTGCCGAAGCGCAAACTCCGGTGGGCGGCGGTCATGAGGTTCGGATTCATGCGCTCGCCGGACGCCGTGCGCGAATGCAGCGCATACCACGAGGCGCGGCCGCAGCCGGCGGCCTGGGCATCAGAGAATGTAACGAAGGTGGAGGAGGCGGTGACGAGAGAAGCAAGCACGAGGCTGGAGAGCTTGAGCATCATGTATCGGATGACCTTCCGGGAACGCAGTGAATTTCCGCTGTATGGTCGCCCTATGAGGAAGCAAAAATGGCGAAAACGTGCCTCAACCGGCCGCAATTGCTGGCGAGGTGGCGCCGGATATACAGTCCATCGCCAACGATGGATTTTTAATCTTCGTTAATGAGGCCGAAAAGAATCTTCCGAATCAGTGACTAAACTGGATCGACTTGGAAGTTGGAATGCGCGTGCGGCAATCGTGCAAATTTTCGGAAAAAACTTTTAATATTAGCAATTGCTGCGCAGGAATTCGGCGGCAAAAATGAGGCAGATAAATTTCAGGTTGTATAAAATCGCAAAAGTAGAATTTGCGGACCCACTCCCTCAACCCCTCCAGCGCCCGGACGAGTACAACTCGGCGAGCGACTGGTGGTAATTCGGGAAGCGGAATTCAAAGCCCGCAGCCTTCAGTTTCGCGTTCGAGACGCGCTTGTTCTCACCATAGAAAGACCGGGCCATGGGGGAAAGTTCCGCCGTTTCGAAAGAAATGTCCGGCGGGATCGGCAGGCCCATCAGCCGCGCGGCCTCCGCTACCACGTCCTGCGGCGGGCCGGGCTCGTCGTCGGTGATGTTCCACACGCCGCCGAGATGCCTGTCGGCGAGGAAGAGGGCCGAGCGGCCGATGTCTTCGACGCGGATGCGGTTGAATACCTGGTCCTTCTTGATGAGGCGGCGGGCGGTGCCCTCTTCCATGTTGCGCAACGCGTTGCGGCCCGGCCCATAGATGCCGGCAAGGCGCAACACCGCGACGGGCAGGCCGGATGCCGTGCCGAAGGCGAGCCAGTGGTTCTCCGCCTCGACCCGCTCGACGGAGCGGGCGGAAACGGGGTTCATCACGGTCTCCTCGTCCACCCAGCCGCCCTTGTGATCGCCATAGACGCCGACGGTGGACAGATAGCCCGCCCATTCGAGCCTCGGCATCAGGGAAGCGAGCGCGGGCGCTCCGGGGCGGAACAGCGGATCACCGTCCTTGCCGGGTGCGATCGACTGCACGACATGGGTGGCGCGCGCCATGTCGGCGGCAAGAGCGTCCGAAACCGCGCCGCCATCGTAGAGGATCGGCTCGATCCCGAGCTGGCGAAGGCTTTCGGCCTTGTCGGCGGAACGGGTCGTGCCGGAGACGGAAAAGCCGGCCTGCCGGAAAACGTCGCCTATGGCCTTGCCGGAAAAGCCGGCGCCGAGGATCAGGAGGTGTTTCATCGTGCGTCCGCCTTCGCTCTTTCGTATTCCGCGCGCACGTCGTCGTCCGCGTCCTCCACCCTTCCTGCCGCAAATCTCTCGAATTCGCCAGCGTCCATCAGGCGGGAGAGCGCCCATGCGGCCATGCCGCGCACCACGGGCGCGGCATCGTCGGCAAGGCGGGTGCAGTGCTCGATCAGGCCGCGTTCGCCGGAATTGCCTGCGGCGATCAGGACGTTGCGCACGAAACGGTCCCGGCCGATGCGCTTGACGGGCGAGCCGGAAAAATGGGTGCGGAAGCCGGGATCGTCGAGCGTCAGGAGATCGGCGATGGCGGGAGCTTTCAGTTCTTCGCGCGCCACCAGTTTCATCTCGGAGGCCGCGGCGGCGAACTTGTTCCAGGGACAAGCGGCGAGGCAATCGTCGCAGCCGTAGATGCGGTTGCCGATCCTCGGGCGCAGGGCCGGATCGATCGTGCCCTTGTGCTCGATGGTGAGATAGGAGATGCAGCGCCGCGCATCGAGCTTGTAGGGCGCGGGGAAGGCGTCCGTCGGACAGGAATCGAGGCACGCCCTGCACGAGCCGCAATGGTCGCGCTCCGGCTCGTCGCGCAAGAGATCGGCGGTGGTGAAGAGGCTGCCGAGGAAGAGCCAGGAGCCATGCGTGCGGCTGACGAGGTTGGTGTGCTTGCCCTGCCAGCCGAGGCCGGCCGCCGCCGCCAGCGGCTTTTCCATCACCGGCGCCGTATCGACGAAGACCTTGACGTCGGCCCCGCCACGCGCGGCAAAGCGCGTCGCCACTTCCTTGAGCTTGCCCTTGATGATGTCGTGATAGTCGCGGTTCTGCGCGTAGACGGAGATCGCCGCGCGGTCCGGCGTTTCGAGCACGGCGCGCGGATCGTGCTCAGGGCCGTAGTTCATGCCGAACAGCACGACGGAGCGCACCTCGCTCCACAGCACGCGCGGATCGGCCCGGCGCGCCTCGGTTTCGGCCATCCAGTCCATGGTGCCGTGATAGCCGGCGGCAAGGAAATCCGTGAGGCGCGCCGGCGCCTCGGGAATGGAGTCGGGGCCGGTGATGCGACAGAGGTCGAACCCCTTGTCCGCCGCTTCCGCCTTGACGAAATCGGTCAGGCGGCGGCGTTGCCTCTCCTCGCCCGACATGGCGTCCTCAGAAGTCCAGGTCCGCGTAGTGCGAGACGGGGGTGACGCCGCGCACGCGCTCGGCCAGCAGCGGACGGAAGGACGGGCGGGATTTCAGCCGCTGGTACCATTCCTTGGCCTGCGGCGCATCGGCCCAGTTGATCTCGCCCATATAGTCGAGCACCGAAATGGCGGCCGCGGCGGCAAGGTCGGCATAGCTCAGCCGGTCGCCGGCAAGATAGGTGCGCGAGCCGGCAAGCCAGGACAGATACTTCATGTGCTGGCGGATATTGGCGCGCGAATTGCGCAGGATCTTGCTGTCCGGCGGCCCGCCGCCCTGGTCGGGCGTCATCTGCAGCTTGAAAATGCGCTCGCGCACCAGGGGACGCGTGACGTCCTGCTCCATCTTCTGCATGAACCATTCCGTGAGGCGGCGGATTTCCGCGCGCTGGAACGGGTCCTCGGCGAGGAGACGGCGGTCGCGCTTGAGGACGCCGTGCGTCTCGTCGAGATATTCCGAGATAATGCTCGCGCCACAGAGCGCCCGCATGCTGTCATCGACATAGACGGGCAGCGTGCCGGCCGGGTTGAGAGCGAGAAAATCGCGGCGGTTTTCCCAAGGCTGCTCGTCGGCAAGTTCCGTCTGGAAGCCGTATTCCGCCAGGATGAGGCGGACGAAGCGGGAGGCCGAAGACATCGGGTGTTGATAGAGTGTGGGCATGAACGCTGCTTTTACTCGTCTTGCGGAAGGGGCTTTGCCGGGCCGACCGCCTCATGCGGAACTGATTTGGCGACGGCTGATTTGACGAACCTATAGAAATTTGGTGGTACAAACACAAGCGAATCGGGCTTTTTGCCGAATATCCGCTTCAGCATTGCGCCTTTCCTTCCGTTTTCCCAAGGAACTTTCATGGCAGACCAGTCCATCGTCAGCGCCCTCATCCTCGGTCTCATCGAGGGCCTGACAGAATTCATCCCGGTATCCTCCACCGGTCATATCCTGCTGGCCGGGCACTTTCTCGGCTTCAAGTCGCCGGGCAACACCTTCGCCGTCCTGATCCAGCTCGGCGCGATTCTCGCGATCCTCTCGGTCTATACCGCAAAGCTGTTGCGCATCGCCTTCGCGCTGCCCACGAGCCCCGAGGCACGGCGCTTCGTCATCAGCGTGCTTGTCGCCTTCCTGCCGGCTGCCGTCATCGGCGCGCTGGCGCATGATTTCATCAAGTCCGTGCTCTTCGAAACGCCGATGCTGATCTGCGTCGTGCTGATCGTCGGCGGCATCATTCTCTACGTGATCGACCAGCTTCCGCTGAAGCCGCGTTATACGGACGCGATGCAGTATCCGCCGTCGCTCGCCTTCAAGATCGGCCTGTGCCAGTGCCTCGCGATGATCCCCGGCACATCGCGTTCCGGCGCGACGATCGCCGGCGCCCTGCTGATGGGCACGGACAAGCGCTCGGCGGCGGAATTCTCGTTCTTCCTCGCAATGCCCACCATGGTCGGCGCCTTCGCGCTCGATCTCTACAAGAACCGCGATGCGCTCTCGTCGGACGACCTGCTCGTCATCGGCGTCGGCTTTGCCGCCGCCTTCGTCGCCGGGCTCTTCGTCGTGCGCAAGCTGCTCGACTTCGTGTCGCGCCGCGGCTTCACGCTCTTCGCCATCTGGCGGATCGTCGTCGGCACGCTGGGCCTGATCGCCCTGTTGGTCTGGGGATGAAAGACCGGCTTCGGCCGGCCTCTTCAGGCTGGCGGAGGCTTACTTGACCGAGGCGGTCGTGCAGGGATCGACGCCATAGGCCGGCGAGCAGCCGGGCTTGCCGGCGGAAACGGTCGAGGGCGCGACAAAGGACCCGGCCACGATGATCAGAGCCGAAAATCCGAAGAAGATTGCAATTGCCTTGCCCATTTGCGCCGAAAGCCTCTCAAAGTGCTGAAATGCGCCGCTGCATGACCCTCACGCAGTACGCGGCGCGGGCGGTGTTTATTCGCTGCTCCAGCGACAATCAATATCGCGTCATGCTGAATCGCGCGTAAATGCCGCAACGCTTTTTTTAACCGCTGCATAAGTGCAACAGCACGCTCAAAGCGCTTTCGGAAAAACGAAGCGGCCACCGAGGGGATTGCCCCTGCGGCGGCCGGTTTCATGGAGAATGGATGCTCAGGCCGTGCGGTCGATCTTGGTGAACTGGCCCTGCTGGCGGTAGCGCACGAGATAGCTCGGCAGGATCACCTCTGCCAGGACCGGCTCGATGCCGATGGCCTCCAGCGTGCGGCCTTCGCTGCGGGCGGCGTCCGAGACGATATTGTCCGAGCGCAGCAGCGTGACTTGGTCGGAGGTCAGCGGCGGCGTGATGAAGGGCACCAGAGAGGCGATGGAGCCGATCAGCGAGGCGATGCCGAAAGGCAGCGAGACGAGCGGCTTCTTGCGGTCGACCACGCGCAGCATCAATTCGAGACACTGGCGGAAGGTCAGCACTTCAGGGCCGCCGAGCTCGTAGATGCGGCCGCGCTCTATCGAGCCGTCCACCGAGCGGGCGACCGCTTCGGCGACGTCGGCGACATAGACCGGCTGGAACCTGGTGTTGCCGCCGCCGATGAGCGGCAGCGCCGGCGCATAGCGCGCCATGGTGGCGAACTTGTTGAAGAAGCCGTCTTCCGGGCCGAAGACGATGGAGGGTCGCAGGATGACGGCATCCGGCAGGGTGCGCAGCACCGCCGCTTCGCCGCGGCCCTTGGTGCGGGCATAGGCGGAGGCGGACTTCTCGTCGGCGCCGATCGCGGAAATATGGGTGAGCTTGGCACCGACGGCGCGGGCGGCCTCGGCAACGGCGCGGGCGCCGAAATCCTGGACGGCGTCGAAGGTGTTGCGGCCGCTCTCGAAAAGCACGCCGACACAGTTGATGACGTGGTCGGAGCCCTCGACGGCGCGGTCGACGGACTGGCGATAGCGCAGGTTCGCCTGGACGCAGGAGATCTGGCCGACGCCGCCGATCGGCTGCAGGAAGCCGGCAAGATCCGGGCGGCGCACGGCGACGCGGATGCGGTAGCCGCGGCGCGCCAGCGCGCGCACCACATGACGCCCGACGAAGCCCGAGCCGCCGAAGACGGTGACGAGCGGCGGAAGGTTGGACAAGGTCATGTGGCTGCTCCTGGACAATAGGAAGGGTAGGTGAGGCCTACATAGCCCAAACCGTCCGCGAGGTGAAGCGCGGCGAAGCGTCTCTGTTGCCGGATTTGCAAGCGCTTGCGGCGCTCTCTTCAGAGCCCCTCGACGACCACCATTTCCGCGTCCGCCACTTCCTGGCGTATGGCGGCGGCGATCTGGTATTCCGGCGAGTTGTAGCAGTCGACGGCCGCGGCCAATGAGGGGAACTCGATGATCACGTTGCGGGCGCGCACGCGGCCTTCCAGTCGTTCGAAAGCGCCCCCGCGGGCGATGAACTTCGCGCCGTATTTCTCGAAGGCCGGCTTGGCGGCGGCGACATAGTCCTTGTAGCGCTCGGCGTCGCGCACGTCGACCTGTGCAATCCAGTAGCCCTTCGGCATGTCTCTCTCCCTATGCTGTGAGTGCGCCGTCCATTTCGGCGAGGATCGCGCGGGTGGCGGCCAGCGGATCGGCGGCCTTGACGATCGGGCGGGCGACGACGAGGTGGCTGGAGCCGGCCTTCAGCGCATCGGCCGGCGTCATCACGCGCTTCTGGTCGCCGAGTTCCGCGCCGGCCGGGCGGATGCCAGGGGTGACGATCGCCATGTCGGGGCCGACGATCTTGCGCACGGCGCTCGCCTCTTCGGCGGAGCAGACGACGCCGCCCATGCTGGCGATGCGCGCCTGTTCGGCACGGCGCAGCACGAGCGTATGCGGATCGTATTCGTAGCCGGCGTCGATGACGTCCTTTGCGTCCATGGAAGTGAGCACCGTGACGCCGAGGAGGCAGAGGTCGGAGCCCTTTGCGGCCGAAACGGCGGCGGCCATCGCCTTCGGATAGGCGTGCAGGGTGAGCATGGACATGCCCATCTTGACGATGTTCTCGACGCCCTTGGCCACCGTGTTGTCGATGTCGAGCAGCTTCATGTCGAGAAAGACCTTCTTGCCGTCCTTGGCAAGGTCACGGGCAAATTCCAGGCCGCCGGCGAAGACGAGCTGATAGCCGATCTTGTAGAAGAGGGCGGTGCTACCGAGCGTCCGGACCACCTTTTCCGCCTCCGCGATGGTGGGTACATCGAGGCCAACGATCAGGCGGTCGCGCGCGGACATGTCACATCCCCTTCCAAGATTCCATTGGCGTCCAGTCGCATGTGACGGCGCGGTCCGCAAGACGGAAAGCGAAAAGATTGCCGCCGCCCGGCGGCTGGTCGCCGTCGCGCTTGATCGGCGTTCCCTTGAGGTGGCATTTCAGCAGCGTGCCGACGCCGCCATGGCCGACGAAAGCGACGGGAATGGCCGGGTCATGGCCTGTGAGCGCCCGCTCGACGGCCGAGACGATACGCGCCTGCGCGTCCACCGCGCGCTCCCAGCCGTGAAAGCTCTCCTCGGGATGGGCGAAGAACCAGTCGGCCGCCTTCTCGAAGGCGTCCGGCGGCAGGAAGCCGGTGGCGGAACGGTCGTTTTCGCCCATGGCATGGTCGGTCTCGACCGGGCGGCGGCCGGCGGAAACGATATCCGCCGTCTCGATCGCCTTGCGTTCGGTGCTCGCGACGAAGCGGCCGATCCCGCCGGCCCACTCCGCCGCTGCCGCAAGCAGGGCGCGCTCCCGCCCGCGCTCCGAAAGGCCCCAATCGGGCACCGGCACGGCCGGATCGATCAGGACCTGCGGATGGGTGATGTAGAGTGCGAACATCGCCGCTCCTCAATGGGTGCGGCGGTAGGTCCATAGCTGCGCCGGCGGGATGTTGCGCACGACAAAGTCGAGATGCGTGATCTGGTAGCGGTCGGGCATGGCGACGACGGGCGAAAGCGGCCCGTAGGAGATCTGCACGACGGGGCGGCCGGCGGGGATGCGGGAGAGAAGATCCTCGATCAGCGACACGCGCTTGTGCATCGGGAAGTTCAGCAGCGGCACGGCGGAGATGACGCTGTCGAAGGTCGCGTCGCGCAGATCGCCGAGGGCCCTGTCGAGGTCGAAGGCATCGCCGTTGATGAAATTGACGCCGTGGAAGCGCTCGACGAGATGATTGTAGAAATCCGTGGAGAACTCGACCGAGGTGAGTTTTTCCGGGGCAAGGCCGGTTCCGAGGATCGCCTTGGTGATGACGCCGGTGCCGGGGCCGAGTTCGAGAACCGGCAGGCCGGAGGTGGAATCGATGACGCTCGCCATGCGGCGCGCGGTGACCGAGGAGGTGGGAATGATCGAGCCGACGGCCCTCGTATTGCTCATCCAGCCCTTGAAGAAGCGGATTTCGTCGTCGAACTTCTTGCCCAGCCGTTCCTTCACCTTCACGCGCAACGTCATGCCATCCCCCTTCATGGTCGCATATTGGCCGGCGGCGGGTTTCATGCCCTCCGCGTTGTTCGGCCGTCAGCGCATATGTGACGCGGTTTGCGTCAAAAACAAGTCTGATTGCGCCGCCGCCTGCAAGTTTCTCGGGCGGCTCCGCTGCTTACAAAAAACCCGCCGGCGGCCGGCGGGTTCCAGAACGGTTTCCCGATGCCGGCAGGCTGGGTCTACACGCGCATCGGCATGAGCACGTAGAGCGCGTCGTCGCCGGCAAGGTCGCGCACCAGCGTCGGCGAGCCCGGATCGGCCAGCATGAACACGGCTTCCGAGCCGGAAAGCTGCGCGGTGATGTCGAGCAGGTATTTGGCGTTGAAGCCGATTTCGAGCGGATCGTTATCGTAGCCGACCGCCAGTTCTTCGGTCGCGCTGCCCGAGTCCGGGTTGTTGACGGTCAGCGTCAGCTGCCCGTCGGCGAGCGCCAGCTTCACGGCGCGGCCGCGCTCGGAGGAAATGGTGGAAACGCGGTCGACGGCCTGTGCGAAGGACTGGCAGTCGATCTTCAGTTCCTTGTCGTTGTTGGCCGGGATCACGCGCTGGTAATCCGGGAAGGTGCCGTCGATCAGCTTGGAGGTCAGCACGATCGAGCCGATGGTGAAGCGGATCTTCGCGTCGGACACTTCCACGGTGACGACGAGATCCGGGTTGTCGACCAGCTTCTGCAGCTCGCCGACCGTCTTGCGCGGGATGATGATGCCCGGCATGCCTTCGGAGCCGGACGGCGCCTCGACGTCGGCGCGGGCGAGACGGTGGCCGTCTGTGGCGACGGCGCGCAGCTTCAGCTGGCCGTTGCTCTCGATCGTGTGGATGAAGATACCATTGAGGTAGTAGCGGGTCTCCTCCGTCGAGATCGCGAACTGCGTGCGATCGATCAGCATCTTGAGATCCGTCGCCTTGAGGCGGAAGGTGTGCGAGAAGCTGCCGGCGGTGAGGTCCGGGAAGTCCGACTGCGGCAGGCATTGCAGCGAGAATTTCGAGCGGCCCGAGGCGACCGTCATCGAGGCGCCGTCGACGCTCGTGGCCAGCAGCACTTCCGAACCGTCGGAAAGCTTGCGCACGATGTCGTAGAGAAGATGGGCCGGGACGGTCGTTGCGCCGGCCTGCTCCACCTGGGCGGGCGTCGCCTCGGTGATCTCGAGGTCGAGGTCGGTCGCCTTCATGTCGAGGCTGGCGCCGTCCGAGCGCAGGAGCACGTTCGAGAGGATCGGGATCGTGTTGCGCCGTTCGACCACGCGATGGACGTGGTTCAGCGACTTCAGAAGGTTGGACCGCTCGAGAGTAATGCGCATGGAACTGTACCGCTTTCGACCGCTAGCACGCCGGAAGCCGGCGCGGCATTGCCTTGAAATCCCGGCCAGCGCCGGAAGATGTGGACGCGCAAAATGGCAGAAGTTCCGGCAGGATTGCAAGTGCTAACGGTGTGGACGGCGTGTTCCTCAACGGCTGTCCCTTGCCGGGGCCTTTTCGCTCGCCCATAAGGAGACAAAAGAAAGGTGGCGGACGATGCGGGAAGACATGACGGCAAGCGGGGCGGGCGAGGGCGGAAAGACGTTTCGCCTGCACAATGCCGTCATCCCGGCCCGGCCGCTGGAGCCGGCGCTCTACCTGGTCGCGACGCCCATCGGCAATCTCTCCGATATCACGCTGCGGGCGCTCGAAACGCTGGCCGGCGCCGATGTGCTCGCCTGCGAGGACACGCGCGTGACCCGCGTGCTGCTCGACCGCTACGGCATCGTCAACCGGCCCTATGCCTATCACGAATACAATGCGGACGAGGCGGGGCCTCGGCTCATCGCCGCGCTGGACGCCGGCAAGTCCGTGGCGCTGGTCTCCGATGCCGGCACGCCGCTCGTCTCCGATCCGGGTTACCGGCTGGCGTTGCTCGCCATCGCCGCCGGCCACCGCGTCGTGCCCATTCCCGGTGCCTCCGCGCCGCTCGCCGCGCTCGTCGGCTCGGGCCTGCCGAACGACGCCTTCTTCTTCGCCGGCTTCCTGCCCTCCAAGGACAAGGCGCGGCGCGACCGCCTCGCCGAGCTCGCGCAGGTTCCCGCGACACTGCTGTTCTTCGAATCGCCGCATCGCATCGCCGCGACGGTGGCGGCCGCGGCCGAGGTGCTGGGCGACGAGCGTCCGGCCTGCGTCTGCCGGGAACTGACCAAGACCTTCGAGGAATTCCGCAGAGGCACGCTCGGCGACCTCGCGGCCCATTATGGCGACGGCCACACCGTCAAGGGCGAGATCGTCTTCGTCATCGGCCCGCCGGGCGAGGCGGCAGCACCCGAGGCCGAGGATGTCGACCGGCTGCTGGCGGCGCTCGTCAAGGACATGTCGGCCGGCAAGGCGGCGACCGAGGCGGCGCGCCAGACCGGCCTGCCGCGCCGCGACCTCTACCAGCGCCTCATCGATTTGAAGGGCGGCGATGCGGGATAGGCAGGCGGATCCGAACAGGCTCAAGGCCTTCCGCTGGGGCCATGTCTCCGAATATGCCGCCGCGCTCTATCTGATGGTGAAGGGCTACCGCATCCGCGCCATCCGCCATCGCACCAAGCTCGGCGAGATCGACATCATCGCGCAGCGCGGCGATCTCGTCGTCTGCGTGGAGGTGAAGGCGCGGCGCGATCTCGACAGCGCCGTCTTCGCCGTCACCGGAACCGCCCAGCAGCGCATCCGCGCGGCGAGCGATCTCTGGCTCGCCCGCCAGCCGGACGCCCACCGCCTCTCGCTGCGCTATGACATCGTTGCGGTCCTGCCCTGGCGGCTTCCCAGGCACTTCGAAGATGCGTTTTGATCAAAAGGAAAATGTAACGAAACTGACATGAAAGCGTAACGCGCCTGTCATGGCCGCTCATTAGTGCACGCCTCACACCAAGTCCGGTGAAGAGGAGCAACCCATGTTCAAGCCGCTTTCCCTCGCAGGTTTCGCACTCGCAATCTCCGCCACGACGTCGATGGCCGCCACCGACATCACCTGGTGGCACGGCATGGCCGGCCGCAACGGCGAGGTCATCAACGAGGTCGCCCAGAAGTTCAACGCCGCCCAGTCGGCCTGCGTCATCACGCCGGTTTCCAAGGGCACCTACGAGGAAGCGCTCGCATCCGGCATCGCCGCCTTCCGCGCGGGCGAGCAGCCGAACATCCTCCAGGTCTTCGACGCCGGCGCGGCGACGATCATCAACGCTCCGGGCGCGGTCATCCCGGCCGAGGACCTGATCACCGGCGCCGGCCACACCTTCGACCGCGAAGCCTTCATCGAGGGCGTGCGCTACTTCTACGCTGCGCCCGACGGCAAGTTCGTCGGCATGCCGTTCAATTCCTCGGCGCCCATCATGTATGTCAACACCGAAGCCCTCGAGAAGATCGGCGCCGAAGCGCCGAAGACCTGGGAAGAGTTCGAGGCGCTTGCCCCGAAGCTCAAGGAAGCCGGCTACCTGCCGCTCGTCCAGTCGCAGCTCACCTGGCAGTTCACGGAAAACTTCTTCTCGCGCCACAACATCCAGTTCGCGACGAACAACAACGGCTACGATTCGGTCACCGACACCAAGATCAGCATGACGGATCCTAACCTCGTCATGATGTTCACCAAGCTCAAGGCCTGGGCAGACGAAGGCTATTTCGGCTATTACGGCGCCGGCTGGAACGACAACCAGAAGCTCTTCGAGGACGGCAAGGCCGCCTTCTGGATCGGCTCCTCGGGCTCGTTCGGCGGCCTCCAGAAGACCGCGCAGAAGCCGTTCTCGGCGACCTTCCTGCCCTATTGGCAGAGCGTGAAGGGTGCGGGCACCAACACCTTCATCGGCGGCGCCGCGCTCTTTGCGATGTCCGGCAAGCCGGAGGCCGAGAACAAGTGCACCGCCGACTTCTTCCAGTTCCTGACCTCGCCGGAAATCCAGAAGTTCTACCATCAGGCAACCGGCTACGTCGCCATCACCAAGGCGGCCTACGAGCTGGCGAAGTCCGAGGGCTACTACGAGAAGACCCCGGTCGCCGAAGTCGGCATCCAGCAGCTCATGCTGCCGTCGGGTGACTGGTCGAAGGGCTACCGCCTCGGCTTCTACCCGCAGATCCGCGAGATCATGGAGCGCGAATACGGCCGCATCTTCGCCGGTGAAACCTCGGTCGAGGACGGTCTGAAGACGATCGAAACCGAAGCGAACGACCTGCTCGCCCGCTTCGCCAAGACCGCCGGCTGATAGGGAAGGGTTCCCCCTCACCCCGCCTCCGCTTCGCTCGGCGACCCTCTCCCCAGGGGGAGAGGGGGACCGGCGACGCTGCCACATCTTCCCTTCTCCCCAGCGGGGAGAAGGTGGCCGGCAGGCCGGATGAGGGGGGCTGACAAAGGATCGCTTATGAAGCGCGTGCAGTTCTCCTCGCCTTTTCTGCCCTATCTCTTCCTCGCGCCGCAGATGGCGATCATCGTCGTGTTCTTCTATTGGCCGTCCGTGCAGGCGATCCAGTCGTCCTTCTATCTGGAGGACCCCTTCGGCTTCGGCTCCACCTTCGTCGGCCTCGGCAACTATGCCGACGCGCTCGGCTCCGTGCAGTACCAGTCGATCGCCCGCTTCACCGTAGTCTTCACGGCGCTCGTCACCTTCCTTTCGCTCGGCATCGGCATGCTGCTTGCCGTGAAGGCGGATGCGGTGCTGAAGGGCAGCTCCACCTACAAGACGCTGCTCATCTGGGTCTATGCCATCGCCCCGCCGGTCGCCGGCCTCATGGGCATGATGTTCTTCGACCAGCATATCGGCCCGCTGGTGAAATTCGCCGCCCTCTTCGGCTGGGACATGAAGGTCGGCCTCGACTACAACGACACGGCGATCGCCATGATCATCGTCTCGACCTGGAAGCAGATTCCCTACAATTTCATCTTCATTCTCTCGGGGCTCCAGAGCATTCCGGCCTCCGTGCGGGAAGCCGCCGCCATCGACTGCCGCTCGGGTTTCCGGCGCTTCTGGACGATGACGCTGCCGCTGCTCGCGCCCACCGCCTTCTTCCTGCTCATCATCAACATGACCTATGCGCTCTTCGACACGTTCGGCGTCATCGACGTGATGGTGAAGGACAAGGCCGCCAACAACCCGATCACGCTCGTCTACAAGGTCTATATGGACGGGTTCCGCGGCAATGACCTCGGCGGCTCCTCGGCCCAGTCCGTCATCCTGATGATCGTCGTCTTCGTGCTCACCATCTTCCAGTTCCGCTTCATCGAGCGGCGCGTGCACTACACCTGAGAGGGCGCCCGCCAATGAACCGTATCCGCCTGTTCGATCATATCGTCCTGCTCCTCGGCGTCTTCGTCATGGTGGCGCCCGTGGTGGTCGCCTTCATGACCTCGACCCACGACGCGGCCGACATCCACCGCAACGGCCTCTCCCTCACCTGGGGCGGCAATTTCACCGAGACCTACAACACCGTGCTGACGCGCGAAGGCGGCTTCACCGGCAAGATCACCGGCGCGCGCATGATCTGGAATTCGTTGATCCTCGGCGTAGGCTTTGCGGTGGGCAAGATCGTGCTGTCCATGCTGGCGGCCTACGCCATCGTCTATTTCCGCTTCAGGCTCGGCACGCTGTTCTTCTGGATGATCTTCACGACGCTGCTTCTGCCGCTCGAAGTGCGGATCGTCCCCTCCTATGCCGTAATGAACAAGCTTTCGCTGACCAACACCTATACCGGCCTCATCGTGCCGCTGCTGGCCTCCGCCACCGGCACCTTCTTCTTCCGCCAGTTCTTCAAGTCCGTGCCCGAGGAGTTGCTGGAGGCCGCCCGCATCGACGGGGCTGGCCCGTTCAAGTTCTTCATCGACGTCCTGGTGCCGCTCTCGCGCACGATGATCGCGGCCATCTTCATCATCATGTTCGTCTATGGCTGGAACCAGTACCTCTGGCCGACGCTGATGACCACGGACGAGCGGTTCTTCACGCTGGTGCGCGGCATCAAGCAGATCCTGCTCGTCTGGGTGGGCTCCAACATTCCCGACTACAACGAGGCCTTTGCGCTGGCGATCCTCGCCATGCTGCCGCCGGTGATGATCGTGCTGATCTTCCAGCGGTGGTTCATCAAGGGCCTCACCGAAAGCGACAAGTAAGGAGTCTTCCGATGGCATCGATCGGCATCAAGGACGTATCCAAGATCTACAATGGCGGCGTGACCGCGGTCAGCTCCGTCAGTATCGATATCGCCGACGGCGAGTTCATCGTGCTCGTCGGCCCGTCGGGCTGCGGAAAGTCGACGCTTCTGCGCATGGTCGCCGGGCTGGAGACGATCAGCAAGGGCGAGGTTACGATCGGCGATCGCACCGTCAACGAGGTCGATCCGGCCGACCGCGACATCGCCATGGTCTTCCAGAACTACGCGCTCTACCCGCACATGACGGTTTACGACAATCTCGCCTACGGCCTGAAGAACCGCCGCACGCCGAAGGCCGAGATCGATGCGCGTGTGGCGGAAGCCGCCCGCATGCTGGAGCTCCAGCCCTATCTCGAAAGAAAGCCCCGCGCGCTCTCGGGCGGCCAGCGCCAGCGCGTCGCCATGGGCCGCGCCATCGTGCGCAAACCCTCCGCCTTCCTTTTCGACGAGCCGCTATCGAACCTCGACGCCAAGCTGCGCGTCTCCATGCGCGGCGAAATCAAGCGCCTGCAGCGCCGCGTCGGCACCACCTCGATCTACGTCACGCACGACCAGCTCGAGGCCATGACGCTCGCCGACCGGCTCGTCGTGCTGTCCGGCGGCAGGATCGAGCAGATCGGCCGCCCGCTCGATGTCTACCACCGCCCGGCCACCATCTTCGTGGCGAGCTTCATCGGCTCGCCGGCCATGAACCTCGTGGGCGGCGAAGTGCATGGCAGCAAGCTGGCGCTCGGCCCGGCGCTGATCGATCTCGGCGCATCGGTCCCCACGCAGGGCGCGGTGACCGTCGGCCTGCGCGCCGAGGACCTGCGCCTGCATCGCGGCGCGGACGGCGCACTGCCGTTCCGGATCGACTATGTCGAGGAACTGGGCGCGCAGCGCCTCGTGCACGGCCTCGTCGGTGACCAGTCGCTGGTCGCTGCACTCTCGTCCGAGATCCCATTGCCCGAAACCGCCTCGCTCTCCATCGCACCCTTCAGGCTGCATTTCTTCGACAGTGCGAGCGGCCGCCGCATCGACTGGTCGGGCGCGGAACAGAGCTTGGCCGCGAGCGTTCCTGCTCTGGAGGCGACCGCATGATGATCCGCACCACCACAGACCGGCTTGCCGCCCCGAGCGCGGAAGATCGCGCCGGGATCGCCGCCCTTGAAAAGACCATCGCCGCGCATGACGCCCGCATGGCGGAACTGCCCTGTATGAATGCCGTGGAAACGGGCGGCCGCGCCGAACGCGCCGAGCCGCTGCCCTTCCCCTTCACCGTCGCCGCCTGGAACCTGGAGCGCTGCCTGTTCCCGCTGCAAAGCGCCGAACATCTCGGCATCACCGGCGCCGAAATCGTGCTGCTCTCGGAAATGGACGACGGCATGGCCCGCACGCGCCAGCGCCACACCACGGCCGAGGTCGCCGAGCAGCTTGGCATGGCCTATCTCTACGGCGTCGAGTTCATCGAGCTCGGCCTCGGCTCCGAGACGGAGCGCGAATTCTGCAAGGACGATTTCAACCGCCGCGGCCTGCACGGCAACGGCCTGCTTTCCACCGTGCCGCTGCACGAACCCTTCCTGCTGCGCCTCGAAGGCGAACGCCTCTGGTTCATCGGCGAGGTCGACCAGCCGCGCCTTGGCGAGCGCATGGCGATCGGCGGTGTGGTCAATACAGAAGCCGGCCCGATCGTCCTCGTGTCGACGCATCTGGAAAGCGTCACCACGGCCATCTATCGGGAACGCCAGATGATCGGCCTCATCAATGCGCTCGACGCGGCCTTTCCCGGCCTGCCCATCCTGATCGGCGGGGACCTCAACACCGGCAACCATGCCGGCGGCGATTTCGAGGCCGAAGGGCTTTTCGCCCGGGCGGCCGAGCGCGGCTTCACCCGCCACGGCGGCCCGCTCGATGTCATGACCACGCGCCCGAGCCTCATTACCCGCTGGCCCGAGCGGGCGATGAAGCTCGACTGGTTTTTGTCGCGCGGCCTTACCGTTTCGCAGGTCGAGATCGTTCCTTCGCTCTCTCCCGCCGGCAAGCCGCTCTCCGACCACGACCTCATCACCTGCCGCATCGACGGCTTTGCCTGAGCCCGTTGCCATAGCGCCTGACGCATCCTAAATGTGTCGGGCATCCTCAGGGGACTTTTCATGGCAAAGATCAAGAACGTCGCGGTCCAGATGGACCATGTATCGACCATCAACATCGCGGGCGATTCCACCTTCGCCATGAGCATCGAGGCGCAAAGCCGAGGCTACAGGCTCTTCCACTACACGCCCGGCCGGCTCAGCCTGCGCGACGGCAAGGTCTACGCCACCGTCGAGCCGATGGAGCTGCGCGACGTCAGGGGCGACCATTACACGCTGGGCGAAGCCGAGCGCGTTGACCTCTCGACCATGGACGTGGTGCTGCTGCGCCAGGATCCGCCCTTCGACATGGCCTACATCACCTCGACGCATCTGCTGGAGCGCATCCACCCGAAGACGCTCGTCGTCAACGATCCGGCCTGGGTGCGCAACTCGCCGGAAAAGATCTTCGTCACCGAATTCGCCGACCTGATGCCGGCAACCCTGATCACCCGCGATCCCGCCGAAATCCGCCGCTTCCGCGACGAGATGGGCGACATGATCCTCAAGCCGCTCTACGGCAATGGCGGGGCCGGCGTCTTCCATTCCACCAAGGACGACCGCAACCTCTCCTCGCTGCTCGAAATGTTCGGCCAGATGTTCCGCGAGCCCTTTATCGCCCAGCAATACCTGCCGGACGTGCGCAAGGGCGACAAGCGCATCATCCTCGTCGACGGCGAGCCGGTCGGCGCGATCAACCGCGTGCCGGCCGAACATGACGCCCGTTCCAACATGCATGCCGGCGGCCGGCCGGAGGCGACGGAGCTGACGGCGCGCGAGAAGGAGATCTGCTCGCGCATCGGCCCGGCGCTGCGCGAGCGCGGCTTCCTGCTCGTCGGCATCGATGTCATCGGCGACTACATGACCGAGATCAACGTGACCTCGCCGACCGGCATCCGCGAGGTCAGGAACTTCGGCGGCGCCGATATCGCCGCCCTCCTGTGGGACGCCATCGAGAAGAAGCGCTGACCTTTCCGCAAAAGGCATGCGCGGGACGTTCCGTTCGCGAACGTCCCGCCTTCGTTCCAGGAATGCAACCGAACACAACCAAAGCGTGGAAAATCCCTTCGCAAGTTCTATAATTGTTCTTGTTTCATTCCATGTTTCATGCCAGATTTGCGGATGCAACCCTGGGGCGGCTTCGAAGACCGTTTTCGGCCGGGGCGAGCGGGGGCGATCATGGTGGCACGGGTTGGTACGATTGCGTTTCAGGGCATCGAGGGCGTGCCCGTGGACGTGCAGGTCATGGTGGCGCCCGGCAAGGTGGGCATGCAGATCGTCGGCCTGCCGGACAAGGCGGTCGCCGAAAGCCGTGAGCGCGTGCAGGCCGCCCTTCATGCCTCCGGCCTCTCGCTGCCGCCCAAGCGCGTGACGGTCAACCTTGCGCCCGCCGATCTTCCCAAGGAAGGCAGCCACTACGATCTCGCCATCGCGCTCGGCCTCATGATGGCGCTCGGCGCCGTGCCCGGCGATGCGCTTGAGGGTTTTCTCGTCATCGGCGAACTCAATCTCGACGGCACGATCGCGCCCGTCGCCGGCGCCCTGCCTGCCGCGATGGGCGCGAATGCGCTCGGCAGGGGGCTCGTCTGCCCGGCGGAAAACGGCGCGGAGGCGGCCTGGGCCGGCGGCGGGCTCGACATCCTGGCGCCGCGAAGCCTCATCGCGCTCGCCAATCATTTCAAGGGCACGCAGGTGCTGTCGCGGCCGGTGCCGGCGATCCGGGCATCCGCCGCGGACCTGCCTGACCTCGCCGATATCCGTGGCCAGGAAAGCGCCAAGCGCGCGCTGGAGGTGGCGGCCGCCGGCAGCCACAACCTGCTGATGGTCGGTCCCCCAGGCTCGGGCAAATCCATGCTCGCCGCGCGCCTTGCCGCCATCCTGCCGCCGCTCTCGCCGACGGAGCTGCTCGAAGTCTCGATGATCCACTCCATTGCCGGCCAGCTCTCCGGCGGCCGGCTGTCGGATCGCCGGCCCTTCCGCGCTCCGCACCATTCCGCCACCATGGCGGCGCTTGTCGGCGGCGGCGCGCGGGCGAAACCCGGCGAGGTCTCGCTCGCCCACAATGGCGTGCTCTTTCTCGACGAACTGCCGGAATTCTCGCCGCAGGCGCTCGATGCGCTGCGCCAGCCGCTCGAAACGGGCGAGTGCATCATCGCGCGGGCAAACCACCGCGTCAGCTATCCGGCCGCCGTGCAGCTCGTCGCGGCCATGAATCCCTGCCGCTGCGGCATGGCGGGCGAGCCGGGCCGCACCTGCGCGCGCGGCCCCCGCTGCATGAGCGATTATCAGGCGCGAGTCTCCGGCCCCCTGATGGACCGCATCGATATCCGCATCGACGTGCCGGCGGTCTCCGCGACGGACCTCCTGCGCCCCATGGCGGCGGAGCGGAGCGAAACCGTCGCCCGCCGCGTCGCCCGGGCCCGGGCCTTGCAGATCGACCGCTTCGCCCGTCTCGGCATGGGCTCGGTCACGAGCAATGCCCGTGCCTCGACCGCGCTCGTCGAAAAGATGGCCGAGCCCGATCCCGGCGGTCTCCAGCTTCTGCGCGATGCGGCCGAGAAGATGTGCTTTTCCGCGCGGGGCTATCACCGCGTCCTCAAGGTCGCCCGCACGCTCGCCGACCTCGACGAGGCCACGGTCGTCGGCCGCATCCACCTGGCGGAGGCGATCTCCTACCGCATTGCCGGCGAGCGGCTGATCGCGGCGGCGTGAGCCTGTTGTGGGCGACGAGATAGCCGACCGCTGATTTGGTGGCGGCTGATCTGGTGAAAGGCGGACGGATCGATTCGGTCGAGGCTTGTCCATCATTCATCGTGCTGCGGACGGCGAGGGCGTGTTGGACAGATGCTTAGTTGCTTAGTGATCAGGGAGGGAACCTGACGCGTACGAGCGCTGAATACCGATTTTAAGCTCGGCTGACCGGCGTCAGGCCGGCCCCTTGAAGACGGCTTCGATCCTGTGCCCGTCGGGGTCGATGACGAAGGCGGCATAATAGGTCGAGCCGTAGTGCGGCCGAAGGCCCGGCGGGCCGTTGTCGGTGCCGCCAGCGGCAAGGGCGGCAGCGTGGAAGGCCTCGACCGCCTTTCTGCTCGGTGCCGCAAAGGCGATGTGAAAGCCCGGGCCCGGCGCGCGGGCCGCATTGCCCTGTTGCTTGAGGGCCAGCTTGTCGCCGCCATCAGGCGGCCCGTAGCCGACGGCCTGGTCCGGCTCGCCGGGACGAATATCCGACCAGACGCGGACATGACCGAGCGGGGCCAGCACCGCGTCGTAGAACGTTGCCGCGCGCTCCAGGTTGGAGACGCCGAGGGAGAGATGGTGGAGCATGTTTCAGGCTGCTGGGCGGGCGAAGGGGTAGCCCGTCGCGAGTGCGGCACGACGGGCGGTTTGACGTCAGCCCCCGAGGCCTTCGAAAAGCGCTGTGGAAAGATAGCGCTCGGCGAAGGAGGGGATGATGACGACGATGGTCTTGCCGGCGTTTTCCGGGCGGCTGCCCACCTTGGCGGCGGCGGCCAGCGCTGCGCCGGAGGAAATGCCGACCGGCACGCCTTCGAGGCGGGCGACGAGGCGGGCATTCTCGAAGGCCTCGTCATTGGAGACGGTCACGACCTCGTCGTAGATCGCCGTGTCGAGCACGGCCGGGGCAAAGCCGGCGCCGATGCCCTGGATCTTGTGCGGGCCGGGATTGCCGCCGGAAAGCACCGGACTGTCGGTTGGTTCGACCGCGACGACCTTCACGCCGGGCTTTTTGGCCTTCAGCACCTGGCCGGCGCCGGTGATCGTGCCGCCCGTGCCGATGCCGGAGACGAGGATGTCGACCGCGCCGTCCGTGTCGTTCCAGATTTCCTCCGCCGTCGTCCTGCGGTGGATGTCCGGATTGGCGGGATTTTCAAACTGCTGGGGAATGACGGCGCCCTCGATCGTGGCCGCAAGTTCCTCCGCCTTGGCGATCGCGCCCTTCATGCCCTTCGGTCCCTCGGTCAGCACCAGTTCGGCACCGAGCAGGGCCAGCATCTTGCGCCGTTCGATCGACATGGTCTCCGGCATGGTCAGGATGAGGCGATAACCCTTGGCGGCGGCGGCGAAGGCGAGCGCGATGCCGGTATTGCCCGAGGTCGGCTCGACGAGCGTCGACTTGCCGGGCGTGATCTTGCCCTGCGCTTCCAGCGCCTCGATCATCGCCACGCCGATGCGGTCCTTGACGGACGCGATCGGATTGAAGAATTCGAGCTTGGCGAGGAGGGTGGCGTTGACGCCCTTTTCCTTCGCGAACTTGTCGAGCCGCACGATCGGCGTATCGCCGATGGTCTCGGTGATGGAGGCATAGATACGGCCGCGGCCGGGTTTGCGTGTGTCGGTCATCGGGTGCTCCTCGGTTCTCGTTGAGGGAGAATGTAGGAGGGAATTCCGCCTTAGACGAGTCCGGATTTCGCGGCAAAAACGCCGAAAGCGGAATAATCGGCTTGCACTCCGGCAAAAGCCGGATCGTCCCTCATGCGGCGCGGGTCGCGATATAGGCGGCGGTGCCGGCAAGGATGCCCGCGGCAATGCGGTTCAGGCGCTGCAGCGCCTTCGGCTGCCTGAGGAGAAGCCGGGCACGCGAGGCGAGCGCCATATAGGGAACGAGCACGGCGAGAAGCACCACGAAGGTCGCGCCCAGCAATAGGCCATAGTCCCTGAGGCCGATCGTGTCGAGGTCGATCAGTGTCGGCACGAGCGCGACGTAGAAGAGCATGGTCTTCGGGTTGCCGAGCGTCACGAACAGGCCGGAGAGGAAGGAGGCGGTCATGCTGGTCGAGCGCCGTGCCTCGATGGTCTGCGGCAGAAGGCCCGTCGTCCAGAGCTTCCAGGCTATGTAGACGAGATAGAGCGCGCCGGCGAACTTGATCAGCATGAAGGTTGTGGTGAAGGTCTGCGCGATGAAGGCGAGGCCGAGAATGACCGCCGTCAGGTAGACCATGTCGCCGAGGATGAGGCCGAGCCCCATGAAGAAGGTCGGCCGGAAGCCGGAGCCGAGCGCACGGGCGACGATCGCGGTCACGCCGGGACCGGGAATGATGGCGGCGATGAACAGGGCGCCGGCATAGGCGAGAAGGACGGCAAAGGTCATGGGAGCTCCCGGAAGGTGAGGCAGGCTACGCCTGCCGATGGCCCCCGGCAAGAGCGTCCATCCGTGGCGGCGGATCAGAATTCCGCCATGGGCGGCAGGGCGAAAGGCCCCTTGGGCCGCAATCCGTTTCGCGTGCGCAGCATCAGTGTCATGTCGCCTGTATCGGGCAGAGCCTCGCCCTCCCACGACAGGCGATCGGGCGCGAAATGCACGACGGCCCGTGACGGCGCGATCCGGAGGCTCGCCAGAATGTCCGCGAGCGCCGGAATGCGCGCGCCGACAATATCCAGCAGCTCGAAGCCGCCATCCTCGCCCTCCTGCCAGGCAAGAACGATGTTCTCGTCCATCAGGTCGAGCCGCAGGTCCGGCATCAGGCTCGCGTTGAAGAGGAACATTTCCTTCTGCCGCAACGGTGCAAACCGACTGGATACCGGCTCGCGGTCATCGAGCAGCCTGCCGAGCAGCGCCATGTCCGCCGCATTTCCGATCTCGAGGCGGCGCACGGGACGCGCCGTTCCACCTGCAGGCGCCGGGCCGGCGAAACGGTGCTGCTCCACGGGTTCGAAACCATGGCGGCGGTAGAGCGCAGGCGTATCGGTCAGCAGCGCAACGGCCTCGAAGCCGTCCGCATCGCAATGCGCCAGCGCTGCCTGCACGACGTCGCCATAAAGGCCCCGGCCGCGATGATCCGGCCGCACCGCGCCCGATTGCAGGCCCGCCGCGCGCACGACACGGCCTTCCACCATGAGCGGCAGCGAAAAGGCGGTGAAGTTGGCGATGCAGGCGCCCGCCGTATCGAACCAGCCGAAGGCGACGCTGCTCGGGTCCGGCCCGCCGAGCCGGTCCAGCACCGTCACGTCGATGCCGAAGACGTCCTGCATAAGGCCGGCGAGCGCGCGCCATGCCGTGGGATCGCCGAAATAGTTGGAGCGGAAGGTCAGCCCGGTGCGGTCGGACATGGTTCAGCGCACGCCGGTGGAGCCGAAGCCGCCGGCGCCGCGGGCGGTTTCGCTGGCCTGGGTCGCCTCGCGCACGGCAACCTGCGTGACGGGCGCGATCACCATCTGGGCGATACGCATGCCGCGCTCGATGACGAAGGGCTCGTCGCCGAGATTGGCAAGCAGCACCTTCACCTCGCCGCGATAGTCGCTGTCGACGGTGCCGGGCGTGTTGAGGCAGGTGATGCCGTGCTTGAAGGCGAGACCGGAGCGCGGGCGGATCTGGCCCTCGTAGCCATGCGGGATTTCGAAGACGAGGCCGGTCGGCACCAGCGCCCGCTTTCCGGGGGCGAGCGTCAGCGGGGCGTCGGCCTCGACGGCGGCGCGCAGGTCCATGCCGGCGGCGCCTGATGTCTCGTAGGCGGGAAGCTCGATGCCCTCACCATGTGGCAGGCGGAGGAGAGAGAGCGTGGGCTGGGAAGGGGCGTGCGCGTTCATGCGCCCATAAGCCGGCGGCAGTGCCACCCCGTCAATTGCATCTTCCCGGCGGAGACTGTAAAGACCGCGGCAACTCACAGGATATTGCAGAAAATGGCCGAAACCCTTGCCGAGGCGGTCTCCCGCCGCCGCACCTTCGCGATCATCGCGCACCCGGACGCCGGTAAAACCACGCTGACCGAAAAGCTGCTGCTTTTCGGCGGTGCCATCCAGCTCGCCGGCGAAGTCAAGGCGAAGAAGGACCGCATCCAGACCCGCTCGGACTGGATGAAGATCGAGCGCGAGCGCGGCATCTCGGTCGTCACCTCGGTGATGACCTTCGAATATGACGGCAACGTCTTCAACATCCTCGATACGCCCGGCCACGAGGACTTCGCGGATGACACCTACCGCACGCTGACGGCGGTGGATGCGGCCGTCATGGTCATCGACGCCGCCAAGGGTATCGAGCCGCGCACGCTGAAGCTGTTCGAGGTCTGCCGCCTGCGCGATATCCCGATTATCACCTTCGTCAACAAGATGGACCGCGAGAGCCGCGATCCGTTCGAGATCCTCGACGAGGTGGAAGAGAAGCTGGCGCTCGATACCGCGCCGGTCACCTGGCCCGTCGGCCGCTCGAAGACGTTCTGCGGTTCCTATCACCTCGCCGACCGCACCTTCCGCGGATCGGACACCCAGGTACAGCCGACGAAGATCGAGGATGCGGCAGTGGTCGCCGGCAACCTGCCGGAAAACGAGCGCGCCGCCTTCATCGAGGAGCTGGAGCTTGCCCGCGAGGCCTGCCGCCCGTTCGACCGCGAGGCGTTCCTCGAAGGCCATCTGACGCCGGTCTTCTTCGGTTCGGCGCTGCGGAATTTCGGGGTGCGCGACCTCATCAACGCGCTCGGCGCCTTCGCGCCGCCGCCGCGCGACCAGGTGGCGGATGTGCGCAAGGTGCATGCGTCGGAAGACAGGATGACGGCCTTCGTCTTCAAGATCCAGGCGAACATGGATCCCAATCACCGCGACCGCATCGCCTTCGCCCGCGTCTGCTCCGGCATGCTGGAGCGCGGCATGAAGGTGCGCCTTGCCCGCACGGGCAAGCAGATCGGCCTGTCGGCGCCGCAGTTCTTCTTCGCCTCGCAGCGCCAGCTTGCCGATACGGCCTATGCCGGCGACGTGGTGGGCATCCCCAACCACGGCACGCTCAGGATCGGCGATACGCTGACGGAAGGCGAAGCGCTGGTCTTCGAGGGCGTGCCAAACTTCGCGCCGGAAATCCTGCGCCGCGTGCGGCTGGAAGACGCGATGAAGGCCAAGAAGCTGAAGGAGGCGCTCCAGCAGATGGCCGAGGAGGGCGTCGTGCAGCTCTTCTCGCCGGAAGACGGTTCCCCGGCCATCGTCGGCGTCGTCGGCGCGCTGCAGCTCGACGTGCTGAAGGAGCGGCTTTCGGCGGAATACGGCCTGCCGGTCTCCTTCGAAATGTCGCGCTTCTCCGTCTGCCGCTGGATTTCGTCGGACAGCCCGGCCGAACTCGACAAGTTCGTCACCCAGCGCCGCGGCGACATCGCCCGCGACCTCGATGGCGATCCGGTATTCCTGGCGCAGGACGCCTTCTCGCTGCGATACGAGGCGGAGCGCTATTCGGCCATCAAGATGGTCGCCATCAAGGAATACCACGTCACCAAGGCTTAACGGACACCTGTCACTTTCAAGGTGACATGTGTCTCATCATTTGCGAAAACCTCTCCGAGACAGGGGCGTCCGCCGAACGGCGGGCTGAGAAGCACCCTTTGAACCTGAACCGGATCATGCCGGCGGAGGGAGTCGATCGGGCCGCATCGCCGCTGTCCGGAGACCGCTTCCGCCCGCAGGGGGGCGAAATGGCCGAGACAATCGCAAACATCCTTTCCATCGCGGGCTCCGATCCCTCGGGCGGCGCGGGCATCCAGGCCGATCTCAAGACCTTCGCCGCGCGCGGTACCTACGGCATGGCGGTTCTGACCGCGCTGACGGCGCAGAACACGCAAGGCGTATCCGGCGTGCATCTCGTGCCGCCGGCCTTCGTCGCCGCGCAGATCGCCGATGTGTTCGGCGATATCAGGGTCGATGCGGTGAAGATCGGCATGATCGCCTCGGCGGAAATCGCCGAGGCCGTGGCGGATGCCCTGCAAAATCATCGCGGCGCGCCGGTGGTGCTCGATCCGGTCATGGTGGCCAAGGGCGGCGCCTCGCTGCTGGCACAGGAAGCCGTGGCCGCGCTCACCCGCCGCCTGCTGCCGCTCGCGGCGGTGCTGACGCCGAACCTGCCGGAAGCGGCCGCCCTGCTGGGCGAGCGGGAGGCCGGCGACAGGCAGGGCATGGAGGATCAGGCGAAGCGGCTGCTGTCGCTCGGCCCGAAGGCGGTGCTGCTGAAGGGCGGGCACCTGGCCGGCGGTGAAAGCCCTGATGTGTTGGCGACGGCGGATGGGGTGCGCTGGTTTGAGGGCGTGCGCGTCTTGACGCGCAACACCCACGGCACCGGCTGCTCGCTGTCGAGCGCGATCGCCGCCGAACTCGGCAAGGGGCGGCGGCTTGCCGATGCCGTCGCCGAGGCAAAGAGCTTCATCGCCGGCGCCGTGCGCGCGTCGGATACGCTCACCGTCGGCGCCGGCCATGGGCCGCTCCATCACTTCCACGCGCTCTGGGCCTGATCGTCAGCGATCCGCCAGCGCAAGCCTGAGACCCATCAGGCCGAGGGCGGCGGCGAAGCCGCGCTGCGTCCACACCATGATTTTTGGCCGGCTCAGCACCTGTTGGCGCAGACCGGCCGCGAGCGCGGCATAGACGGCGAAGACGAGAAAGGTGAGCAGCATGAAGACGCCACCGAGGACAAGCATCTGCTGAGTGGCGTTTGACGCCTGCGCCGGGATGAACTGCGGCAGGAAGGCGAGAAAGAACAGCGAGAGCTTCGGGTTGAAGACATTGGTGAGGATGCCCTTGCGCACGATGCGGAATGCCTTCTCCGCCGGCGCCTGTTGCGGCCCGAGATCAAGCGTGCTGCTGTCCCGCACAAGGCTCCAGGCGATGAAGAGAAGGTAGGTGACGCCGATATATCGCAGCACCTCGAAGGCAAGGGCGCTCGCATGCAGCACGGCGGCAAGGCCGACGACGCTAGCGAGGATATGCGGGACGATGCCGAGCGTGCAGCCGAAGGCGGCGAAGAGGCCCGCGCGAAAACCGCCGCTGATGCCGAGCGCCAGCGTGTAGATCACGCCCGTGCCGGGCAGGAGGATGACGACGAGCGAGGTGATGAGGAATTCGGTGGTCATGGCGGTTTCCCTGTGACTTCGGAAGGGCAGGGAACACCGGAAGGACGCGCGTGGTCTTGAACGAAATTGCGGGAGTTCAGGCGCGGGCGGCGAGGTAGGCGCCGGGCGTATAGCCGTAGCGCCGCGTGAAATTGCGCGTCATGTGGCTCTGATCGGCAAAACCCGCCTCGACGGCGGCTTCCGCAAGCGGCCTGCCGGCGGCGATCAGCCGGCGTGCCAGCTCCGTCCGGCGCTGGAGCAGGTAGGCATGCGGCGTCAGACCGGTGATGCGGGCGAAATCGCGCACCAGCCGGAAACGGCCGAGCCCGCTTTCTGCGGCAAGGTCCTCCAGCGTCACGGCCGAGGCTGGATCGCCGTCGAGCCGGTCGCGGACGCGGCCGATGGGTGATGCGGCAAGGCTGTTCTCATGCGGTGTCTGCTCGCGCAGCACGGCGGCCAGCAGCAGGAGAAGGCGCTCGTCGCGGCCGAGACGCGCCGCGTGCCGGTCCAGCAGGATCGCGAGGGTTGCCGAAACGAGCCCCGCGATGCGCCGGTCGTCCAGCACCGGTGCGTGGAATTCCTCGCGCGGCCCTCCCTCGAAGATGTCCTGCGCCGCTGCCGCAACGATGGCGGGCTGCAGGTAGAGCATGCGCCAGGCGCGCGGGGCGTCACCCAAGGGCGCGCCGTCATGCACCTCGCCGGGGTTGACGGTGATCGTGTTGCCGGCCTCGGCCTCGACCATGCCGCGCCCGCTCGCCGATACCTGCGCGCCGCGTTCCACGACGCCGATGCCGTAGGTGTCGTGCGTGTGCCGGGCAAAACTATGCCGGCTGTCGGCCATCACGGCCTCGATGCCGTCGATGCCCGTTCTGACGATCTGGAAGCGCCCGGTCGCCACGGTTCAATCCCGCTTCTCGCCGGGCAGCGCCGCGATCTCGCCGAACCAGTCCATGGCGGAATCGCACCAGATCTGGCTCGTCGGTCTGAGGCCGGCGCGCTGGTTGATGCTGCCCCAGCGGATGCCCCAGGTTTCGGCATCCTCGCCGGTGCCGGTGGTGAAGAGCGGCGAGCCGCATTCGGGGCAGAAATATTGCAGGCGCTTGCGACCGTTGTCGGCGGTCTTTGTATAGAGCTTCGGCCGGTTTCCGGTGAGGCGTACGGCTGTGCTCGGCACGCTGGCGGTCACGCGGTAGGGCGAGCCGGTCAGCCGCTGGCAATCCGTGCAATGACAGATGGAGACCGCATCCGGGTCGATCTCGGCCTCATAGGTCACGAAGCCGCAATGGCATTGCCCGTCGATCCGCATGCCTGCCGTCCTCCATCCTGCGATGGATGAGGATAGAGGCTGGCGCCGCGCCGTCAACAGCGGGCGCAGCTGGCTGTTCCGCCGGAAACTGCCAGCTTCGGCCGATGTCGTCATCATGACACACATGGTTTCCGCCCGTTTACATTCGTTAACGCAATTTTTCCCATTTGCGTTGAAAATCCGGGCAGTGCCATGGTTAATGCATTTGATCCAACACCGGTTCGCGCCGGTCCTTTGAAGCGAGAATTGCGTCATGTGCCGTTGGGCAGCCTATCGCGGAGAGCCGCTTTACCTCGAGGAACTGGTGTCCTCGCCCGCTCACTCGCTGATCGAACAATCCCATTGCGCCACCCGCGCCAAGACGGCCACCAACGGCGACGGCTTCGGCATCGCCTGGTATGGCGAGCGGCCGGAGCCCGGCCGCTACCGCGATATCCTGCCCGCCTGGTCCGACTGCAACCTCAGAAGCATCGCCCGGCAGGTCCGTTCGCCGCTCTTCCTCGCCCATGTGCGCGCGGCGACGGGCGGCGGCACGCGGCGCGACAATTGCCACCCCTTCGTCAACGGCATCTGGTCCTTCATGCACAACGGCCAGATCGCCGATTTCGAGCATCTGCGCCGGCCGCTCGAAACCATGCTCGACAACGACCTCTACAATGCCCGCACCGGCTCGACGGATTCGGAACTGCTGTTCCTGCTCGCGCTGCAATTCGGCCTTGCCCGCGATCCGCTCGGCGCCATGGCCGAGACGATCGCCTTCGTCGAGCGTCTTGCCGCGCATCTGGAGCGCCGCGTGCTCGTGCGCTTCACGGCTGCCTTCACCGATGGCGACCAGCTCTATGCGGTGCGCTATGCGACGGATTATGCGGCGCCGACGCTCTATGCCGCGCCGATGGGCGCGACGGGCGGCTACTGCCTCGTCTCCGAGCCGCTGAACGACGACACGGAAGCATGGGTGGAAATCCCTGACGGCAGCGCGGTGGTGCTCGGGGAAAACGGCGTCGACGTGCGTATCTTCTCGCCCGCCGGCCGCCCGGCCGGCACGATGGAAGCCAGGCTCGCCCTCGTCAGGTAAGCCGTTCGGCGATCCAGCCGGCAAGACGGGCCGCCACGTCGTCCTTCGAGAGATCCGGCCATTGCTCGACACCGCCGGCGGTGATCAGCTTCACGCTGTTGCGGGTGCCGCCCATGATCCCGGTTTCGGGTGAAACGTCATTGGCGACGATGAGGTCGGCGCCCTTCTTCTGCAATTTCACCCGGCCGTTGTTTTCCACGTCCTGCGTCTCGGCGGCAAAGCCGACGACGACCTTCGGACGCTTCGCATGATGGCCGACGGTCTTGAGGATATCGGGGTTCTCCGCCAGCATCAGCGGCGGCGGGCCTTCGCCCGGTTTCTTCTTGATCTTTTCCGTGTTTGCCGTCGCCACGCGCCAATCGGCGACAGCGGCGACCATGACGGCGATATCCGCCGGCAGCGCGCAGAGCACGGCCTGAAGCATCTCCTCGGCCCGTTCCACCCTGACGACCTTGACGCCATGCGGATCGGGCAGGGCGACCGGGCCGGAAACGAGCGTCACCTCGGCGCCGAGCCGGGCAAGGGCGGCGGCGATGGCATGGCCCTGGCGGCCGGAGGAGCGGTTGGCGATATAGCGCACCGGGTCGATCGGCTCATGGGTCGGGCCGGAGGTCACGATGGCCTTGCGGTCGGCGAGCGGTTTCGCGCTGTCATCGAGCAGGCCTTCCGCGGCCGCGACGATCTCCAACGGCTCGGCCATGCGCCCGAGGCCCGCCTCGCCGCCTTCCGCCATTTCGCCGGCATTGGGACCGATAAAGGAGAGGCCGTCCTTACGTAGCGTCTCGACATTGCGGCGTGTCGCGGCATGCGCCCACATCTTCGGATTCATGGCGGGCGCGATCAGGACCGGCCTGTCGGTAGCAAGCAGCACGGTCGAGGCGAGGTCGTCGGCAAGGCCGTTCGCCATCTTGGCCATCAGGTCGGCCGTCGCGGGAGCGACGACGATGAGGTCGCAGTCGCGCGCCAGCCGGATATGCCCGACATCCTGCTCGTCCTCGCGGGAAAAGAGGTCGGTATAGACATGGCCGGAGGAAAGCGCCCCGACGGCGAGCGGCGTGACGAATTGCTGTGCGCCTGCCGTCATGACGGGCCGGACCTCGGCGCCGCGCTCGCGCAGGCGGCGGATGAGATCGAGGCTCTTGTAGGCGGCGATGCCGCCGGAGATGACGAGGAGGATGCGTTTTCCTGCAAGCGGCATGGCGGGTCCCGGGCTCGTGGTCGGCCCCGTCAAGGGCTTTCAAAACGTCCTATCCCTTTGAAAGGGCTTTTCCAAGCCGTTTCGGCGGCAGGCCGTCAGGCGCCCTCGTCGGGAATGTTCAGCACATGGCCGCAAGCCTTGCAGTGCACGGCGTCCGCTTCGTGGCGCGTGAGGCCGCATTGCGGGCAGGGGAAATTCACCTTGAAGGGCCGGAAGATCGCCTGCGCGAGCCGCACGAAGAGCGAGATGCCGATGATCATGGTGACGATGGAGGTCAGCTTGCCGAGCGTGCCGGGCAGCGTAATGTCGCCGAAACCCGTCGTAGTGACCGTGGCGACGGAAAAGTAGAGTGCATCGACGAAGCCGGTGAACCCGTCCGCGTTGTAGAAGAAGTTGCTGTAGACGAAGCCGGTGACCAGGAAGAGGAAGACGAGGAAGTTCACGCAGGCCTGAATGATGTCCTCCAGGTCGCCATAGCCGAACCGGCGTAGAAGCAGCGTGACCAGCTTGCTCTGGCTGATTGCCCAGATGCGCAGCACACGCAGGAAGGCGAAGTTGTGCAACTGGTTGGGAAACAGCAGTGTGCCGAGGATCACGATGTCCACCCAGGTCATCGGCCGCATCGCCCAGTAGCGCAGGTTCGGCGCGATCAGCGCCCGCGCGCCGAGTTCGAAGGCGATGACCACGGCGACGAAATAGTCGATGACGATGTAGGCCGAGCCCTTGCGCAGATATGGCCCCGCGATGAAGAAGCAGAGCACGGCGATGTCGAGCAGCAGCATCGCCACCTGGAAGCGGATAGCTTCCCGGTCACGCCCGAAATAGAGGCCGCGCAATTGCCGGCGCGCCCGTTCGAGGAAGGGCTGCGGTTCGGTGATGCTCATCGGCTTTTCGGTCATGAGAAGAGACTAGCGCCCGCCCGGTGCCGGTCAAGCGGTGCATCTGCCTAGCTCACCGTCCAGGCGATATAGACGAGCGTCGCCGCGATGATCCAGAGTGCAAGGCGGCCGGACCGGCTGTGGCGGGCCTCCGAGCGGCCGATCGCCTCGGCGGTTTCAGGATCGAACCGCAGGCCCCTTTCGGCCATCGAGGTGAAATCCTGCGAAAGCTTTTCCGCCTTGGCGGCGATGTCCGGCACGGCCTCGGCCAGCCTCAGGGCGGCATGGGCGCCGTCACGCAGGTCCGTCAGGAGGCGCTTCGGGCCGAGATTGTCGCGGATCCAGTCGCCGACGACGCCTTCCGAAGCTTTCCACATGTTGAAGCGCGGGTTCAGCGTGCGCGACACGCCTTCCACCACCACCATGGTCTTCTGCAGCATGACGAGCTCGGTGCGGGTCTCCATGTCGAAGAGTTCCGTCACCTCGAAGAGCAGCGTCAGCAGCTTGGCCATGGAGATCGTCTCGGCCGGCTGACCGTGGATCGGCTCGCCGATGGCGCGGATCGCCTGGGCGAAGCTCGCCGTATTGTGATGCGAGGGCACGTAGCCCGCCTCGAAATGCACGTCGGCGACGCGCTGGTAGTCGCGCGTGATGAAGCCGTAGAGGATTTCGGCGAGGAAGCGGCGCTCCTTCTTGCCGAGCCGTCCGACGATGCCCATGTCGACGGCGACGATCACGCCCTCGGGATCGACGAAGAGGTTGCCCTGGTGCATGTCGGCATGGAAGAAGCCGTCGCGCAGCGTGTGGCGCAGAAACGACTGGATCAGCGTGTCGGCGAGCTTGTCGAGATCGTGGCCGGCGGCGCTGAGGCCCTCGACATCCGACATCTTGATGCCGTCGATCCATTCCATGGTGACGACGTCGCGCCCGGTGCGCTCCCAGTCGACCTTCGGCACGCGAAAGCCGGGGTCGTCCCCGGTATTCTCGCCGAGTTCTGAAAGTGCTGCAGCCTCCAGCCGAAGATCCATCTCGACCTTCGTCGTCTGCTCGAGCGTACGCGTCACCTCCACCGGCTTCAGCCGGCGCGTGTTGGGCAGGATTTTCTCCTGGAGGTGGGCGGCGGCATACATCGCTTCGAGGTCATGGGCGAAACGCTGCCGCACGCCGGGACGGATGACCTTGACCGCGACGCGGCGTTCGCCGGCCGCATCGCGCACGATCGCGGGGTGGACCTGCGCGATAGAGGCGGCGGCGACCGGATCGCCGAATTCCACATAGAGATCATCGAGCGTGCGGCCGAGCGAGCCCTCCACCGTGGCGACCGCCGCCTCGCGCGGGAAGGTCGCCATGCGGTCCTGCAGGGCGGAAAGCTCGACGGCGATCTCGGCGCCGACCACGTCCGGCCGCGTCGCCAGGAACTGGCCCATCTTCACATAGGAAGGGCCGAGGCGTTCGATGGCCCGGGCAAGCCGGTCGCCGCGGTCTTGCCGCGCCGCCTTGCGGCGCTCGAAAAGACCGGCAAAGGCGTGCGCCGTGCGGGCGAGCGGCGGCATGCCGTCGGTCGGCAGCGCCGAGACGACACCCTCGCGCACGAGGACCCAGCCCACGCGGGCGAGGCGAAGATAGGCGCCGATAACGCTCATGCGGGAAGGCTATCCTTGGAAGAGGGGCAAGCCATGCTCAAAGCTTCCAGCCCGAATGCAGCGCCGCGATGCCGCCTGTATAATTGGTGAAGTTGACGCGCGAAAAGCCGGCCGTGCGGATCATCGCGGCAAAATCCTGCTGATTGGGGAACTTGCGGATCGATTCCACCAGATACTGGTAGGGCTCGGCATCGCCGGTGATCATCTTGCCGAACTGCGGGATCGCATTGAACGACCAGGCGTCGTAGACCTTGTCGAGCAGCGGCATGTCGACCTCGGAAAATTCGAGCACGAGCAGGCGGCCGCCGCGCTTTAGTACGCGATAGGCCTCCGACAGCGCCACGTCGATGCGCGGCACGTTGCGGATGCCGAAGGCGATCGTATAGGCGTCGAAGGTGCCGGCCTCGAAGGGCAGTTCCTCGGCATTGGCCTCGACGAAGTCGAGATTGGCGGAAAGACCCTTCTTCGCCGCGCGGTCGGCGCCGACGGAAAGCATCGAACCGTTGATGTCGAGCACGGTGGCGTGCGCCAGGCGCTCGGAAGCCTCCACGATGCGGAACGCGATGTCGCCCGTGCCGCCGGCGACGTCCAGCACCTTGTAGGACGGGTCCTTGCGCGGGTTGAGGCTCGCGATCATCGCGTCCTTCCAGGCCCGGTGCAGGCCGGCGGACATGACGTCGTTCATGATGTCGTAGCGCTTGGCGACCTTGTGGAAGACGTCGTTGACGAGCGCCTGCTTCTCGCCTTCCCGCACCTGCCGGAAGCCGTAGGAGGTTTCCATGCCGCCGTCTGCGGATGTGCGCTGTTCGGTCATCGTCATTCTCCATGGGCCGGTCTGTCGCAGACTGAATGCTGCCAAGACCATAGCGAATTGCGCTCCGGCGCGCTATCTGAACACCGTGCGCGTCGCGTCGCCGGGTATATAGGACATAGATTGCCGAGAGGGAAATGCCCGGCCGCGGCAAATGCGCTCAAGGTTAAATCGCCTTCAAGGAGACGGACATGCCGGAATTGCCGGAAGTGGAAACGGTCAAGCGCGGCCTTGCGCCCGTCATGGAGGGATCGCGCATCCGCCGGGCGGAGCTGCGCCGGCCGGACCTGCGCTTTCCCTTCCCGCCCGCCTTTTCCGAGGCGCTGTCCGGCCGCCGGGTCCTCTCGCTCGGCCGCCGCGCCAAATATCTCCTGATCGACCTCGAAGGCGGCGATGTGGTGATCGCCCATCTCGGCATGTCCGGCTCGTTCCGGGTGGAGGGCGCGGATAGCGGCGAGACGCCCGGCGACTTCCACATGCCGCGCAGCAAGGACACGCGCCACGACCATGTCGTCTTCCATCTGGAGACGCCCGAAGGCGAGCGCCGTGTCGTCTACAACGATCCGCGCCGGTTCGGTTTCATGGATCTCGCGCGGCGCGAGGATCTTGCCGGCCATGCCTTCTTCCGCGATCTCGGCGCCGAGCCGACCGGCAACACACTCGACGCGGACTATATCGCCGCAAAGTTCCGCGGCCGGCAGACGCCGCTGAAGGCCGCGCTGCTCGACCAGAAGAATATTGCCGGTCTCGGCAACATCTATGTCTGCGAGGCGCTGTGGCGCGCGCACCTCTCGCCGGAGCGGCTGGCCGGAACGCTGGTGACGGCGGCGGGCAAGCCGAAGAAGGAGCTTGTCGCGCTGACGCAGGCGATCCGCGAGGTAATCGCCGACGCCATCGAGGCGGGCGGCTCGACCCTGCGCGACCACATCCGCGCCGACGGTTCGCTCGGCTACTTCCAGCATTCCTTTTCCGTCTACGACCAGGAAAAGGAGCCTTGCCGCACGCCGGGCTGCACGGGCACGATCGGCCGCATCGTGCAGAGCGGCCGGTCGACCTTCCATTGCGCCGTCTGCCAGAAATAGATTTCAGGAGGAAAGAACACATGGCCTATGAAACCCTGCTGGTGGAGACGCTCGGGCGCGTCGGCCTCGTCACGCTCAACCGGCCGCAGGCGCTCAATGCGCTGAACCGCCGGCTGCTCGACGAGCTGAAGGACGTGCTTGCCGGCTTTCAGGCCGATGCCGGCATCGGCGCGATCATCATTACCGGCTCGGAAAAGGCCTTTGCCGCGGGCGCCGACATCAAGGAGATGCAGCCCTACGGCTTTGCCGACGCCATGGTCGAGGATCTTGCCGCCGGCTGGGACGACGTCGCCGGCTGCCGCAAGCCGATGATCGCCGCCGTCAGCGGCTTTGCGCTCGGCGGCGGCTGCGAGCTTGCCATGATGTGCGATTTCATCATCGCGTCCGAGACGGCGAAGTTCGGCCAGCCGGAGATCACGCTCGGCATCATTCCCGGCATGGGTGGCACGCAGCGCCTGACGCGGGCGCTCGGCAAGTCGAAGGCGATGGACCTCGTTCTCACCGGCCGGCTGATGGACGCCGCCGAGGCGGAGCGGTCCGGCCTCGTCGCCCGCGTCGTGGCGCCGGAAAAGCTGATGGAAGAGGCGCTGGCGGCAGCGGAGAAGATCGCGAGCCACTCCCTGCCCGCTACCATGATGGCCAAGGAAGCGGTAGGCCGGGCCTATGAGACGGTGCTCTCGGAAGGCATGCGCGCCGAGCGCCGGCTGTTCCACGCGCTCTTCGCCACGGAGGACCAGAAAGAGGGCATGGCGGCCTTCATCGAGAAGCGCAAGCCGGCCTTCCGGCATCGCTGAAGCCACGGGGCGGCGTTTCTTGCAGAATCCGCGTTGACGTCTTCGCGGTTTCCCGCTATACGCCGCCCACAGTTTGGAAAGCCGAATTCTGAGGTTTTCCGATATTGCTCCCGAATTGCTTTGATGACAGGTCGCAGTGACCCGGCACGGCGAGGGCGGAGTTTGTGTCAGATTTCTGAAGAGAGGCATCCATGGCCAATACAACGTCGGCAAAGAAGGCGACCCGCAAGATCGCCGCGCGCACCGCAGTCAACAAGTCGCGCCGCTCGCGCGTCCGCAACTTCATCCGCAAGGTCGAAGAGGCAATCGCCTCTGGCGACCAGGCTGTCGCCGCTGCCGCCCTCAAGGCTGCCCAGCCGGAACTGATGCGCGCTGCCACCAAGGGCGTGCTTCATTCCAACACAGCATCCCGCAAGGTCTCGCGTCTGGCGAACCGCGTGAAGACGATGTCGGCCTGATAGCCCGTCGAGCTATGCAATATTAGAAAAAGCCCGGCGCTTGCGCCGGGCTTTTTCTTTGCTTTTTCGGCCCTGCCATGGTTAATCCGCAAGGCTGGATCGTGTCAAAAGAGTGACGAAGAAAATCCTTTAGATTCAGTTACTTGCGGGAGGTTGTCCCCCGCCGCCGCGCTTTCGTTGCGGGAGTTTGACAGCAATTTGAGTCAAGCGAATTTTTATTTTTTTCGTTTTATCGGCGTTCCGAAAACGGCCCGAAAACAAAGCCATTGATTCGTAATGGATTCTCCCGCGAGGGGGCGATTCCGAGTCAGGAACGGTCTTCCGAGTCAACGCCCGCCCCTTAATTTTGCGTAAAATTCGTGATTGATCTTGGTACCTGATCCTGCCTAAATGCTTCCCACAGGGGGCGCGGACAAAGCCTTAAAATGATCGCCGACAAGACTGTCTCTCAAGGCAGCGGTGGTTGTTTGTCCTCTGTAACGGAGCGGGTCCGCTTCGTAAAATCATCAAACCGGCAAAGCTTGCCCCAGATGCCTCTGGCACTCTGGCAAAGGCTTTTTGCGACTTCTGTTGCGCCGGTTGCAAGACCGCGAGGACGGTCGGGTGATGACGTGCATGCCTGCCGGGCGTTCGACGAGGGAGCGGACGGCAGGATCGCAAACGGGACGATGGGGATCGGGCATGAAGCCGGGTCGTCGGGGTCGCGCTTGTGTTCGGAAACAGGGATTGCACCGGAATGGGGGCCGGTGCGGTCGGGGCGCCAGATCCCGTACCGAGCCATGGCTCGGCGCGGTGGGGTGACGGCAAACAGGAAAGGCGCCGGCAGGAATGCCGACGTGGCGAAGAAGCATGAAAGGCGGCAAGATGCAGATGAATACGGCCAGGACGGCTGGTGCATTCGCGAACGGGGAAAATGCAAGACAGGCGCTCCCGCAAGAAGGGGTGCAGGCGGCGGGAGTTCCATCCGACATGAAGCAAGACGCGATCTTCGACCGGGTCAGTGCGCGCCTGAAAGCGCAAGTCGGCCCGGATGTCTTCGCGAGCTGGTTTGGACGCCTGAAGATCCACTCCATGTCGAAGAGCCTCGTGCGCCTCTCGGTGCCGACGACCTTCCTGAAGTCGTGGATCAACAACCGCTACCTCGACCTCATCACCAATCTCTTCCAGCAGGAAGATGCGGAAATCCTCAAGGTGGAAATCCTGGTGCGCACCGCGACCCGCGGCGTCCGCATCGGCGTCGCCGAGGATGCCGTCATCGAGCAGCCCGCGCCGCAGGCCCAGCCGCGCCGCCCGGTCGGCAGCCCGCAGCCG